>JABCSY010000006.1 GCA_018238625.1 Promethearchaeota archaeon
ATATTGTAAACGATCCTGACTTTCAAATTAAAGTGGAGTATTTAACTGATAAAATCTCGACTGTTTTTATGAATAGCGAAAAATCGTGGAATTTTGATATTACTCCTACAAGTATTTATAATTTTTACTCAAGTGAACCAGAGATCGCAAAAAGTATTAAAAATATATTTTCAAAAGAGAAGTCAGAATTAGATTCAAGTACAATTTTACCTGGCATTGAAGATAAACTTCAAAGAATTTTGGATATTAATCTTAAGCTTATGGATAAAGTTGCGGCCGAACTCTCAGAAGTTAAACGCGTGCTATTCAGATTAGTACCCTCTGATATTTCGCAATCTCTGTTTGCAATTCCGTTTGAAAAGGTACCTATTGAATATATTTCAGACAACCAAAAATTAGAAAGCAAAGATAAGAAGAAGAAAAAAAAAAGTAAAGATGCTGATCCATTCAAAAAAGGTAAAAAATTAAAAGGGGCTGCAGGACCCCCCAAACGATTAAAATCTATTACAACTCCAGAAGCTTTAGAAAAAGAAGATACTGAAAGTGATAAAATCACTGCGAAAAAAATAAAATCAGTAAAAGCATCGTTGTCGGCTACCTCTCAAAAAACAACGCCACCCATAGCTCCTCAATCAGTCGCTAAACAAGGTTTCGTCACCCTTGATCCTCTAAAACCTCCGCCACCACCGCCAAAAATTACTATGAACGTTGGAAGTAATTCTGGACCGGCAAGAAGGGAAATAATATCTGAATTAAAGGATATGTTTGTAAAGCGAGGATTAGTTTCCAGATGATATTAAAATATTTTTTTAATAGGTCATAATCAAGAATATTCTCAAACAACACATTTATTTAATATTTTAGATAAATACAAATTAAGTATAGTAAAAATTAATGGTTTAAAGAAAATATTTACACTTTAATATCTTAACTAATTCAATATATTATTGATAGCAATGTAAAATTTTATTTTATTAGACTATTTAACAGGTGAACATAATTTCTAAAAATGAAAAAGAAAAAAAAGATTATTATTCTGGAAAGAAGAGAATCTCTGTTTACATTTCAGATGAAGTTGAAGAAGAATGGCATGAGTTTATAAAACAAAATAATATTTCGTCAATTTCCAAATTGGTTAGAGAGGGTATAAATTACTATATCAAAGAAAAATCGAGCCTAATGAGCCAAGATTTATCTGTTTTCACCCATTCATTAAAAGAGAGATTTACTATAATAAAGGGAAATCTACAATTAATACTTGAAAAACATCAAAAGGATCTTAATAAAGATGTTTTAAAAATTATAAATCATTTACTAGACGAAATTAAGCAGTTCGAAGAGCGGTTTATATTCAAATTAGAAAAACCTCATGAAAGAGCCGCTCAATATGATATTCTTTTAATCGAAGATGATTTATCTACAATCGAATTAGTTACTAATTTTTTCGAGGCAAAAGGTTATATATGTAAAGGAGTTATCACAGGCGCGAAAGGTCTCGAAGAATTGACTTTTAACATCCCAAAATTGATTCTATTGGATATTATTTTACCTGATGTTAGCGGATTTACAATTTGTAAGAAAATAAAGTATAGTGAAAAGTTTAGCAACATTCCTATCATCTATCTAACCGCAGTCCCAGGAAATAAAGTAAATGAAAAAATCGAAGAAACTAAAGCGGATGGCTACATATTAAAACCTTTCGACCTTTCGGATTTTGAAATTGTGTTCCAATATTTTTAATATTTCTTTATCTCTCCAAAATATTATTTAATCGGAAGGGAAAAGTGGAATTCCGATCCCTTACTTCTTCCTTCAGACTCAGCCCAGATTTTACCTCCATGCAATTCTATAATTTCTTTTGAAATATATAACCCCATCCCCATTCCTCCAACTGTTATATCCCATCCTTTACCGTATCTTTCAATTTTTCCGAAAGGTTTAAACAAAAGGTTTTTTTCTTCTTCAGTTAAACCTATACCATTGTCCTTCACTGAGATCGTTAAAAAGTTTTTGTCAATGCTAGATTTAATCGAGATTTTTCCACCTTGAGGTGTATAGTCTATTGCGTTTATCAGAATATTAGATATTACAGTATAAATTTTTTCCTTATCTATGGTCGTAATTAATTTTTCGTCTAGAGACACATTAATAGTGTGTTCTCTCATTCCAATAAAACCTTCTAATTCATGTAATACCTCCTGAATCAAATCAGATACATCTTCTCGTCTTAAGTTCACTCGGATTACTGCTTTCTCTAATTGAGAACCTTCCATAAATGAGTTTATTAAAGCTTCCAACCGATTACTTCCTTCTTTGATTCTCCTCAAAAAAGATAGTATTTTTTCATCTAGATTCACTTTGTATTCCGTTAATAAAAAGTCAGCAAAACCTTTAATAGAAATGAGGGGCGTCTTGAATTCGTGGGAAAATCGTGTTAGTAAGCTCGATTTTATTTCTTCAATTTCCTTACTTTCAGTTATATCCTGTAGCCACAATCGTATATTTATTAATTCACCATTTTCCGAAATAGTATATTTCCTCGTTCCCGATAGCCATTTTAGCTTTCCCTCCTTTGAATATATTCTAAATTCCACATCCCTGTCTCCATGCGACTTAAGAAGTTCTTCAAGATCCTCTGGATGTAATATTTTATAAAAGATACTATCATCTTTCAATTCTTCCCTTGAATACCCAACGATTTCTAATAATTTAGGGTTAACATACGAAATATTATTTAGCAATAGGTCAATTTCTATTAAACCCATAACAGCAGTCTCAAGTAAACCACGATGTTTTGCTTCTGATTCTATCAATTTCTGTTCGGCAATTTTACGTTCTGTTATATCAACTGAAGTCCCAATAATTCCCTTGATTTCCCCATTCTCATCAATGTATGGGATTTTAGTTGATATAACCCATTTTAAGCCATCGACCGTCTCCCATTTTTCTTCTATATTTAATTTTGGTTTTCCACTATTAATTACTTCTAAATCATCTCTCTTTAAATTTGTAGCGAGTTCTTGAGGAAACAAATCAAAGGTCGATTTACCAATGATATCTTCTTTTTCGAGTTTTAGATAATCAGCAAAGACTTGATTTACCCTAGTATATATACCACTTTTATTTTTTACAAAAATCATACTAGGGATAATATCCATTATAGTTTCTAATTCAATACTTAAATTTTTGTATTTTTTTTCTGAATTTCGTAATTCTTCTTCGGCAATTTTGCGATCAGTGATTTCCTCAAATGTGACTAAAATTCCGTTAACATCTCCTTTGGTTTCGATGAGAGGGACTCTACTTACATCTAACCAGATATTTTTTCCCTTCTCAATAATCCAAGATTCATTTGTATGATATGATGATTTACCCGATAACATAACACTGGTTTCACTTTCCCTAATTTGTTGAATCTTCTCTCTATTAGAGAGTAAATCTTCATCTGTTTTCCCTATTATACTTTCAGGATGTTCTATGCCAATGAACTCGGAATAATTACCATTACAGCCCAAGTATTTAAAGTTTGTATCTTTCCAAAATACACATTGAGGGATATTCTTAATAATTACTTTTAGCATTTCAGAAGTAGTACGAATAACGCGTTCATATTTACTGGGGGTAAAGACTTTCCAAAATTGAATTTCTGGAAAAGAATTCGTTATTTTTTGATAATTTTCTTCTTTTTTTTCTAACCTTTCTTCTAATACCTTGACTTTAGATATGTTCTTCAAAGTAATTAATATCTTTCTTTGATTGTTGTAATCTTTTATCCTTCTAGCTTTTATTTCATACCAAATAAATTGATTCTTGTTATTTTTTAACCTAATTTCAGGTATGAAATCATGAGATTTTGGTCTTCTAAACAGAACCTTGGTTATTTTCTTAGCATCATCGGGATGAACGAATTCATATATTTCTCGTCCAATTATTTCATCAGGTTGATAGCCTAATTCATCATAGATATAAGGATTAACATAAGTAAAAATCCCATTTAAATCTAATTCTCCTACTACATCTAAAATATTGTCTATTAAGAAGTGATATTTTTTCTCATAAAGGTTTGATGATTTTTTTTCTACTAACAAGTGCATTTCTCCTCCCATGAATTTTTGTTTTGTAAATTTTAACAAATAGAAATTTTCGTGGAAATAATTATACATATAATTATTAACCAAATACCCTATACAAAGGTGTATTAAGTAAAATTAGTATTTAAAATAATTGCTCGAATTAGTTGGTTGTACTAAAATCATCTTGATATTACCCATGTACAAATAATATAGTGATTAAGCAACAACTTTTATAATTTACACTATAAATTGGATTAAATTTATATTTATTTACCTTTACTTCTTATACAATATATAAAAAATGTACATAAATTTCTTAATTTGCACCTAATAATAAGCATAATGTTTATAAAAGAACACATAAATAAGAGGGGTTGAAAATGGTAAATTATAGAAATAGTACGAAAAAGGGCTATACAAGAAGCTTTGAAGAAGCAGAAATGATATTGGACAATATTCCAGGATTTGTTTTTTATAAGGATACTATTGGGAGTATTCCCAATCTACTACAACGTATAAATGTTGAACAAGAATTAGCTAAAAGTGAAAGATTACTATCAACAACATTAAGAAGTATAGGTGATGCAGTTATTTCCACAAATAGTAAAGGTAATGTATCGTTTTTAAATCCAGTTGCCGAATCTTTAACTGGTTGGAAACAAAGTGAAGCTATAGGAAATCCTATAGAAGATGTCTTTAATATAATTAATGAAAAAACACGTAAACGGGTAAAAAATCCTGTATCGAGAGTCTTTCAAGAAGGCATCATTGTCGGTCTAGCGAACCATACTATCTTAATAGCTTATGAGCTCCATGCGAATTGTTTTATCACCAAGCCTGTTGATATGGATCAATTTATCGAAGTTGTAAAATCTATCGAGAATTTTTGGTTTTCTATCGTAAAACTACCACCAAACAAGAATTTTCATTGAAAATAAAGTACCCGACTGAAATAAAGGATGAGAATAATAAATTCTATATTAAAAGATCGGAAAGAAACAATCAGATATATAGTTGTAGTCGCTTCAATATCAATACTATGTTTTTTAACATATTATTTTGAAATCATAATTAAAGTCCATATAATTTATTCCCATTTGTTTTATTTTCCAATTATTTTGGGGTGTTATTGGTGGAAAAAAAAAGGGCTAATTGTACCTTTCTTTTTATCGGGAATTTTAATTTTCTTTTCTTTTCTTGGTGGAGGAACGGTTACTGTTATAATTGAAGGATTTGTACGAACTATAATATTTACATTTGTTGGTTTCAGTGTTTCATTTTTAAGTCAAATTATCTCAAAAAATGAACGTTATTTAAGAGAATCCAATGAAATGTTAGAACAACGTGTTAAAGATCGCACAGCCGATTTAGCTCTTGCAAACGAAAAATTAAACAAAGCACAAGAGCAATTGAATTCTGTTCTTTCAAGCTTAAAAGATATCGTTTTTGTCATATCAGAAGACTACAAAATTTTGTTTAAGAATGAAACTGCTCACGAAATATTCGGAAAAGAATTAATTGGAGAAGTCTGTTATAAAGTAATAAAAGGACAAAGCCAAGTGTGCGAGATTTGTCCTATAAAGACATTTGCAGAAAGCAACTTGTGTCAATTACGATTTGAACAATGCGTAAAAACACCCCTTCTTAAGGGGGAAAGAGTTTTTGATATTATTACCTCACCAATCAAAAATTACACCGGGCAACCGGCAATAGTAGAAACATTAAGAGATATTACCGATCGAAAGCAGGCAGAGGAAGAATTAAGGAAAGCCAAGACCTTTTCTGAATCAATAATAGATAGTTTACCAGGAATTTTTTATTTTTTTGATGAGAAGGGCAAATTTCTTAGATGGAACATAAATTTTGAAGAAGTTTCTGAATACTCATCTGAAGAGATATCAAGAATGAGCATGCTTGATTTCTTTAAAGGAAAAGATAAAAAAATTATGGCTGAGAGAATTCAAGAAGTATTTATTAAAGGCAAATCTACAGCAGAAGCGGAGTTCATATCCAAAAGTAGTAAAAAAACTCCTTATTATTTTACGGGGCTACGTATAATGATTGGTAATATACCTTATCTTGGAGGAATGGGAATAAACATTGCCGAACGTAAAAAGATCGAAGAGGAATTAAAAAAAAAAGCAAACAGTCTAGATAATGCTCAAAGAATTGCTCATATAGGTAATTGGGATTGGGATATTGTGAAGAATGAATTATTTTGGTCTGACGAGATTTATCGGATTTTTGGTTTAAATTCGCTGGAATTTGGTGCAACATATGAAGCATTTGTGAATACGATCCATCCAGATGATCGAGAATTAGTACAGATTTCTGTAGATGAAGCTTTACATGATAATAAACCTTATAGCATTGATCACCGTATTATTTTACCAAATGGTTCAATCCGCATTGTTCATGAACAAGCTGAGGTTAATTTTGACGAGGCTGGTAAAGCCCTTAAAATGGTTGGAACGGTTCAGGACATTACTGATCGCAAGAAAGCAGAAGATGAACTTAAAGCAACATTGAAAGATTTAAAGCGGTCAAATACTGAATTAGAGCAGTTCGCATATATAGCCTCCCACGATCTTCAAGAACCATTGCGGATGGTTGCAAGTTTTACACAATTATTACAAAATCGTTATCAAGATAAATTGGATGAAGATGCTAATGATTTTATAAATTTCGCTGTTGATGGCGCTACTAGGATGCAGAATTTGATCAATGATTTATTGATTTTTTCACGAGTAGGAACGCGTGGTAATCCTTTTAAAAAAATAGATATGGGCGCTGTTTTAGAAGGTGTAATTGCTACTTTTAGGCAATTAATTAAAGAAACCAACGCAACACTCACTTACAATTCCTTACCAATGATTTTCGCAGATGGATCCCAAATGATAGAACTACTACAAAATTTAATCTCTAATGCTATTAAATTTAGGACTGAAGAACCTCCACGTATTCACGTATCAGGAGAGGTTAAAGCAGATAAATGGATCTTCTCTGTGATTGATAATGGAATTGGGATTGATTCTCAATATTTCGATCGGATTTTTATTATTTTTCAGCGCTTACATAAAAAAGATGAATTTGGTGGTACTGGAATAGGATTGGCTATATGCAAAAAAATTGTAGAACGACACGGTGGTAAAATTTGGGTGGAATCAGAATTAGGAAAAGGTTCCACTTTTTACTTCTCAATTCCAAAAATAGAGGTTAGAAAATAACGATATTCAAGATAAATTTCAACAAATTAAAATTTATTTACTTGATATATTAATAAATAAATAAAAACCTATATGTGAAATGAGTATAAGTACTTAAGTCAAATCTAAAATTAAATATAGTATAGTTATAAAAGAAAATAAATATGTGAAAAAAATGAGTTTAAGTAAAGGAATTAGACCTGTTGAGATATTACTGGTAGAAGATAATCCTGGTGACATTCGTTTAACAAAAGAAGCCATGAAAGAAGCTAAAATTATTAATAATCTTAATGTGGTTGAAGATGGTGTAGAAGCCTTAGCGTATTTAAGAAAAAAAGGGAAATTTAAGGACGCTAATCGCCCAGACATGATCCTCTTAGATATAAATTTGCCGAAGAAAAATGGTCGCGAAGTATTGGCTGAAATTAAGCAAGATAAAAATCTTAAACAAATTCCTGTAATAATTCTTACAGTATCTAAGGCAGAAGAGGACATTATCAAAACTTATGAGCTCCATGCGAATTGTTTTATCACCAAGCCTGTTGATATGGATCAATTTATCAAAGTTGTAAAATCTATTGAGGATTTTTGGTTTTCTGTCGTAAAACTACCACCAAACAAGAATTTTCATTGAAACATTATGAGTTATTAATGATGAGAACGAAATATTAATTTTAAAAATTATAAAAGATAAGATATTGTAGAATATCGTAAAAAAAGGGTTTAAAATTTAAGATGGAAAGCAATAAACCAGATTTAAAGACGATAAATAAAAAGGTTAATTCGGGAGCTCGCGCTTATTTAATTAAAAGAAATATTTTTTCAGTATTATTAGAACACTCAATTTTCAATGCAATATTAAAAATCTAGAATGAAAATAATTTATTGAATTTACTGTAAAAAAAGAATTAATTGATTTTTTTGAACTTTAATAAAGTTAAAACAAATGAACAAAAATTAAAAGAATCTGAAGAAAAGTTCAGAACCATATCTGAACAATCATTAATGGGTATTGCTATACTTCAGGACGACAGATATAAGTACGTTAATCAAGCAGCGGCAGATATGCTTGGATATACAGTTGAAGAATTGTTGGATACTCCACAGGGGGGTTTTATGAATTACATTCATCCCGAAGACAGAGAATTTGTTCGTGAGCAAGCAACGAAGAAACAGATGGGAATGAAGGATGTTATAACAAAATACCAGTATCGAGGTTTAACAAAACTGGGTGAGACTATTTGGGTTCAAAATTATTCTTGTACTATTACTTATGAAGGAAAACACGCAGATCTAATTACTATGATTGATTTCACAGAAAAAGTTAAAGCAAAGGCTGAAATCCACAAATTGAGCGTATATAATCGTAATCTAATTGAAGTGAGTTTAGACCCATTAGCAACAATCGATCAAGATGGAAAGATTATGGATGTAAATTTCGCTACAGAGACAATTACAGGCCAATCTCGCGAAGAATTGATAGGAACTGAGTTTTCGTCGTATTTCACCGAGCCTGAGAAAGCAACTGAAGGATATAAAAGGGTTTTTGAGACGGGTTCGGTTCGGGACTACGAATTGGGTCTCCAGCATGTAGATGGGCATGTGACGCCAGTACTATATAATGCTTCGATTTTTAAAGACGAAAATGGTAAAGTTATGGGGGTATTTGTCGCAGCACGAGACATTACTAATCGAAAAAAAATCGAGGAAGAACTTAGAGAATCTGAAGAAAAGTATAGATTAATCTCAGAAAACGCAAATGATTTAATCGCCATTCTAAATAGCAAATTTGAACACGAATATATAAACGAAGAGACTTATCAAAGAATTTTAGGTTATTCTAACGAGGATATGCTGGGGAAAACACGACACGACATCGTTCATCCAGCAGATACCAAGCAAGCTTTTAAAGTGTTAAAAGATGGTTTTAAAAGGGGCGAAGGAACGGGCGAATTAAGGCTTCGACACAAAAATGGAAATTACATTTGGGTAGAAACTAAAGGACGAACCTTTAAGGGCTCTGATGGTCTATTAAAAGCGCTTACGGTCTCAAGAGATATAACTGAACGAAAATTGTCAGAACAACGCTTAAAAGAATCTGAGGAAAAATTTCGATATTTTTTTAATAACGCACAAATAGGATTATTTTGGTCAAGAATTAGTGATGGCAAATTTCTTGAGTGTAATAATACTTTTGCTAAATTAGTTGGATATGACACACGAGAGGAATGTTTAGCAGATTATATTGCTCTTGAGCATTATGTGGATTTAAATACGCGAAATAAAATGTTAGAAGAAATCCGTATTAATAATGAAATAAAGGATTTTGAAATACAAGTCACCAAAAGAGACGGCACTCCCTTTTGGGCGAGTATCTCTGCTCGAACAGATCTAAAAGAAAATCGTTTAGAAGGTGCTGCTATTGATATCACTGCGCGCAAGAAAGCAGAACAGAAATTAAAAGAATCCGAAGAAAAGTATCGAAGTATACTTAAAAGAATTAAAGAGAGTTATTTTGAAGTTGATCTAAGAGGTAATTATACTTTTTTTAATAACTCTTTAGTTGAAGTCCTTGGATACTCTAAAGATGAATTACTTGGTTTAAATTTTGGTCGTCTCATGGATAAGGAAAATAAACGGAAGGTGTTTAAAGTGTTTAACGAAGTCTACAACAGTAGTAAAGAAAAAGAGAATTTTCAATTCGAAGTTATGAAGAAAAATGGAGAAATAATAGCAGCTGAAACTTCTATATATTTAAAATACGATCAAGATGGAAATAAAATTGGATTTGGTGGCATAGTACGTGATATAACTGACCGCAAGAAAGCGGAGAAAGCGCTTAAGGAGAGTGAAGCCAGATTCAAGGGGATTTTTGAGTCTAAAATGATTGGTACATTTTTCTGGGATGCAAATGGCGATATTACCAACGCTAATGATGTCTATCTTGAGATGGTAGGATATTCTAAGGATGAAGTTCTTTCTGGAACTGTACGCTGGAAGGATTTAACACCCCCGGAATATACAGATCTTGATAATAAAGCTTTAGAGGAGATTACTACTAAGGGTGTAATGACCCCCATCGAAAAAGAATACATTCGTAAAAATGGAAGCCGCTTTCCCATTCTTATAGGTGGATCGGCATTACCTGGTTCTACACTTGGCGGTGTGAGTTTTGCTCTGGACATTACCGAGCGCAAGAAAGGGGAACAGATAATCAAAAATTTATTAGAAAAATTAAGGCGAATTAATATCGAACTCGAGCAGTTTGCTTATGTAGCATCCCATGATCTAAAAGAACCTCTTCGAATGATTTTAAGTTTTGCCCGACTATTGGCAAGACACTATAAAGGCAAAGTAGATGAGGATGCTGATGACTTTATTGATTTTATAGTTGCTGGAGCTATGAGAATGCAAAAATTGATAAATGCTTTGTTATCTTATTCTCAAATCGGGAGAAGCGATAAACAATTCAGATTGATTGATGTAGATATCGTTTTAAAAGAAGTTATTGCTAATTTAAGGCACTTAATTGAAGAATCAAACACAATCATTACTATTGATCCTTTACCTAAATTAGTAGCAAATGAGGTGGAATTTATTCAATTATTTCAAAATTTAATTTCTAATGCTATAAAGTTCCATGGAGAAAGTCCTCCTCTTATTCATGTTTCAGTAAAACTTCAAAAAAAACAGTGGATATTTTCTGTTCGCGATAATGGGATAGGGATTGATTCAAAGGACTATAAGCGAATTTTCATAATCTTTCAGCGCTTACGTACAAAGTACGAATATGAGGGCACTGGAATAGGCTTATCCATATGTAAAAAGATATTAGAGCATCATAAGGGAAAGATATGGGTGGAATCAGAAGTAGGAAAAGGTTCTACTTTTTACTTCTCAATCCCAAAAGAGATTGATATAAAAAGCTAAATTAATCACAAGAAAGAATCAGAGTTAAAGAAGTTAAGAATTAAACTTTAGAAAATTTGAGAGCTAAACGATTAAAATGAAACAAAGGAATGAAGCAAAACCATTTGAAATATTATTGGTAGAAGTTAATCCTGCTGATGTTCGTTTAACTATGGAAGCCCTAAAAGAAAGTCCCAGGAATATTAAGCTTCATGTAGTAGAAAATGGCATAGAAGCATTACATTTTTTAAGGAAAGAGAAAGATTATAGGGCAAGTCCAACACCAGATCTTATTTTTTTAGACTTAAATTTACCTAAAAAAAATGGTCGAGAGGTCCTAGCTGAAATAAAGGAGGATATAAATCTTAAACAAATTCCTGTAGCTGTTCTTACAATTTCGTCAGCAGAAGAAGATATTGTAAATGCTTATGAAAATCATGCAAATTGCTATATAATAAAACCTTTGGATTTAGATCAATTCGTTAAAAAAATATTGAATATAATAGAATTCTGGTCATTAAGTGTTAGATTACCTTAACATATAGAATGTATAAATAAGATTAAATTGAATTAAAAAGAGCTAGAAAGAGAGAAATGCAGAGTAATAATGGTTTAAATCAAATTATATACATGCTTCTAATCGAAGATAATACCGGTGATATACGAATAATAAAAGAACTCCTTAAGGAGGCTAAAGAATTTATATTCGATTTGCGTATTGCCGAAAATTTTTCGAAAGGATTGATTTGTATCAAAGAGGCTTCGTTTGATATTATTCTTCTAGACCTTATGCTCCCGGACAGCTCTGGTATAGAAACATTAGAACGGATGTTAGATGAAATTTCGATAAGTCCCATTATTGTGCTTACAGGGATGGATAACATGAATTTAGCAATTAAGGCAGTTAAAGCAGGTGCTCAAGATTATTTAGTTAAAGGACAGATTGAAAGCAATTCATTAATACTCTCAATATTTCATGCAATTGATAGACATAAAATGAAGCAAACTATTGAATCATTAGTATATAAATTACAAAAAGATGAGATTCAATTACGCAAAATAATAGAAGAGAACGCTGATAGTATTGTCATTGTCGATAAAAAAGGAGTAGTCCGTTTTGTAAACCCAATTGCAGAAAAATTTTTTGGACGATATAAGAATGAATTTATTGGGGAAAATTTTGGTTACCCTACTGGACCAGAAACTCAAGAGATAACTATTATACGAAAGTCTGGTAATATCGCAATTGCTGAAATCAATTCAGTAGAAATAGATTGGGAAGGTGAAATTGCTGATTTATTAACTATTCGAGATGTATCTGAACATCGAATGTATGAATTGCGCATACAAGAATCTGAAAAGAGATATCGAGATTTATTTGAAAAATCTCCATATCCAATTTTAATTTTAAACAAACAAGGCGTAGTTATTGACTGTAATTCCGGTTTAGAGCAATTACTTGATTTTAAAAAAGAGGTTATAATTAATAAAAATTATAAAGAAACTCCCTTGGCTAATCCGGAGTATTTAGAATTATTTGATAAGGTTCACAGTGAAATATTAAAAGGAAATTTCCCAAATCCGATAGAAATTAAATATTTAAAATCAATAAAAGACGAAATTATTTGGCTTAAACTAAATTTTTCATCTATAATTATAGGAAACCAGGCTTTAATTTATATTTTAATTCAAGATATTACAGAAATTAAGCAATCAGAGCAAGAAGTAAAAAGATTGGAGCAAACGCTTCATGAAATGAATGCGTTGATAGAGGATGCTCCTCTAGCAATATTTTTAATTGATAAAACGAGTAAGATTTTAAGAGCTAATAAAAAAGCTTTAAATTTATTTCAATATCATTTAGATGAGATATTAAATCTAAATATATTCGATTTAGTTAGTTCAGAATTTTCAGAAATTATTACAACGCACTATACTAAAGAATTATATGATTCTTCAGAACCAATTAAGATAGAAATCGTAGTTCAAAAAAAAGATGGAAAAAAGATTGATGTAGAAATTACCTCTAGAATAATAAGAATCGCAAATAATATGATTATTCAATCTTTTTTTTCCGATATTACTGAGCGTAAAAAATATGAAAGGAATCGTCAAGAATTATTAGACAAATTAATTTCCTCCTTAGAATTTAAATCGAGATTCCTCGCAACTATGTCTCACGAGTTAAGAACGCCTTTAAATGCTATAATCGGCTTTACATCATTATTGTTAGACAGAAGTTATGGACAGTTAAATGAAGATCAAATTGATTTTTTGGAAGATGTTACTTCAGAAGCAGATCATTTAAAAAAATTAATCGACACGATTTTAGATTTATCGATTATTGATATGGGTAAATTTGAACTAACTACAGAAAATTTTGAGTTACTCTCCATTACAAAAGAAATAGTTTCAATTGTAAATCATTTATTTAAGAAGAAAAGATTAGATATTAGTTTAGAAGGTATAAATAAACATATTTATATTAAAGCAGATCAATTTAGGTTTAAGCAAATTTTATATAATTTAATTGATAATGCGATAAAATTCACAGAACACGGTAAGATTACGTTTAGATGCATAGAAAAAGACGATTATTGGGAGTTTCATGTTGAAGACACCGGAATAGGGATTGCAAAGGAAGATTATGATGTAGTGTTTAGAGAATTTGGTAGAATTAAAAACGATAAAAGAGAAAATGTTCCTGGTTCAGGTATAGGTCTAGCACTATCAAAAAGATTAGTACAGCTTCACGGGGGAGATATCTGGTTTGAAAGCGAAGTAGGGAAAGGTACAACCTTCATTTTTACAATCCCCAAATAATCTTGAGAATAAATTTGGACTTTTAAAATAAATTATCTACTTTTTTTTTATTCTGGTTTCTGGTATTAATATTATAAAATTACTACCCTTAGTATGATCTCCTTTAATGCTATCTTCTACCCTAATTTGTCCTTTGTAACTATCTAACAGTCTTTTTACAAGGGATAAACCTATACCCATTCCGCCAATATAATTGTTATCTGGAGAAGCTCTAGTAAAAATTGAGGCTTTCCTCGAATCCTCTATGCCAGTCCCGTTATCTATAAACTCTATTTTGACACAGCTTATTTGATTTTCTTTCTTTTTCGAAATTTTAATTGCTATTTCTACACTCAGATTTTCGTTATGTTTTACAGCATTAACTAAAATATTTTCAAAAACATCTAATAAAAGCTCATTTGCTTGAACATAGACTCTCTTATAAGAAGAGTGAATTTTTATATTAATATTATGGGTCTGATATCCGTCTTTTAAATTATTAATTGAAGTCTTTAAAAGACTAAGTATTTCTTTTGATTGAATAGGCGTTGTGTATTCTTCAAGTTGAGATAGCTTACGAACATTAGAGATTAATGTTGAACCTCGAATGATTTGATTTTCGATAATTCCTATTATATCCACAATATCATTTTTAACATCTAGATTCATCATTTGAAATTTACAGAGTTGGGCAACTGATAATATCCCCTGTAAAACATTACTCATATCGTGAGCAAAAATATCTTTGTAAAAATTAGCCCGTTGGAATTCTTCTTCAATTTTATTTTTAGAAAGTTCTAGTTCTAGCTTGACTTGCTGTCTTTCAATTGCATATAAAATTGAGCGTTCTAATAATACGGGATCAATTTTTCCTTTAACTAAATAATCTTGCATTCCAAGTTTAAGGGAATTAATCGCTAATTCTTCATCATCCCTTCCTGTAAGTATAATAATTGGCATAGCCTCAACCTTTTCACGAATAATAGATATCGTGTTAAGCCCTGTGCAATCGGGAAGATTAAGGTCCAATAGGATTACATTTATCTCGCTTTTTAGAAGCTCTTCTAATCCCTCGCTAAGCGTCTTGTGATTAAAGAAATTGAATTGAAATCTTTTTGCCTCTTTTAACATTTCTTCAATCAATCGAGCATCTCCAGGATTATCTTCGATGATTAGGACCGAGATCTCTTCTTTAATTAGTATTTTCAAAACCTATTTTAATTTTGTGGAGTTATTTTTTAATATAACCTTTAAAAACATTCATTTACTAAACAATTATCAATCTATCTTCCTATTTTAGGATTTTAAAATAAATTGGAATTTTCGAAATTTAACAACTATAAAAAAGAACTAATATTAAAATGTTACCCCAAAAAATTATTTAAATGTGTTATTCCTAAACTTTTTAGTTTTCTACACTACTCAAACTTGATTTGGCACAAGAACTTATTTTTTGTTATAAAAAAGTTTAAATATAAACTAAAATATTATCTTTTTGTACAAATATTAGTAAATATTTTTTATATTCTAAAAAATTAAATTAAAAATAAATTAGACAAAATCGCAAACCAAAGAATTATGATTGTATTCGAGCCTGATAAGTCCATTTCCATGGAGCTTCTTGGCGTAGGATTGACAAAATTATCCGATTTAAATGCTGGAGGGAAAATAAATATAATTTACCAAAAAGGAATAGGCGACCAACTCATCCAAAAATTAATTAATTTAAATAAAGAGAAAATATTAGGAAACAAACGAGGATTTTTAATTGATAATATTTGTAATTATACCGCATATATTCACTATTTTGACAATAAACACAAGGAAATAACCGTTATAATTTATCTGGATACGAAAAAATCAATATTAAAATTCTCTAAATTTTATTATTTCTCGAAGAAATTAAACGAAGCACTTTCCTCTAAAAGATCACTTTCAGAAATTCAGCAAATTTGTGAACAAGATTTCGAAATTCCAAAATCAAATTCTTTATTAGCGCTTCTTATAATAAGCACAGCTGGACATTTATATTTTTCAAAAATTAATTACAACAAAACGAAACTCGCAAATGTTGAACTTCAAATCAGCGGTTTTATATCTGCTCTATTATCATTTACGAAAGAATTGATTGGTCAAGGGCCGGGTATAAGCCTTAAAGAGATAAATTTTGGAAATCAGCGAATTTATCTAATTATAAAAAATGATGTCGTTTTTGCTTATTTGGTCGAAAAAGAAAAAATATTAAAAATTGATAAAAGGTATATGCAACTAATCTCTGATGAGTTTATAACTTTATTCAAAGATCGAGTAAATCCACAAACTTTTGATGGAGATGTCTCCCATTTCAAAAGATTTGGAAGCATAGTGGATAATTATTTCGTTATTTAATCATTTTAGGCAAATATAATCCTACTTTATTCTTTTTCCGTTTCTCTAAAAAAAGGATATCTGTATTTACAATTTAAGTTCTTCAGATATATAAATTTAAAAAAGAATTGATATCTACAGGTGAATTAATCAAAACTTTAACGAAAAATCTGATTTAAGCATTCAACCGTTTGCTTTTCGTCCTTAGCCAAGTAGTTCTGTTTGAAGATAGATGCAAAAAACGCGCGATCTTTTGGGTTGAAATATTTATAACCAAATTTATTCCAAGCGGTTTTTTTATTTAAGGGCGCAAGCAAAGCGATTTGATCTTTTACTAATTGAGTTAGTATGATTGGAACTTCTTCTTTGTTATTCGGTGTGAAAGCGTTCAATAAAATATCGTCGTTAAAGTTATCCCAAGTATCCTTGAATTGTATACAAAATCTTCTAATATCGACCTTGTTTTCTACGATTAATTTTGCCAAAGCTTTTATAGCGATTTCATAAGAAGTAGGGTTACTATTTGATGGGTTTGATATTAAAGTGCTTGGTAAACTACTTCCGTTGTTTTTATTTTGAGGTAAGTTATACTCCGGAAGAATTTTTATCTGGTTTAACCCCATGATATTTCTGACGTCTTTAATATTTCCACCTGTGTCAAAAAACCGTTTGTTTATAATGTATGTCAGAAGCTTTTGAGCGTGAACATCTCCAAAGTAAGGGTAATCTGAGGCGTATAGAAGGTATTCGGACCAATCTCGCTTATCGACTCTTATTTTATTTTGTGCCTTAAACCATGTTCTAAAATCTTCTAAAAAGTTCCCAGCCCCCTCTCCATGAAGCATAGATAAATCGCCATAAGTATTTGGTTGGACAATCGCATTATAGACTTCGTAATCGCCAATATTTCCTTGAGCGAAATGTGCGATTATAACCTTGAAATGAGGTAATAACTCGGGATAATGTTGAGCTAACGTTGTCCTAGTAGTCCTAATTAACTCGGCGATGTCTAATATCGAGCCTCTACCGCGAGTGTCGAATAATACGGGCATTGAATGGCTTGCGGCTTCAATTAAAACCTTTTGTGGTTTACCTGTTTTAATATTATCGATCCATCTTTCTGATCGAGGATGTAATTTTAGACCCCGGAGACCTAATACTTCTCGAGCGTATGTTACCTCCTTAATTGCCTTTTCACCTTCCATAGGATCGCAGCGAGCGTATCCAATTAGTTTCATAGAAAATGGGAAGCGCGTAGTAAATCTGGAAACGTTAATGTTGCTAGCTCGATACAAAGCTTCTGGATGTTTATTTCTAAACACATCTTGAAAAGGAAAAACAACGCCTTGATCGATGAAAGAATAAAATTTCGACTTTTCTTTTAAATCAGAATACCTTTTTCCCAAAGTTTCTAACGCAGCATATAATTTATCTGTAAAAGGATAGGGGTTGAACGACCAAGCAATTTTAGTCGATTTCCCGTCCATTGAAGTTTTAAAGGATTGTTCTCCGGTTTTTACCCATTCTGATTTTAATCTTCCTTGAACGTTACCCCAAAAATCAAAAGTTCCTGTACCCGGTGCTAGTGGATTCATCATTGTTGCTCCATCCACGTCTTCTCCTAAATGCGAGTGGGCATCGATTACATATATGTTTTCTATTCGCGTTTTTCCTTCTTGTTCGATAGTTGCTGTTAGCATTTTATTTATTTTTATTGCTTTAACTTTTTTTTTTTCTTATTTCTATAGAAGAAATTTTGATTACTTTAGATTATATCAAGTTGTCTCCTTATATATTCTTAAGTAATAATTATTCCTTATATATTATAGCGTTTCGATTGTTTCTAAAAGATTGTTCAAAAAAATTTTGAATAATTAATTTTATATAAATATTATATTTTATATTCAAATTTCTTTTTTGTTAAAAAGTTAGTTTTAAGTTAGTATTAAAAATAACCCCGATATTAAAAATTTAATTTACCATTCAATCTCTTCGCCAAAATGTTTTATTGGCCAAGCCCAGTAATGCTTTTCCTTTTTAACTCCTTTTTTTTTCAATTCTTTAAATAAATTCTCCTTTTGTTCTTTTACCAATCCCAATGGGTCATACAGAAGTCTCCCTTCATCCAATGCATATAAAATAAGATCGGTTTTGATTCGAACTAAATTTTTAAATTCACTTTCAGTCATCCAAAGCGAATCTACTCTTGAAGGTGAGAACTCCATTAATTTTAATTTCAGCGCGCTTCTTTTTCTATGATGTTCTGGCAGTTCATTGTCTTTAAAAATTATAATTAAATCAATATCACTTCGCTTTTCTTCTGAATAAATGGCATCTCCTCTAGCCAATGAACCAAATAAAACAATTCCTACGATGATTTTATTTACTTGAAATAGTTGAGTTAAGTAGTTTTCCAATTTTGTTGAATAATACTCGTTATTTAAAAACTTCAAATTTATGTCCATTGTTTCAATTCTCCGAGTAATGATTCTAATCGATCTAAATCTTTAAATTCTTCTTTTGTCATGTTCAAGCTCTTCTTAAGAAGCTTTAAATATAAAATTACGATCTTTTCAAGATTTATGAGAAAATCTTTGATATTTTCGAAGGATTGATAAATCTCTTCAGCGATAATTAATTTATTATTCTTGATTGTTCCATATCGAGTTTGAACCCCTTCATTCTCAAAAAATTTTGAATGTTTTAGAATTTTTTTAAGTATCTCTTTTGTTTCTAAATCTATCGCTAAAGAAGACTCACTTTTTAGAACATCTTTTAAAATATCTGTTGGAACATGGGTTTTTTCCACTTTCAAACCCATAAAACTTAGGATAGCTTTATTTAATTTTTCTACTGCAAACTGACTTCTAAACGCTACAAGAGAAAAATAATCATTTTGAAGACTATTTATCACGATTTTTATATCACTTATAGCGGATTTGATCAAACTTTTTCCTTGAGAAAAATTAGTATTCATTTTATATGATATATATTTTCATTTATTCTACTAAATAATTATCTTTTTATTTATAAATTTTTATGAGTTTTATTCCTAAATCATTTGGAACGATTCAATTTTATTTCATTATTATAATAACATTATATTATTCTTATGCTGGAATTTAAAACAATCATTAGATTTTAATCGTTAATTTTCCTTTTGTTAGCATAAATAATCTGTGAAAGATAAAAAAAAATCAATTATATTACTCTCTCATTTCTTTTGGAAGAGACAATACGCCTGTAAGCGGATTATTTAACGGATCTTGACAATATTCAATTGTGAAATATATTAAATCATTTAAAATATTTGGATCTTGTCCTGCCTTTAGTTTATAATCGTAAAGAGATAATTGATACTCCGCCTCAGTTATTGGAGGTTCCGCGTAGCTTACATTTCCAAAAACTGATTGAAGTATAGGTTTCAAAAACGGCGAGTAGAGAAAACCAAGTTCTTTTAATTCGTCTTTTAAGTAGAAAAACATCCTTTGAACTGCTTGCATCATATACCTAATAGGTTGATTCTCAGGCCCTAAATATTGTTCTGCAAAATTCGGGTCATATTGCGCGAGATGTTCTCGAGTAAGATTTTGAGGGCGGAATAACGATATTAACCCTCTTTCGATGGTAGTCTTTCTATTATACGCGATCGTCTCGCTACCCGCGTCCGGCACCCATACTCCTTGGTCTAATAACTTTCGAGTTTTATAACACATCGCTTGTAGTAATAAGGCGATCCCTATTCTACGGCATATTGAAATTTGAGCGTCGCTAACTCTTATTTCAATTGTTCCCCAATCTGTGAATGGAAACACGTCTTGGAAGCGTCCATCCTCTAAACTCGCTTTCTGGACAACTTGAAGGAAGTAGTCGATTGTATCTTGGTCTCCCGAAGTTATATAGGGGGGAAAATGTTTAGGGTCGTTGTTACTTAACATTGTAGTGTTATTTTTTAACCTTAAAGAACGTACGCAATTTGGCGCTGTAATTCTATTATTAACTATTTTAATAACATCTGTTGGCTTATTATTTAATATAGGTGAATTACATGTAAGAGCAATTATATGCGGAATAAAGTTACGAATCATACAATATGACTGCACTTTTTCTAAATCAGATTTAAAGGAGCCAATGTGGCTATGGTCCGCCTGGGTCAACCCGCGCATATATTCTTTAGCTGCTGGGTTAATGGCTGAAGCTATGATGTGTAAGTCTCTTGGTAGGGTGTTTTTTGCTAAAAGAAATAAGGTTGATCCCCAATAAGCCAACTCCTCAACATATTCACATGGGGGCGTCACGAGTTCTAATATATAAGTAACTGCTGTAACATTACCATCACGACCAAAAGTATCAATGTCAACGACATTTCCATCTGGAAGCGGATATCTAATATCCATTACATATCCTTTTTCAATGTCATCCTTCCCATAAGGCCTTGCCAATACTTTTTGTCGAATATAATCGGGCACAGGTAAGAAATCGTCTCTTCCTTGGTATAAAATCTGATCCATAATTTTTATGGCATCTTTTACGATCTCTTTCATCCGATAAACCATTTCATCACCGGGCGGGTAGTTACCACTGTCATCTGCGATAATTAATTCCATTTCAATTCCATGCGTGAAGGGTAAAGGGGTCCAATGCTCGATATCGGCTAAGATTTCCCCCCAAGATCTTTCGGGTATAAGTACTTCTCTGTAATCCGTTCCAAGAAACAATTGATCCGAAGATCTATCTATGGGTTCTCCAATAAAAACGCCTGAAGGAAGCCCCGACGCTGCTTTTGCCTTAGACTTATGCTTTTTACCCGTATCTTGTCCCATAATTTGCGAGAACGTATCGTATTCATCTCCGCCTGATCCTTTCTTCTTTTTCTTTTTTTTATCCTTAGCCATAAATTCCTTCACTTTTTAATTTTAGTTTGAAAAATTATTAAATTACATTATTGTTTGGATAAACGCTTTAAATGTATCGTAATCGTTTAAGAATTCATATGATAGAATTAAATTAACTATTTTGAAATTACTACCATAGAATATGCTGTTTAGATTATCAACAGTTTTGCCCCCCTTAAATAAAGAGTCGTCTATTATTAAATCAACGCGATCTCCAAGCTTTTTAATAATTTTGGTTTTAATTGGATTCGTCTCATTTAATTCAGAAGAGAGAATAATTGTAGGTTTTCCTAAATAGGGAATAAAGTCAAAATTAAAAACAACAACTTGTTTTGAAATTTTCTCGGGTTGGAAGAACTTTTTTAACGTAGATTGTATTACTACTAATTCTTCTTGATCGTGATTGTTGCTTGATGGATAAATGTAATACGCAAAAGATTTATCCGAACTGTACTTTAACTCTGAATAAACTCTATCAATGATAGGAAATATGCCAAAATCAAAACTAAATAGCGATATGAGAGCAATGTTGAAGTTATAATCGCCCATTAGAATGTTACTGCTTGCATTTCCTCCAATGAGGGAAAACTGATTTATTTCCTTAGAGCTTTTTGAAGCGTAAGTATTTAATAGAAAGAATTGAGAAAATGTTCCTATAGGTTCAACTTTAGTTTTTTTCTCTTTAACCATCTCGTAAATTTCGTTAAATAAGTCTTTTGCAACTCTTTCTCTTAGCCCTACCGAGCTTATTTCCCCTATGACCGTGTCAGCAGCTTCTGGACAATCTAATTCCGCAATAATGCATATAGCTCCTCTAAAAAATGCGTAAGCCGGGTTCTTATAATCTTTAGCTGATAAAACAATTTTATTAGAATTAAGAATAATTTGATTGATTTGATTTATAATTTTAAGAATTAATACATTATTCTTTTTTTCATGCAATTTTTTTATAATGTTAAATAGAACTTTAATTTTAAGGATCTCATCTTCAATAGACTCAGAAAGTTTAAGAGCTAAATTGAAACCATTTTCCAGAGATTTGCTAATGATGTTAATAAGTGCTTTTTCCTTTAGCGAAGCGTCGTCGATAAAAGAAAGAACCCTGATAACTTGATCTTGATTAGTATTTAGTAAATCAAGCGCTATTTTTTCTACTACTTGATTTTTTTTATTTTTATCGTTTAAATTTTTAATAACTTCTATTGTAGCGTCTAAATTAACTGTTGCATTGGCTCTAATTAAGTTATAATAAAGCTTTTTTTTTTCTCCTTCATCAGATAGTTTTAACGAGTATTCTAACGCCTTAAAAAAATTACCCATCGAGAGATATGATTTTGCTAGAACTTTTAATTTATTATCAATTTCAACAAGCTTAACCCCAGTATCTCCATCTAATAATGGCGTATCGGAAGTTTGCAGGTTTTTTTGTGTTTCGCTATGAATTTTTATTAATTCTTTAATTTCCTTCTCAATTATCTTAACTTCACTTTTACTAGACGCTATAAATAAGTCTTTTGAGTTAAACCCATCTCCATCATCGAATTCGAGAACTTGTATATTTTTCAAAATTTTATTTATTTTACTTGCGGAAATAGTCTCTCTTATCTTTTGTATATCTACCACGTATTCGACCAATTTCATCCAATAGGCATTGATTGTTAATTTTCCGTACCCATCAGCGGTTGGTTTCAATGTTAAATCTATTTTCCTAGTTTCTCCTGATTTAAATAGAACTTCTTTGTTGAACTCTTCTGGGTTAACCTCAATATCTAGATTTTCTCCCTCAAAAACAAATTTAAAATGTTCCTCCTTTTTAGAATTATTCACAACTTCTAAAGAAACAGAATTTTTTAAACTAGGAATTAGAAGATTTTGAGGAAACTTTTTTATAGTTATGGAGATTACTTGATTAGGGTCTGAGATTGCCATCTTAGTGTATCTTATTTAATTTTAATATTTCTATTAATTGCGCATATCAGATATTTATTACGAATTAACAATGCATGCGTAAAAGCGCTATTTTACCTTAATATCAACAATATAAAATTTATTGATTTTAAATTTTTACAAAAAGAAAACTTCCCTTTTCTTCTATTTTCCTTTTCTTCTATTTCTCGCCAAGTAATCTTTGATATCTTCAATTATCATTTCTTTATTATAATCAGGCCATAGGTCAGTTCTAAATTTGAACTCTGCATAAGATGCGTCCCATAACAGAAATCCCGAAATTCTAGCGCCATCTTCCATGCCTGTGCGAATGATGTAATCTAACTCTGGAAAACTTTTCGTATATAAATAGCTCTTGATTAAATCTCGCGTAATATCTTCTGACTTAATATTATCTTCCGTTATCTTTTTCACAGCGTCTACGATTTCTTCTTGGCCGTCATACATAATGCACAAGTTAATGAAATTTTGGTTATGGTCCTTTGTAAATTCAATTAATTCTTTGATTTTCTCCTGGACATCTTCAGGTAGCAAATGCACTCGGCCAATTACGTCAAATTTAACTTTCTCTTCTCTAACGGTTGATTCATTTATTACTGTATCCACTGCTTTTAAAATTATCTTAAAAATATATCTAAGTTCGCTAACACTTCTTTTCCGCGCGTTTTCGAGGGATAAGGCGTAAATGCTCAAATAATGAATTCCTGCGTCAAAAAAATCAAATAACCTATCTTTTAAATTCTCGTACCCTATTAAATGGCCCACATTTGCCTCAAACAATTTTTTTTTTGCCCATCTACGATTACCATCTAAAATTAAACCAATGTGTTTAGGCAGCTTATTTGCGGGTATGTCCTTTAACTCTTCCAAGATAATTTAACCTTTAGAGACATTACTACAATTGATACTACTATTAATATTAATAGGAATATGAGATTTATTTATTATAAATTTTTATTATTTGAATTACAATTCATATTTTCTCTTATTACCACGATTAAGAATTTGAACTGTTGAGATTATTAGAAATTTAAGAAATCTTATATAACTACCTCATATAATAAGAATAATGTTTAACTAGATAAGTTTTTGAATAAATATTTAACTAAATAAACATTACATTTAACAATCGAACCAATTTAAACCAGCGTTAAAAGAGAGATCCCTAATGATAAGCAACGAATACTTGTTTTCTGATATCGGAATCGATAGTGTAGGGTTTTATGCTCCAAAATATTATGTCAAGTTAAAAGATCTCGCTGTTGAGCGGAAAGTAGACCCTGATAAATATAAAAAGGGTCTTATGGCAATAGAAATGAGAATACCCGATGTGAACGAGGATATCATTTCTCTGGGATTGAAGGCAGGATATCAAGCTTTAGTAAAGGGAAACATATCTCCTAAGAGTATTGACGCTCTTTTCGTAGGAACAGAGACTATAACATATGCAGTAAAGTCGGTTTCAAACATCTTCGCCGAATTGTTAGGGATATCAACCAATTCTGTTTGCCAAGACGTCTATAACGCGTGCGCAGGTGGAACTCTAGCCCTTCTCAACGCGATTGCTTTGGTAGAAAAAGATATTATAAAAAAAGCACTTGTCATAAGTGTTGATATTTCTTCATATCAAATAGGCAGTCCAAGTGAGGCTACTCAAGGTTCAGGAGCAATTGCTTTAGTTATCTCAAAAAACCCTAGGATTGCGACCTTTGGTGAAAAATTTGGAAAGGTTTCGGGAAATGTTGACGATTTTTTCCGCCCAGCTAATGAAAAAAATGCTAAAGTTTTTGGTCATTATTCAGTAAGTACTTATCTCAATTTTCAATTGAAAGCATACGACGATTTGATTAACAATATAGGGGATTTTCACGCTGATTTCTACACATTTCACGCGCCCTTTTCTAAACTACCAATAAAAATCATGCAACAGATAATCCAAAAACGCTGGATAAAGCATATTCAAAACCTTCCAAGGGTAAAAAAAGATCAAATAACATCGTCCCTCCTTAAGAAACTTGATTATTTTATGCACGATATTACTGTTTTACCAGAGTGGTTATATTTGAAACTGAAAGAGAGAGGTTACTCCTCCGAAACATTGGAAAATATATCATACAAACTTATAGCAAATGTTAAAGGTAAAGTACTTCCACAATTAAGAGTGCCTTCGCATTTCGGGAATCTTTACAACGCTAGTATCTGGGCTCAAATCATTTATCTTCTTGAAAATTATTCTCGAGCAAACGACACGATTTATTTTGGTTCATATGGGTCTGGGGCGACATGCATTTCTGGATTGTTAAAAGTTAAGGAAGGTTTTAAGACAGTCGTTGATAAAAGTCCAAAGATTAATGATTTTATTGAAAATAAAGAACGCAAAAGTGTGAAAGAATACGAGTTAATAAGGTCTGGTGATTATGTGCCTACAACGGTATTAGGTGAAATTGCTGAACACGAGATCAATAAAAACAGAGGGTTTACGCTTCATTTTTGCGATGATGGGTGTATCATTCCAAATATAGAAGGATTAGATCATTGTCCAAAAGGACATTCTGGTTTTCACAAGAGATTTTTTCCATTGTTTGCGATATTAAAGTCAGAACCAATCGTAAATCCTAACGAAAATGATCTTAGTTTCCTCAGCAATGGGTTAGTAAGGATTGCTGGTAACGCTAAACAGGGGGCTTGTTTAGAGTACGAGATAAGACGCATTGAAAATAAAGAAGAAACAAATATTAACGCTATTGGTTTATTAAACTGGAGCCCCTTGTATGTTCCCGTTCAAAGAATTTATTGACCAATAATCCATTGTGGAAGAGTTCCTCTGCCGGTATTATAATAAATAATGACATCTTCTATTTTTCACCATTCTATCAACCAAAAGTTCAATATTATCTAGGGCAAGACAATTAGAAGATGATATAAATAATTTCAAATTAAGATTAATGTGAATAAAGATATGCAAGAAATTCGTTCAGATATATCGGGTTTTTATAAGTTATCCTTAGAAGAACGCCAGCATCAATTAGCTAAATTGATTAACTTAAAACACGAAGAAATTAAATTATTGCAAGCTTTGGGGTATTTTACGTCCAATCAAATTGACACGCTAATAGAAAATGTAATTGGGAGCTACCAATTGCCCTTGGGGATTGCTTTAAACTTTAAGATTAATGGAAAAGATTATATTTTGCCCATGGTGATTGAAGAACCTTCAGTAGTGGCCGCTGCTTCTAACGCAGCTAAGATAGCAAGAAAAAACGGGGGTTTTCAGTCTGAAGAAGTTAAATCAATCATGATTTCTCAAATCCAAATAACTCAATTAAAAGATATTGCTGCTGCCAAGGAAATTTTAGCGAGAAATAAGGAAAAAATCTTAAAAATTGCAAATGAGCAAGATCCCTTATTAAATAAGCTAGGTGGAGGTGCTATAGATATTGAGCTTCGAGAAATAGAAACAAAAAAAGGAAAAATGCTAATCCTTCACCTTCTGGTTAATGTCTTAGACGCTATGGGTGCTAATGTAGTAAATACGATGGCTGAAGCCGTAAGTCCTTACATTGAAGAAATTAGCGAAGGGAAGATATATCTGCGAATTGTATCTAACTTGGCTACACATCGAATTGCGAAATGTAAAGCCACATTTGATAAGAACTTGCTGGGTGGAGAAGAAGTAGTTGAGGGTATTTTAAACGCTTATGAATTTGCGCTCGCCGATCCCTATAGAGCAACGACCCATAATAAAGGGATAATGAATGGAATAATTGCGTTAACTTTAGCAACAGGAAATGACACTCGTGCTATTGAAGCAGGAGCTCACGCATACGCTTCCTTGAGCGGTAAATACAAACCTCTTACGAAATTTAAATCTGACTCAGAGGGTAATTTAGTTGGCGAGATAGAAGTTCCTTTAGCTCTTGGAATTGTTGGAGGAATGACAAAAATTCATCCAATGGCACGTTTAGCACTGAAAATTTTAGGTGTTAAGAGTGCAGAAGAGTTATCTCAAATTGCTGCGGCGTTAGGGTTAGCCCAGAATGTAGCCGCCTTAAGAGCCTTAGCATCAGAAGGTATCCAGAAGGGTCATATGACACTTCATTCTCGTAATATAGCGAAATTAGCTGGTGTACCCGAAAATTTGATTGAAGAGGTTGCAAATAAAATAGTAGAAGATAAAAAAATAAGAGTAGATTACGCAAAGGAAGTTTTAAAGGAAATAATTAAAAGTAAAAACCTTTAGTTTTATAAAAAGTGTTTCATAAACTCCTCTAATAAAAAGCGATATAATTGATAACTGCATAACGATAAATAAAATTTTGAGATGATATTTATGGGATTTAGAGATTATATAAATAAAATTGATGAGAAAGGTCTCCTTCAAAAGGTAGATATCGAAACTTCGAAGAATTTAGAGATTTCTGGAATTTTAAAAGAGAAAGAACCAACTTCCTTAATGTTTAATAATGTTAAAGAATCTGAATTCAGGTTGGTTGGTAATATGTTCTGTACTAAGAATGTGATTGCTTCGTATTTCAATGTAACTCCCACAGACATCATACCAATGCTTTCAAAAGCAATTACTGAATGTTCAGAACCCGAAATCGTACCAAATGCTCCTTGTCAAGAAGTTATAGCATCAAGCGTAGATTTAGATAAATTACCAATTTTATTTCATTGCGAAAAGGACGGCGGGAATTACATAAGTTCTGCTGTCGTAATCACAAGAGACCCAGATTACGGACAAAACATGGATTTTCATCGGGCTATGCAATTTTCCAAAAACAAATTTTCTACTCGAATAGTTAGAGGTCGACATTTTCATACATTTTTAGAAAAAAATAGCGAATTAGATGTTGCTTTTTGCATAGGTAATACTCCTAACATTCTAATTGCCGGAGCTACGTCTGTGGATATTGGGGTTGACGAATTACATATTGCAAATGCATTAGAACCAATAAAAGTTGTTAAAGCAAATACAGTTGATCTTTTAATCCCTGCAGATGCAGAATTTGTATTAGAAGGGCGTGTCTATTTAGAAGAAAAACACGCTGAAGGCCCTTTTCTCGACTTAACAGAAACTTATGATATTATAAGAGAAGAACCCGTTTTTGAAGTTAAAAAAATAACTCATAGAAAGGACGCGATCTGGCAAGCGTTATTACCCGGTGCGCTTGAACATAAAATATTGATGGGTATGCCAAGAGAACCAACTATTTTCAATAAAGTGAACGAATCTGGTGTTAAATGCCTAGATGTTAATATAAATCCTGGAGGATGTTCGTGGCTACATGCAATTGTGCAAATTGATAAAAAATCAGAAGATGATGGCAAAAAAGCTATTGAAGGTGCATTTATTGGACATAGTAGTTGCAAACACATATTTATTGTGGATAAAGATATTGATATTTACGACCCGTTATCTGTGGAATGGGCGATGGCAACTCGCTTTCAAGGCGATGTTAATATGAAAATTAAAGATAAGGAACCTGGAAGTAGTTTAGATCCTAGCGCAGAACCAGGAACGAAAATGACAACTAAAATGGGATTTGATTTAACGAAACCCTTAGTGACTAAAGGAAAGAGCTTTGATAGAGCTAGTTTCCCAAAAGTAGATTTGAACAAATATTTTTAATACAAAGCATTTGAGGATTATGAGACTAGAACAAATAGAAAAAGATATGCTTGACGGAAAGCATGGAAAGTCCGCCCAGAAATCCATGGAAATATTAACCACTTTAGGCGAAATATTTGGTGCTGAATGTATGGTTGATGTTTATGGGGTTCAAATAGCAGGAGTTTCCTACGCTAATCTTGGAGAAGCGGGGTTGGAATTCTTGAACGAAATGGCAGAGGATGGAAAGGTCAGGGTTTTAACTACTTTAAATCCCGCTGGAATGGATCGCGAAAATTGGCGAGCGTTAGGGATAGACGAAGAATTTTTTAAAAATCAGAATCGAGCTATAGATGCTTTTGCAAAAATGGGAATAATTACGACGTGTTCTTGTACACCTTATTTAATTGGAAACGCACCCCATTATGGACAGCACATTGCTTGGGCCGAAAGTAGCGCTGTTTGTTATTCCAACTCTGTTATTGGAGCTCGAACGAATCGAGAGGGAGGACCAAGCGCTCTAGCAGCGGCTATAACCGGTAAGACGCCTAAATACGGCTATCATTTGGAAAAGAATCGTCATGGCCAAGTCTTGTTTAAGATAAACGCTTCAGTCAAGGGTACTGATGAGTTTGGCGTGTTGGGAAAATTTATTGGCGATAAACTAGTTGAAAATGGAAAAAAAATCCCTTATATTGCGGGAATTCCTTCTGCTACCGTTGAAGAACTTAAGTCCTTTTGCGCTTCAGTCGCTACCTATGGTGGAACGGCATTATTCCACATGGAAGGAATTACTCCTGAGTACAATAAGTACGCTAAACCAAGTGAAATTGTCATCGAAATCAATCAGGACGATTTAGATAAAACTCGTGCTGAGCTTATTGACGACGATCTTGAGATAGATTTTGTAAGTCTAGGTTGTCCTCACGCTTCAATTCACGAAATAGCGGAAATTGCGAAATTGTTAGAGGGAAAAAATGTAAAGAAAGAATTTTGGATTACTACGGCACGACCTACAAAAAGGATCGCAGACGAAGCCGGTTATTCTAAAATTATTGAAGAAGCTGGAGCAAAATTTGCGGCAGACACCTGTTGCGTCGTAGCTCCAATTAAAGGTCGCTTCAAGGGAATTATGGTCGATTCAGCAAAGGCGTGTTATTACGGCCGCGCAAAAAATAAATTTAAAGTAAAAATTGGTTCAATAGAACAATGCGTTGAGGAGGCGATTAAATGAAGCTAGAAGGACGGAAAATTTATAAAGGAATTGCGAAAGCAGAAGCGATAGTAACTAAAGATGGGATCTCATTTTATGGTGGCGTAGATCCTGACACCGGTATAGTTGTTGAGGTTGGGCACGATCTTGAAGGACAATCAATAACCGGAAAAGTGCTAGTCTTTCCTACTGGTAAAGGCTCGACTGTAGGGTCGTACACGATGTATAGGATGAAAAAGAACAACAAGGCTCCAGCAGCAATCGTAAACGAAGAGATCGATACTATAATAGCAGTGGGTTGTATAATTAGTGAAATTCCATGCGTAGATAAAATTGATATTAAAAATATTAAGACTGGGCAAAAATTAATTGTAAATGGTTCAGAAGGTACTGTGGAGGTGAAATAAACGGGAACTGGAAAAGGATACGGTAAGACCATTCTCTTTGGCGAAATTTACTTCTCATTTCGGTAGTAGACGCAATCATTTTGTAGTTTATGGTCTTCCCGCTATTGCTTCGGCTTTAGGTACCTATACAACCGCAGATGTTAAAGTTGTTGAAGGGCAAAATTGGACTGTTGACGATCAGAGACCCGCTACACCGGGTTATAAAAAAAAGAAATACGATGAAGCTATGCAATCAATTAGAAATGTATTGGAACTTTTAAAAATAGATACAGATAGTCAAAAACTTGAAATAACTTTTACCGGAGATTTATTTGCTGCGAGTGGAGTTGGAGCTTCTGCTGCTCAATGCACATCTCTTACTCGTGCACTCAACGATTGCTTTAATCTAAAATTAGACGATGAAAAGATAAACGAGGCTGCGTACGAAGGAGAAAAAGCTTATCACGGAACCCCTTCTGGTATTGACAACACGGCTTCGACTTACGGTGGTTTGATTTGGTTTGTGAAAAATTTAAGTGGTGGAAAAAATACGATGGACTTCCTTCAATCGCCAAAAAAGATGCCCTTAGTAATCGCAAATTCAGGAATAACGGCTTCAACAACGGAAGTAGTTGCTGATGTTCGACGTTTAAAGGAAGCTAATTCAGAAGAATTTGAGAAGATACTAAACGAATATAAGACTCTATCAGAAAAAGCAAAAAAAGCCTTGCTTGAAGGTGATATTGCCATTATAGGTAAATTAATGAATCAAAACCACGAATTACTTCAAAAAATCTCAGTTTCAGGAGAAATAAACGATAAATTAGTGGAGATAGCACTAAAAAATGGAGCGGTTGGAGCTAAAATGACGGGAACTGGTCGGGGAGGTTTAGTAATCGCTTTAGCAGAAAATGAAGAAATGCAAGAATTTATCGCCAAGGCTATCGAAAAAGAAGGCTATGCCGCCTGGAGAACAATGATAGGATGAGTGTTAATTAAAATTGAAAAGTAGTAATGAAATATTTCTGTTAAAATTGGGTGGAAGTTTATTAACGGATAAAAATATTCCTTTTTCTATCCGAACAGAAGTTGTAAATAGCGCAATTCAACAAATTATAGATGCTAATAAAAAATTGATCTTAATCCATGGAGGAGGTTCCTTTGGACATCCGATCGCTAAAAAATATGGTATTTCTCAAGGAATCGATATTTCTATTAAAAATCAGATATTTGGGCTAACTAAAACGCACGAAGCGATGATTAAATTCAATTCGCAAATAATTGAAGGATTTTTGGAAAAAAAATATCCAGCTCTTTCCATTCAACCTTCTAGTATTTTTATCAAACATTTAAACGAGATTTCTTTTGAATCTATCGAGCCAATTGAAACTTCGCTTGATCTTGGAGTTCTACCCGTTTTATATGGAGACATTATTCTTAATAAAGAAGGCAATTTTTCAATAATTTCTGGAGATCGCATAATTTTGGAATTGTGTAAAAAATTGAATAAGTATAGCATTTCTAAAGTTATTTTTGCTATTGAAAAAGATGGAATTTTTGTTGAAAGTATTGAAAATGATAAAAAAATCATAAAATTAGCCTCAGAAATTAGTCTTGATGAGTTAGATAAAATTAAATTAGCCAATTTAGGAAATAAGATTGATGTTACGGGAAGTATTAGAGGAAAAATACAGGCTATTAAAGAAATTTGTAGATTAAATATTCCGGTTCAAGTTATAAACGGTCTGACGGATGGTAATATTTTAAAGGCCTTAAGCAGTCAAAAATTAAAATGTACGAGCATTAGTGGAATTCACGACGAAAAAAGGTTATCAGAGATTTACATGAGAAAGATAGAACATCTCAAGATACCAATCACATCTAATGTCCAACACATAAAAAATTATTTTGACGATATAAAATTAATTCATCATTCGCTTCCGGAAGTAGAACTAAATGATATTGACATCTCAACAATGTTTTTTAATAAAAAAATTTCTGCTCCAATTTGTATTTCCGCTATAACCGGTGGCCATCCAATCTCTAAAGCAATAAACAGAATTTTAGCTAAAGCCGCAGAAGAAGAAAACATCATAATGAGCGTAGGAAGCCAACGCATAGGCTTGGAAGATCTCTCTACCATTGAGTCTTTTGAGGTTGTTCGCGAAGTTGCGCCTAACATTCCGATAATTGGAAACATAGGAATCGGCCAAATAAATTCTTCCACCTTTAAAAAAGAAGATTTTATCGAATGTATTGAAATGGTAAAAGCAGATGTAATGGCTATTCATTTTAATGCTTTACACGAATTGGTCCAAAGCAACGGGAATATTTCCTACAAAAATTTCTTAGAAAAATTTCAAAAATTTCGAAAAGAAATTAACATTCCAATCATCGCAAAAGAAGTGGGAACTGGCTTCAATAAGGACTTAGCCTTGAGTCTTGATTCGCTAGGATTCGATGGATTTGATGTCGGAGGCACTGGAGGTACAAGTTTTGCTGCAATTGAATCTCACCGCGATAATTTTAGTTTTGAAAAATATACGAGAAGACTCGCAGATTCTTTTAGAGAATGGGGTATCCCCACACCTCTAACCATTCTTTATGTAAGAGAAGTTACTAAAAAATTGATTATAGCCACTGGTGGACTAAGGAATGGAATAGATATTGCTAAAAGCATCGCATTAGGTGCTGATATCGGAGGATTTGCTTATAAATTTCTATTATCCGCTTGGAAAGATTACAACAACAACACTTTTAATCATACAATTAAAGAAATTAAAACATTGAAAGACGAGTTGCGTTCTTCCTTATGGTTAACGAACGTAACAAACTTAAAAAAACTTAAGGGCAATAAGGACAAGCGAGTTCTGCTTGGAGAACTCTATCAATGGGTAAATCAATAGCCCCCCCATCTCTTTATCCCGCTTTCAATACCTATTTGATCAAGTATTCTTCCTACGAAATAATTATTTAGTTCATTGATATTTTTAGGTTTAATATAATAAGAAGGAATTGGTGGCGCGATTATAACTCCAATTCTTGCTAATTTAAGCATATTTTCAAGGTGTATCGCGCTAAAAGGAGTTTCTCGAACTACTAATACGAGTTTTCTTCGTTCTTTAATTGTTACATCTGCGGCTCTGGTTATTAAGTTATCTGCATAACCGTTAGCAATAGAAGCCAAAGTTTTCATCGAGCACGGAATAATTACCATAGCATCAATTTTATAAGAACCACTGGCGGGGTTTGCCGTTAAATCATTAACATCGTAATGTTTTGTTGATAAATCAATAATATCATTTAGCTTGAAATCAGTTTCAATGTCAATGATTTTCTCAGCTACTCTTGATATTATTAATTCAGTTACAACTTCTTTTTTCTTCAGTTGTTGTAGCAAGATAATCGCTAGGTTAGCCCCACTAGCGCCCGTGATAGCAACTAACAAAACCAATATTTTTCACCACTAGAGTTTAAGGTATTTTAATTATTAATTATTCTTTAATTATTTATAGTTCTTATCTATTTTCTCTAAATTATGATAAAAAAAAAATATTGAAAAAGTTAGTGGAATTAATGAAAAGTTAAATTGGGATGGTTCATTTAATTACTAAGATGTTAATTACTTTAGTTATAATTCATCTTATTTAGGTTATTATACATCAACTTAACACAAATATTTTGAGGAGATAAATTATTAGCCAAGAAAACCTTGATGATAAGCTTATAATTCGGGATTTGGTGGAACACCATCGCGAGGATGACCTTAGATGTTCTTATAAAGTTGTAAATATTGTAGCTACAGTTATTACCGAAATTGATGCTTCGATTGATTTAAACCAAATAATTCAAGAACTCTCCAACGTGGAATATCATCCTGATCGTTTTCCAGGCCTAATTATGAGAATTGAAAATCCACATGCTACTTTATTAATTTTTTCTTCGGGTAAAATGGTAATTACTGGTCTTAAAAAAACCGTAGATGCTAACTTGGCAGCTCAACAAGCAGTTGAAAAGTTGCAGAACATCGGATTTAATATAAAAAACCCAAAAGTTACCATTCAAAATTTTGTAGCAACTAGTAGTCTGAATATTAATGTTGATTTAAACATGTTAACTATTATGATGGACAATGTTATGTACGAACCTGAAGTATTTCCAGCAGCAATTTACAAAATGCCAGTTCCAAAGGTAGTTTTCTTAATTTTTTCGTCTGGCAAAATAGTATGTTTAGGTGCTAAAGTAAAGGAAACAATTGATGAAGCTATACCGATACTAATTAAACAACTTAGTGAATCTGAGGTTACAGATTTATTTTAAAAGTATTTTAAAACAATAGAGCTATTACAAAAAGGAAATCATATCTTTTATTGCTCGGCTCACTAAATAAAGTTGTATATTTCTAGCCCCACCAATAATCTCTTGCACTTTTGCAACCTCTAAAGCTTTATCGATTCGTAGGTTATCTGTGAAAGCAATTCCTCCGCATAATTGCTGAGTCTCATACGAAATTTTGTGAGCTAAGTTCGAGGCAAGGAATTTCGCTCCTGAGCTAAACGATGCGTTGTACTTTATGTATTTTTTCTCTTCAAAATGTTGGCGTTCTATAGTCTTATCGTATTCTGTTGCGCTTGTGAAACCTAACTCCGTAGCGGCCATTAACTCCGTAATTAGCTGAGTAATGGGGAAAGAAACACCTTGAAAGTCGTATATCGGGCGATTAAATTGAGATCTTATGTTTGTATATATAAGAGCCGTAATTGCAGTAAGCCAAGCGATACCAAGGCTAGAACCTATAATAGCGCACCTTTCAGCAACTAACCCAGAAAAAAGGTTCTTATATCCTTGACCTTTAGCCCCAAGAACATTTTCTTTGGGAATTTTAACTGAATTAAAAATTGTTTGTCCAATTTCTACCCGGGGAACGGATTGAATGCCAAGCCTGTTAGTTTCTAAACCTTCAAAACCTCGCTCAACAATTACTTGGTACATTGTGCCTCGAGGATTTGATGTGTCTGATACGCCATAAACTATGAAATAGTCCGCGTTAGGTCCATTTGTCGTGTATAATTTTTCCCCATCCATAATTAGATAATCTCCCTTTTCCTGAATTTTAGTTTTCATATTAACCGCATCAGACCCTTGGTACTTTTCCGTTATACATATACAACCAATCTTTTCACCCGTTACGATTTGATGTAAAACCTCAGTGATACGCTCGCTTTTACCAAATTGGAATAAAGGATTTGCAAATATTACGCCAGTTACTACTCTTGCCAAGTCTAGTTCAGGATCGACGATCGAGGTTGCCATAGCTAATAACATCTCATATCGCATATTACACCTATTACAATCACCAAAATTATTTAATCTTTGAATGTAATTTTTTTTCCCAAGAATAGGAAAAAGCTCATACACCTCTGTGTTGAGGTCTATATTAGGTTCAATATGTTTAAGCAGAAAAAGTTCTAATTCTTCTAAAAAAGCTCTCTCTTCTTCGGTAATGAGGGGCATAATAAAATTATTAAAAATTTTATAGATATTTTTAGTTGTTAATTTTTCCTTTACTTCTTCGTCTAAAATATCTACTCCAGTTATTTTTTTCATTCTAAGCTCTATTCCTTATTATTTCATCTTTTTTATTTACTTTTTCAGTTTATTAAGTAAAATGAAGGATAAAATCCTTACTCTCTCTTTAGGGATTCTTAGGGATAGGATCTATGACTTCAAGTCCGGATATTCTTTTGAAAGCATTATCGTGCGTACAAATCTTTTTAATTCCTTTCTTTTTTAAAAAAGATAGGATAGTAGCATCTCGGCTTCCTATTCCCAAATGAGTATGATCACATAGTTCAGAAAAGATAGATCCTAAATCTTCAAAGAGTAAATTACCAAAATAAAAATCTATCGATGAGAAAATTTCCCATTTCTTTTTTGCAACAGATACACCTAATTTTTTGACTAGATAATGCATCGTTTCAATCATTATAACTGTATTTACAGCAATTGTGTAATTATCATAAATCTCATCAAAAAACTTCTTGACATAAGGATGTTCTGGAGTTGTTTGATCAAAAAGATAAACCCAAAAATTAGAGTCAATAAAGATTATTCTTTCAGTTTCCATATTTTTTTAATCGACTCCGGTGTGGGTGTTTCTTCTGAAGGAATTTTTATGCATCCAACAAGTTCTTTAAAAATAATTTCCTTAGATGGTTTCTTATATAATATTATCTTATCTGAATTTGTGGTAACTGTTAATTTATCACCAGTCTTTATTCCTAATTTCTTTCTTACTTTAGATGGAAGCGTTAATCTTCCTCTTTCATCAATTTCGATTTTTCCCATATTATTTCCCATATCACTACCCATACCCATTATAATACCCACAAATATTTAAATTTATGCTCAAAATTTCCTTTCTAACACAAATTTTAATAGGTTTTCATAAAACTCTAACTCAGAATTCTGAATAACTGGCTTTAATTTTTCAAGGGCAACTTTCGCTTCTTTATAATAAATATCTGCAAGCTTTTTACTACGATTAATGACATCTGCTTTAAGAAACAATTCTCTTACTTCTTGAACTTCCTCTTGAGTCATATTAATGCTTTCGAGTAATTCATTGAGTCTGATTTTATCATTATCTTTTAGCGTATTATTGGCCTTTATTAATAAACATGTTTTTTTTGATTCTCTAATATCTCCGTCTATTGGTTTTCCCGTTGTTGTTTCATCACCAAAGGTTCCTAAAATGTCGTCTATTATCTGGAATATAATTCCTAAGTTTTTTCCATAAATAGATAAATATGATTTATATTTTTCTTCCACTTTTGCGTAATTAGCACCAATTAATATCGATTTTTCTAGTAATGCTCCCGTTTTAAGAGAAACCATGTGGATATAATCTTCCATTTTTAGATTTTTCTTGTTTACCATATCAATTTCGATCAAAACACCATTTGCTATTTCTCTAAAAGCATGTTCGTAATATTGAATTGCTCTGAGATTTAAGTTATTATCAAAATTGTTAAAAAAAAAAGCTTCTATACCTAGAAAAAATGCGGAATCTCCCCCAATAATACCTATCGAATTACCATAATCTTCAGCTGCTATTTTTTTAAGCCTATTTTCTAAGTAAAATTGCCTAAATCTATAATGAAACGCGGGTTTTCCTCGTCTAAAATTATCCTTATCAATAATATCATCGTGGATTAAAGTAGCGTTATGTAGGAATTCGACACCAACGCTTGGGAAGATAATATCGTCGTTTTGTTTTTCACTAAAAGCGTTATAAGTAGCGATACAAAGTAATGGACGAATTCTTTTTCCTCCCGCTAAGAAATAGTCTCGTAATTCTGAATAATAGGCTTTTAAGAACGAAATCTTTACTTCTTTTAATTGTCTATTATAGATTAATGCTATTGCATCGTTTATCTTAGGTTTATAAAAACTCACGTATTCAGTAAATTTCATATAGACTCACTTGATCCATTAAATTTTTCATGGCTATTACTGAACTACGATGATTTTCCCACAACGATAAGAATTTCTTCAAATTTTCATCACTTTGAAAAATCTTGTCTCTTAAAATCCGTTTTGCTTTTAAAACTCTGAGAAATTTATTGTCTAAAATTCCTTCATAAATAGAACCTAATTTATCTAACTTGTCTTTTTCTTCGCATGTTTTAATAGCGTCAATAGCAAATTGACCCGACATCATGGCATAGGGTATCCCTTTTCCAGAAATTGGGTCTACGATTCCTCCAGAATCACCTATAGCAAAAACTTTATCTTCATATAATTTAGATCTTAACCCAACGGGAATTAAATGGGGTTTAAAGATTTCCATTGTTGAATTTTTTAGCGCTAGTTTTACAAATGGAAGCTCTAGAAATTTTCTAAATTCTTCTCTTGAATTTTTCACTAAATTAATTTGATTACCCCATCCTACTGTAATCCTCTCAGTTTTTGGAAACAACCAAGCGTAACCAACACGAATAAGGCTTTCAATACCAAAAAACAAATGAACTGTATCATGTCCAAGAGTTTTATCTATATTGGACTTAGTAGTTTTCATCTCTTGAGTAATCGTTAAAATTAAGTCTTCACTTTTGAAAAAAGGCCAATTTAGCAATTTTAAAGTGGGCGAAGTAACGCCATCAGCGGCAATTATGTATTTTGCAGTATATTTTTCTCTGTTAGTACTGATATTGTAAAAGGTATCAACTTTTTCAATGTTAATCATAAGCTCTTTCTCTTTTAATAAGGCTCCACTATCAACAGCCATGTCAGTTAAAAATTTATCAAAAGTGCTTCGCCAAACGACAGCACCTTTACCTTTTTTAGAATAAGTTTCTCCGTCAACATGGTGCAATTCTAAAGATTCAATAACCCTACCAATTTTATCTTCTGGGTAGTTTATTTCGTCTATTAGTTCCCATGCCGTAGCTCCTCCACACGCTTTATATCTTCCTTTCTCACCAAGCGTTTCTTTTTCAAGGATACAGGTTGAATACCCGTTTTCGGAGGCTACTTTAGCTGCAACAGAACCTCCTGGTCCTGCGCCTATGATAATAATATCAAAATTTTTCATAAGTTTTTCGACCTTTTATTTTATTTAGAAGTTAGCTAAAAAGTTGATGATACTATAAAAAGAGTATCACATAACCAATATTATTAAAAATAGATATATTTTAAACTGGATTTTAGGATTTTTAAATAATAAAAGTAAATTTTAAATGGCGAAAATTAGATAAATATATATGAGTTATACTCCATTTGAACTGCGTGTAATGCCACTCTTTTTTTATTACCTACTGCTTTCTGGGCTAGGGCTCCTACTTACAATAAAAATGTTTTTGAAATGGCGCGAAAGGAAAGTACCTGCTCCCTTATATTTGACTCTCGTTTTTATTTTTCTAACTACCGCTTTGGTAGGACTTACAATAGGCTTGTCTGAGGCCGTAATTACGGGATTTTATAAAGAAATATATAGAATCTCTTTACCATTTGCTTATGGTATGGTTCTTTTTGCAGATTTCTTTTTGTTTCTTTTCGTGAGTCAGATAACAGAAAAAGGAAGAAAGGTGCTTATCCCGTTATTTATTATAGGGATAGGTGTATTCATTATGCTATTTTTACCTTGGAATTGGTGGGGGGTACCTCCTGAAGACTATGAAGGCTTATTAAATATTAGAATATACTCAACGTTGAGTCTAATATTATATTCATATGTTATTTACGTTTTAATCGCCATTACATGTCGTAAGGCAATGAAAAAAACAGATGACAAGATAACTTCTACAGGCTTAAATTTATTATTTTATTCAATGATCTCTATGATTCTTTTCTTTCTAATGTTTATTGGGGATACTTTAATGATACAACTATTCGATCATCCCGGTTACTCTGAGTTTGTTTATGTTGCTTGGATATTTGCTATAATCTTTTATGTTTTATCTTATTTATCGCTGGTTATGCCTAAGTGGCTTGTTAATCGGATTGAAAAATAAAATACAAAAATAATTTTTTTTTATTTAATTTTATTTAATAGTTATTCTCAAGCTCAAGTTTTATCGTTACTATTATGTGCGGTTCCAAAGTTAAATCAAGATGATTCCCTTTACTTGAATCAATTTTTGCCTTAATGTCGTTTTCTGGCTTTTCTTCCAAAAAGTTTACAATATCCGCACTTTTGATGGAAGTTTTTTCGTGTAATGTTAACCTAGCTTTTTGAGTGGTTGGAGTGATGTTGTAGACTCTAACAACTAAAAACTCTCCTTCCTCCGATTTCTTCAAAGCGCTAAGCATCACATTCCTGTTATCGATTTCAAGAAAGCTTAATTCAGCGGGTAAATAAGGTTTTAACGGTTGAGTAGGTGCTGGTTTAAAATATGAGATGATTCCAACAGGTGCTAGGATAACTTTATTCGAAGCTCTCATTGATGTTCTAACTATTGAGGGAACCACCACCTCAAAAGGGTTGTTAAATTCTTTACTTTTTATGTGAACGCTCGAATCTAACCAATTAGACTTGTTTCCTTCGACGACGAGAGAAAGTTCGAAAGTATGCTTGCCAAGACATTGAGCTTCTGGAGTATTTAGGTCTGGACCGGCGTTACTCCTTCTCGAGGCAAAATCGCCTCTTGAAAGCCATTCAATACACCGCAGTAATGTAATAGCCAGCGAAATAGTTCCATCTTTGTTTATAACTGCTTCGTATTCGGGTAATCCTTTGTTTATAACCGAAAAAGTTCTTGATGCATCGTTAACAGACACAAAGTCTTTCTGATGGTTAGTAGGTAAAGGCTGTTGGGCCCACCCTTCAGACTCTGGCATCTCAACATCTCGCGAAATGACGTAAAAATGACCGTCGGATTCTACTTTTTTAGATTTAATATTTGAAGGAAAAATTACTCGTATTCGATGGTCTTTACTATTGTTTTCTAATTCAATCTTAAAATCAATTCGTTTAATGTCTTTATATACCGTTATATAGATATCAATTAAGTTTGAAATTAGATATTCGTCTCTACTATATCTATCATCGGTTAAAGAATTAGGCAAATTGATGTTTGCTCGTATTTTTATCGTTTTTTGGGTTGCCCCGTCTAAAAACGGTGTTATTTCTAGAACATTCAGATCTTCTGAGGTGAATTTTAGATCAGTTTGATTATCATATGGTCCAGAAAAGTCATATTCGTCCCCCCAATCTCCTACATCTTCAAAATAACAAATATTTTCGTACAAAGTTTTGCTTTCCTTATCTAAAACATCGATTTTTCCTTTAAAACTTATGTCGATTTTGAAAAACTGATTTTCTAAGCTATTTATACCTAACTTCAATTGTTCGCTCTTTACTACAGATTCTTCTGGTTTTTCTCCTGGTACGATATAATAACACCTGTATCCACAAGCAGGAACCTCGGCTAAGAACGAACAATAATAACTAATCGAACCAATAATTCGATATCTTGGTTCTTCGTTGATTTGAACGTATTGGTATGAGATCTCGTTACCTTCAGAGTCGAGAATTTTGAAAGCGTCTGGATTTTTAAATCCAGCTTTTTTAGTCATAGATATAATGTTAATATTTGCGATATCTTTTCGTTTCCAAGGAAGAGGATTAAATACTACGATCGGAATTTTATTCTCGTCTTCCTCAACTGTGATCAAATCGTATAGATACAATAATGAATTTTTAAACACTTCAACACCGATTTGCTCCGCCCAATCAAACCTAGTTTTCATTTCTCTATGAACTTGATCAATAGAACAGCCACATATGCTATCGTGGGGGTGGTTTTTAATAAGCCATTTTAAACCTGTGAGCATATAAGCTTGAGGGTAATTAAAATTTTTATATTTATCGAGAGACCATATAATTGTTGATAAGGGTTCTGTATATTTTTCGTACAGATATTCAATTGCTGTGTTTCTCTGTTTGATCCACATGCGAGCTGAAAATACTCCTGAAAGTAGATGAGCGTACTTTCCCCCTCTTAATTCGCCTTTGAACTGTTTTAACTCTGGATTACAGCCTAATACTTTATCGATGTAATATTCAAAATCGTTTTGTTCTAAAAGTTTCTCGGGATACATTTCGTTCCATTGTCTGACTATTTCAGGAATTTCCGATCGAGCTTCATGATGATCTGAACCGCTATTCAGAAGAACATAAGGTGTAGCTGTGAATTTTTCGAACTTGGAAACAACCCTTTTTATCTTATGAAGCGCTAGTTTATATTTTCCACTTTTTTTTGATAAATTAAGATCAGCAACCGAACCGTAGCTCTGCTTTAAAAATATTCCTAAAATAGAGCTAGAATCTCCGGGGGAATTCCAAATAAATTCAATGTTCAAGTTGTTTTCTTCGAATTCGTTACCAAACCCTCGCCAGAATAAAATCGAAGGGATTTCAAATCCTTGAAGTATTTGAGGTAATTGAGCAATGTGGCCAAATGGATCAGGGATATAGCCTGCCTTCATAACCCTTCCAAATCTTTTAGCAACTTTATGTCCAATTATTAAGTTCCTAATTAGAGATTCGCCACTTACCAAAAACTCATCTGGTAAAATATACATAGGGCCAATCGAAAGCCGCCTTTCTTTTACGTATTTTTTTATCTCATCTTCAAATTCAGGTCGAACTTCAAGATAGTCTTCTATCGGAATCGTTTGTCCGTCAAGAGTGAAGTTTTTATAATTTGGGTCGCTTCTTAGGATATCTAAGAGCTTATCCATCATAAGAACTAGTCTTCCTCTATACTCTTGAAACGGGAGATACCAATCATGCTTTATACATCAATTGTATAAAGTTTCACGGTCCCAATGAGTTTCAGGAACTATAATTATGTTATTAGCTTTCACTTTAATTACTTGATTTTATAATTTAATAATAATAATTGGAATTAATTTTACTTAATATTACATATCTTTTTGAAAATATTAAGATAAAAGAAGAAAAAAAATCAGATTTTCTTTTGTAATTATCTCATTGAAGATTCTTTACTATCTATCTTTAAAGGATTTGTTAAAGGTTCAGTAATTCCAATTTTTTTTGCTATTTTTTGTATGTATCTCTTTCTATGTTTTGCTGTGATATCTAATATAACAAATGCTGGAACAGCCATGACAATTAATAAAAAAGGTAATAATGGAATTAGAAAAACACCCGGATTAATGTCAACAACTGCCAATGTATCAATTGTAAACTTCGCATAAATAAAAACAATAGAAATTCCTGCATATCCTTTTAGGATGTAATTATACCAACCTCCCACGCTCCGTACTTCTATAGGGTCTCGTATCCCGTTTACTTTTTCTTTATTTGTAAAGACAATCCCTCCATCAAGTAAAAACCAAATTGGTGAAAAAAGACCCATGGATATTCCAAACATTAAAGGAAGAATTGTCACAAGCGTCACCAAGGGAATTTTTAATTTGTCACTTACCTCTACTACATAAGTTGGAGATAATATTATATTTTGAACCCATTCAAACTGTGAAAACATTAGCGCAAAATTTATCGCCATGAGTGTTGGCCAAATTGCTTTAAAACCAATCTTTACTTTAAATGGCTCAGGTCGGTCTTGGATTCCATATTTCATCCTAATTCCTAAAGTATATTTATGAACAATTAGAAAAATAGGACCTAAGATATATCCTATAAAAATACTTCCAATGATCCCCGCAATTGCTGACATCCAAAATATGTAATACATTTGAAAGCCTAAATGATCTGGTAATAATTGAGTATACCCTGGAGAATCAACGAAAATTGTAAGCGCAAGAACTCCTAGCACGACTGAGAAAACAATTAGATGCTTTTTATAACTAATTTCTGACATTTTCTAATCTAGATTTGTTTTAATTTAATTAAATGGAATAGGGTTTTAAGGTAAAAAAGGATTACAAATTATTTTGACTATATTGTTAAAAAACTGTTTCATTAGTTAAGATTAATACTTAAAAACAGATTTTCCAACAACGCTGAAATGTGGTTTTTCGCCTAATAAATCTAAGAGCGTCGGAACCATATCCGTCGTTTTACAGTACGATAACTCCGTTGAGGGGATGTTTGGAGACCCTCCTATGATGAATGGCACAGTCATCGACTTTTTAAGTCCTATATCGTGAGTATATGGAGAATAAGGTTTAGATTCCCCATGTTCATAACCAAATCCATATTCGCCAATCGTGGATATCATAATATCGCAAGAACGCGGATTTTTAAAATATCGAGGGATTTGATCTACTATCATCGGAAAATCAATTTTATTCGTTCCTTCTAACCACTCATCAATATTGTGAGCTTTATTATCTAAAAGCGCAGCGGATTCCTCGTAAGCTTCGTATTTGTATAAATCGCTTTCATCAACGATATATTTTGTTCGTTGATTTTTTCCATGACCCTCATATTCAATAATGTTTTTTGAAATTTTTCCTGATTTCTCGTTTAGATGTTCCACATATATTCTCCCTTTGTCAGGTGTGTTATCGTCGTCGCGGTAATACATCAATTTCACGCCCGGAATCTTCCATAAAGTTTCAAATAAATTCAATTTAGTCTTTCCTAAACCGCTTGGAACAAATTCTTTTAATTGGTTAGTAGTCGGATGATGATGCCAATCTTTCCCTGGAAAGTTGAAAAATCCAACTGAACCAAAGCTAACGTCAAAATCACCAATTCCTTTTCTAGGTAAGTATTGCATTAAACCCAATTCTTTAAAATAAGGTTCAACGTCATACAATTTTTCAGTTTTATAGTTTCCATGATCTGAAATAATTCCAATCGCAGTTGAATCAAAATACCCTTTTTCCTTTAACATTTTAATTATTAGGCCAATAGATTCATCGCATTTAATAATTTCATTAATGTATTGTGGATGAGAAAACCCTTTTTTATGCATAAGGTCGTCTGTTTTGGGGATATAAGCAACGCTTACTTTAGGTACTTCTTTGTTTGAAAAGATTTTTTTAGGATCTTTATATATCTCTTCAACCCCCTTTAATATCGATTGAGTGGTGTATTCTACTGGGGGAATTAATACCGATCCTCGATTAAAAAGGTTCAACGAGCTTAAAAAATTACCTTCTCCTGCTTGTTCAAAAATAGTTCGACAATTTGGTCCTAAATCATTGTTAAATTTTAGGATATGGCTTCCCTTTCCGCCATTTCGGATAATTGGAAATTTCTTTCCTTCTGATGGCGGGTCTGTTCTGCCAACCCAATGATACATTGGTATACCACTTCCTTCTATAGGATAGTATCCCGAATAGGCTCCAAGAACTATATTAGTGTAACAAGGATATGTAATACTCGGAAAAGAAGTAGTACAATTTTGGCACGAGATTCCACTCTCAGCAAGTTGAGCTATATTTGGTAGCTTTCTTTGCTTAATTAAATCAAAAAGGTGGGACGCTCGGACATCATCAATAACGATTAAAATTACTTGATTAACTAAACTATTTCGAGGCATAATTAAATTAAAAATATTATTTTAGTGGATAAATTCGCAATACATTAAAAAATTTTTTTATCGAACGCGATTACGGTTACTTTTATCATTTTTCGCAAAAGAAAACACGTTCCTTTAGGGATGCGATGAATTTTGCATCACTAAAAATTGAACCTCTTCTTCTTTAAATACAAGAAAATAATAGATTAACCAATGCAACTCGTTCGACAAGTTCAATTCAAACGATCAAATCTCTTGGACGAGATAACTTTTCTTTCAAAAAACTTGTTTAACGTTGCCACCTACACGGTTCGACAACGGTTCTTCGTGGATCGTCATTGGGCTCGATATAACGAGTTATGGAAATTGCTAAAAACTCACGAGGCGTATAAAAAGCTTCAAGAGACGTGCGGTTCTCATCCGCCACAGCAAGTCCTTAAACAAGTAGATCGAAACTTCAAGAGCTTTTTTAAAGCGATTAAAATATGGAAAAAAGAACCGTCTAAATTTCAAGGAATGCCAAGGCTCCCACATTACAAACGTAAGAACGGTCGTAATTTGGTCTATTTCACTTCATTACAATGTAGGTTGAAGGACGGTTTTGTTTTACTCACGAGAAAGATGGAAAGATTAGGCTTTCCGAAAATAAAAACGGATCTCGAAAGCGTGAAAGGAGTTCGCATCGTTCCTTTCGGGGATCGATATAACATCGAATTGATCTACGACTACGAGCCACTAGACTTGTACTTGAACGAGGATAACGTGTTAGGGATCGATTTAGGACTTAACAACATCGTAACTGCGTCAGATAACGTTGGAAACAACCCACTGATTATCAAGGGCGGTGTCGTGAAGTCGATCAATCAATTCTATAACAAGCAATTAGCCAAATACAAATCATTCAGCAAGATTTGTAACGACACCGAATTGACTAAGCGCATCTTGAAGCTTCATCGAAAGCGAAACAATAAAATTAGAGATTTTTTCCACAAAACTTCGAGAAAAGTAATCAATTACTGCATTTCTAACGATATAGGAACGATAATCATCGGGTATAACGAAGGTTGGAAGCAAATGATCGCGATAGGGAAGAAAAACAACCAGAACTTCGTTTCCGTGCCATTGTTAAAACTCGTTCGGCAAGTAGAATACAAGTCCGAGATGGTTGGAATTAAAGTGGTGAGAATCACCGAAGAATATACTTCGCAAACGTGCTCTTCGTGTGGAGTCGTACGCAAGTCAAACCGCAAGTATCGCGGTCTATATGCGTGTAAAGATTGCGGAGTTGTTCTAAACGCCGATGTGAACGCTTCAAGAAACATGATACAGAAAGGAGTCCCTGAGTCCAAGTGGTTAGGGGATAGAGGATGCTTGAACCATCCATTAGTGTTAAAAGTTTAACGACTCTTAACCTGCGAATCCAAGCCCTTTAGGGTGTGGTAGTTCAATCAAGCGTGATTCCAAAAAGTTTTTGATGTTTAAAATATTTAATAAGACAAATGAGTGAAGCAATTGAAAGAAATTTTATTGTGGGAATCTTAGGGGATAATTTTGATATTAATAATCTAATAGGACAAGCGTTAGGTTCCCCCGGAACAAAATCAGATATTCTATTTTACAATCGCTTGGATGTAAGCCTAAATCAAGTGTTTTGTGGGCTAACTCCTATTGACTATCCCGAAAAAATTAAACCGCTTTTACAAACTCTAGCAATATCTAATATTCATTGTCTTGTAATAGATTTAAATGTGGGGTTAAATGCCTCTATTGGAGAAATATTAGTTGGAATGGATTTATTTTATCAACTCTTTAAAACTAAAGCTTTAATAGTGATAGCTGGGATAAACTCGAAAACAGAGTGGAAGCTGCCTGAGATAAGAAAGAAGCTCGAAGCAATTTTGGAGAGCACTAGTTTGAACAATACAGAAATATTCGAGTTAAAAATCAAAGAGGATTACGAAAATTTAAAGAAGAAAATTATTGATCTTGGCATTAAACTTCTGGAAAAAGAGCCAAATTCCGAAGAAAATACTAAGATATTAATCGATCACGTGTTTCCAGTTAAAGGAATTGGTACTGTGATACTTGGAATTGTAAAGCAAGGAAAGGTTCAAAGCGGTCAAATGCTCGAAATAGTAGGTTATGAAGCAGCAGTAAAAAAAGTAATAATTCGAAGCATACAGAAACACGATAGAACTTTTAAGGTCGCCTACGAGGGCGATCGAGTAGGTCTTGCTTTAAAGGGAAATATTTCACCCCATGATGTTAGTCGAGATAATCTTTTAGTTAGTCCTGGAGTTTTTAAACAAGAACTTGAAATAAAAGCTAAGGTTTTTATAAATCAGTATTATGCGCCCAAAGGGGGAATAATAAAACCCGGCGATGGAGTTCAGTATTACGGTTTAGTAGGCTTAAAATTATCTCCTCTCAAATTTATTGAAGGCCAAGAATTAACTCCCGGTAAGAGCGGAGTCGTCAAGATTCTTTTTGATAAAACAGTAGTTCACGATGCCGAGGGACTTAAAGGAATTATTACAGAATTAAATCGCTTCAATAATAAGCTACGCATTGTAGGATATTTTTTGCAAATCGAGGACTAAGAATTCAATTAAGTTTTATACTTATTAATTTTTAAATTTTCTAAAATCTTTTTCATGAGCTTATACAACACTCCTTCTTCAAACGATTCTGTAGCGACTACTAGTGATTTAAGATTTATATTAGGTATATCAAGCGGTACCATTAGCATTCTGAGTATTTTATCGTCTACATTTATTAAATGTGTTTCTCCATCATTAAGATCTATCGTTTTTTTCTTTTGAGTTAAATGGTAAAAGATTCGATAAGACTCATAAATTAAATTAATATCGAAATCATTAGATTTTGATTGGACAATTATACCATTATTATAATCTGTAATATAACAGATCGATTTCGAAAAATCCCTAACGCTAACATCGAGAGATTTTTTAAGAGAAAAAGTTTTATCGGAAAATTTACTAAGGATTTCAGAAAAAGCATTATGAATACTATAAACGAATTCTTCATCTATACTCGTGAAATAAAGCAAATGTTCCATAGGTAAGTTGATGATACTCTGAATTTGGTATGTAAGTATTTTAACATTATTTCTAATAGCCTTTGGAATTAGATCGATTTTATGAAAAATTATCATCAGTTTTGTTTCTTTATTAATCCTTTTAATAATATTATGTACTTCTTTAATCTCATCAGCGATTTCCTGTGAATTACTTTGCCAATTATCGTAATCAAAAATATAAATAACAGCGGCGGCATTTCCAAAAGCAATAATTTGTTCTGATTCTTCTTTCAGTAAACTATCTAATTCTTGTCCAGAAGTATCAAAAACGCTTAACTCTAAATCTAACCAAGAATAGTTTGATGTTTCTATTCCTCGAGTTGGCTCGAGAGAATGAACTAAAAGCTCGTTGGGGTCCCCACCCTCAAATATAATTCTTTTTAATGTTGATTTTCCTACACCCGCTCTTCCTAATAATAATAGTTTTCGTGCCATAAAAGATCATCTTGTTATTTTAGATTTTCATTTATTAAATAGGATATTCCAATAGTTAAGCAATGACAATTTTTATATTTAAATTTAAAGAAAAAATAGATTGATAAATATTCATTAATTAAAAGTTTTAATAAGTTCGAAGAGCTAAATATAAGCAATAAAATGCATATTAAAGATTACTAATTTTATAATGGAAACTGTTCACAAATTTTTTTTTAAGAATTCTTCTGATATGAGCGAAGTAAAATCAGATACAATTGATTTGGTAATAACTTCGCCCCCCTACCCTATGATAGAAATGTGGGATAAGTTATTTTCAACGCTGAACGAAGATATCCAACAATCCCTTCAAGAGGGAGACGGTTATAGCGCTTTTAATCTTATGCATGAAGAGTTAGAAAAGATTTGGAAAGAAGTTGTGAGAGTGGTAAAACCGGGGGGAATTGTTTGTATCAATGTTGGAGATGCTACAAGAAATATTAATAAAAATTTTCAACTATTTACTAACCATGTTAGGATAACTACTTTTTTTCAAAACAATGGATTTATAGTTTTACCATGCATTCTATGGAGAAAACCAACAAATAGTCCTAATAAATTCTTAGGCTCAGGTATGTTGCCAACAAATGCATATATAACCCTTGAACACGAGTATATATTAATTTTTAGAAAAGGAGATAAAAAAAGGAAGCTGTCTCCTGGCCTAGAGCATAGATATAATAGCGCTTATTTTTGGGAAGAAAGAAATAAATGGTTTTCAGACTTGTGGCCAGATATCAGAGGTATGTCCCAAAAATTGAGTAGTATAAATGAAAATAAAAAAATAATAAGAGAAAGATCAGCAGCTTTTCCTTTAAAGCTACCATATAGATTGATTAATATGTTTTCTATTTATGGAGACACGGTTTTAGATCCTTTTTGGGGGACAGGTACAACGACTTTCGCTGCGATGGTTTCTGGGAGAAATTCTATTGGGTACGAGATTAATTCTGAGTTTTTAGAAGGCTTTAAAATCAATCTTAAAGAACTAAAAAATACGACTAAATCGATTAACAATAACCGAATTAAAAATCATATTGAATTTATAGAAAGTTACAAGAAATCAGGAAAGGAGCCTAAATATCTAGCGAATAACTATAAGTTTCCTGTTATCACAAAACAAGAAATTGAAATTTTATTATTTTCCATAATAAATTATATCGAAAATAACAATGAATTTACTGTTAACTATAGTAAATTTGAGTTAGAACAAAAAGATAATTGATATACTCAAACATCGAATATCTATCCTTAAATAAACTACATAAGCAGTAATATAGCCATAGCAAGTCCCAACTCTCGCGGAGAATTCATCAAATAACTTCCCTAATTGGGCTTTTTTATTTGAATCATTAAATAGGACTTATTCGTTACAATCAATTGATTTTTGGAGGTTAATTTTAATGAAAGCTTCTTCTTGTCTGTTTCTTTGTTCTGATTTTACCGATCTGTTTACTTGCGACAAAAACTTCATTGCGTTAGTTTTGCCTTCGTTAATGTTTTCAATTAATTCTTCTTTGCTTAAAGCTCCAGAAATAACTAGCGCCGTTTGAAACGATTGGTCTGGTTCTAAAGTTTTGAATTCAATTTGCAAAGCCGATAAGATCTCTCCAGCCTCGCCGTGTAAAGTATTTGACAGATTCAACCTTTCGTTATTGATTTTAAAGTCTTTCGTTAAACAAGTTTCGTAATTCGTCGATTTTGATATGGGAGAAAAACCAGCATATAAACCTGTATGATCGTATTGGTAAAGTATATCGTTCTCTTCGTTATAACCAGATAAGTCGTTATCGAAACCCTCTAATCCGTTGACGTCAAAGTCAAACACAAAGTACATCGAGAAGTCAATTAAACTGAAATCGGAAATATTCTTTAGCGTGAAAAAAGTGTTGACGTAAGGAACTTTTGGACGATTAAAAACGTCAATATACAAACGAATCGAAGAATGTTCCTTTTTAAATGTAATCGGTTGAATTTTCTTTTCTCTTATTAATATTTTTAAGTATTCTTTTACGTCAAAATCTAGCGTTATGCGGTCGATCACAGTTCCCGTCCGGCTGTTTACCATTTTATAGATCGGCGTTGGCTCAATATTTTTCAACACAACAGGAATAGTGCCAATTTTTTTGCCTATTAATTTAAAACTAAACCATGGCCCGGCAAACTGCTGTTCTGTCAAAAAGAGCAAATATTTTCCCTGATATGTTAATTCTTTTATCGAAAACCCCATTAAATAACCTGACTGATTTCAAGTAGCCAAAACATCGTTGAATAATACTTTTAATACTATTTTTTTACAACCTCCTTTATTTATTTCTAAATAAATATTTAACAAACTTGATGCTAGTCTTACAATAATAAGAATATATACGAAAATTAAAAAAGTTTCTAGCGATTAATTTACGCTTTTTCAATAAATCTGTAGGCAATATAAAGGAAAGCCTCGTTGACATTTTCGCCTGTTCGGGCAGAAGTCAAAATGTGGTGAAAGCCTAGTTGTTTGGCAACAACCTTTATTTCTTCTTCGCTAATAACTATTTCTTCTTGTAAATCCGATTTATTTCCAACTATCACGACGGGTATATCTCTCGATACAGAAGTTTTGATGTCCTTATACCATTTCTTAACGCTTTCTAGATTGTTTGGACGAGTTCTGTCAATTACAATAAAAGCTGCGCTTGCTCCTTCGTAAAATCTCTGTCTATAAGGTGCCATTGAGCCTATTTGACCCCCAATATCCCATAGGACGAAATTAATGTTTGTATCTTCGTTCATTACAACGGATTTTTTAGAGATCTCAACTCCAATAGTAGAGATATATTTTTCATTGAATTCGTTATCGACAAATCTCTTAATTAATGAGGTTTTCCCCGTTCCATAATCGCCATTTAGAATGAGTTTTGCCGTAAATTGACCCTTCGGTAGCTTACCCTCCTTTCTTTTTGATAAAACTCGAATAATTTCTGGAATATCCGTAGAAACATTATCGAAACCATCGAGAATCAGTTCTACTTTACCGGCAATATATTCCGAATAAATTCTTAGTTCTGTATTTGAAGTAGTTGGATCAGCGATTGTAGTTAATATACAATGAGGTCCCATGGAACAATAAGCAAATTTTTTATCTTGCATTGAGGTTATATTAAAAAAATTGCTCTGGGTTTTATATTCACTTTTTATTCTGTCAATATAAACATCAAGAAATGCTGAAATTGCTCCAATTACTAAATTCGATTCGTGTCCTCCTTTTTCTTTACTCTCAGAGGCGATAATAAAACCATCTCTATCGCAAATTGTCACCGCTGCGGCACCATCTACATCGAACATGTAGTTTTCTAATAATGACTGAATTAAATCGATATTGGGTAGACCTTCCATAGAATTCAACTTTGTTGGTAGCTTTCTTAAAATTATATTAGTTTTAAAAAATATAAATATAGCTATTAGAAAATTGTTACATGAAGTCATTTTTAAACTCTGAGTATCTCCATGACATAAACTTATTTATTTTCTAATTTGCATTGATTTTTGTAGAATGGAAGAAAATTTTTTAAAGCACGAGGAAAACATAGCAAAAATTCTGAGTCGCGTAGTTTCCCTATGCAAACAAGCAGATCTTACGGACCTATCAAAAAAAGGAGAACAAGTTCTAAAGAACTACGACAAAGCAAAATCGTTAAGAAAATAATTTAACGGTTCAGAATTACTTTTTGTCGATTCTTAAGGAAGTTATCTCGTTTTATTCCAAAAACAATATGTTTAGAGTTATATCACAATATTATTCTTTTTTTTATTCGAAGTATTTGTTCTATATTTTATGATAGACAATATACATTTGGAAAACGACTTGTTTGAAGAAAAGCAAATTGAAAAAGTTTTATTTAGAGCCGTTGATCTCTTTAAAAAAACCGGACTAACAGAATTAGCTGAAAAATGGGACAGAATTCTGAAAAATTATGTAGCAAAAAAAGAATTAGTTTAGTATTCATTTTTTTAATTACTTTTTTCCAATATCTCTCAAATTTTATAGAAGCATGAAGGATCATAAATTCTTCAAAACTTTAGATATATAATTACGTTGCTCATTTGTTATTCGATAGAGATCGAAAACAACTGAATTAATTTTATTTTGTAAATTAGTATAGTGTTCGGTATCAAATTTATCTAATTTCAGGATGGTTTTGACGAGTATTATAATTTCTCTTGAAAGATTCTTTTCAATATCGATTTCAGGAACTACTATAGGCATACTCTTTAAATTCTCTATAAGAATCCTTGGGAATAATTTTTTATAAGAGCCAAATGATTTAATAAAGTAAAACGTTAATAGTTGCGAATTTAAAAGCCCTAGAAGGTAATAATTATTAAATTCTGTAATAGGAGATTTAAGTATTTTTAAGTTGTAAAGCGATTGCGAAGTCAATGAACCCTTATCATAAGTAGCACATATTAAGCTATTTTCTACTAACTGTCTTACTATTACGCGATTTTCGTAGCGATTCAACTCCTTATAATTAATGCCTTGTTTAGTCGTATCAATATATTTTAAATCTTTGACTTGGTATCGATTAATAGAATAGAGAAATGGTTTATATTTTTTTTTTAAATCGCCTTTAATACTTTTTATTATTATACATTCTATAGAATCTTTGCTTAATTCTGATTTACATTCTTTGCAAATATAATTATTTTTTGGAAGAGGAAAATATTTTTTACAAGTATTACAGAATATAACCTTTCCATTTTTACCTAATTCAACGCCCCTCCATAGATCTATTTTAAAATTTGGATTAGCATTTAAATCATTTAATTCTGGAAAATTTATGTTCAAAAACTCGATAATTTCTCTATCCTGGTCATTTAAATTAATTAGAAATCGATAACTCCATTTTTCTATTATATTTTGACTGATTTTACTTGGCTCAGTTCGATTTTTATCATGTTTGATTTGAATTAGGTTTGTTAATCTTTTGGTTTCATCAGATTCTTTTTGTAAAGTAATTACAATATTTGAAACGACGGGATCATCGAATTGAGGACCGCTATAATAAATCTCCCTTATTTTAGTTGACTCATATATATATCTCCTAAGAATCTTACGATTTGATAACACGAGTAAAGAATCTGGGATTATATATCCAAGTAAACCATTTTGCTTTAATATTTGAATTCCTATTTCGGTAAACAGTTGATAATAGTCATACTGTCCTTTATTGGTCTCCAAAGGGAGGTTTTCAATCATTTTTCTATAATCGTGTGGAATCGCTCGAATAAATAAATATGGGGGATTCCCAACTACATAGTCGTATTTATTATTAAAATTAAATTGAAGAGTATCTTTATTGAGAATATTAAATACGGGTATTAGGTAATCTTTATTTGATTCTAAAATTATTGTGATGAGTTCGAAAAGCGTATAATAAAAGTTGATTTGGCATAAAATACAAGCAATTGGATTTATGTCAATACCAAAGATATTCGCTTTAATTTTATTGATAATTTCTATCGCTTGTTTAGGCGTTAACTCTGGGTTCTCTTTCGAATTAATTTGCTTTTTTAATTTTTCTAAGAGAACTTTTACAGCTCTAATTAAAAAACTTCCTGAACCACAACTTAAATCTATTAATTTTTTATTTTCAATCTCTTGCCGTTCTGTGTAGCCAACTCTATTTAGTATGTAATCAACGATTTGAATGGGAGTGAAAAACTCGCCCATTGTTTTTCTTTGGGAATGAGGAATAATCTTTTCGTAAGATTTCGCTAGGATATCCAAATCATGAATTTTTTTGGATTCAATCTTAGTTAAATTTTTGACTATATTATGGATGAAATCGTTTATTTCTTTATCTTTTAAATCGATTCCATATCGTTTTATTAGGTTTGAAATTACTCGCTTATCTATTAGGAATTTTTGAAAATCGCTCATAAAGTTCGGTTTTAGGTATTATAAATCAAATTATTTTTATCAAATTATATTTCCATTTAATTTAATCTGAATAAAGTTTATTATTTAATATTTAATTATGAGTTCTTTAAAAATATGCAAATAAAATATTCACATAAAACTTCTTATAGGTTGTTGAACCAATATTTATATAAAAATATTCAATATCTTCTTTGACACAAAAGGAAGAAATTAAAAATAATTAAGAAATCCCTTAAAATTAATGATTGCAAGCATATTTATTGTCGCTTACTTTACGATATGTTCTATTGGTTTAATATACGGATTATTTCACAGAGAAAATTACAAGCCTGAAGTAGGTTTTTTTATCGTAATTATGCTATATGTAGCGAGTGAAAGTGTTTACTTCATTTTATTTAATCTATCAGTCGAGACCTTTTTTGACGTAAATTTAGCCCTGATATTATGGAGTGTATCGATCTTTGCTAGAGTAATATCAAATGGGACATGGTCTGCTATTCATAGTATGGAATTAAACAAATCTAGCCGAGTTAGATTTTTACCCGTTATTATATACATCTTATTGGGAGGGATTATACTTAGCTTATTGTTCAATCCCGTTTCGTTTTTAGTTACCCAGACTGAATTTGAGTACTATTACTTTTTCAGTAACCTCCCCTTATTAATTTCGATTGTTTCATTCAATGGGTTTATTGTAGTTATTTCTTGGATTACGCAAATAAAAGGATACAAAGATATTAACGATAGAAAGTTAGGTAAACTCTATTTCCTCTTCGTATTTCTCTTATGTTTAAAAATCCTATGGTATACTCTCTATATATTAACTCTAAATTCACTTTTTAAAATTCTACATCAAACGTTTTACATTATTTTTATAGGATTTGTAGTCTTTCTTGTAGTTAAGAAACCAAATGTGCTCGTAGTTTTCACTAATAAAATATACGATTTTATTATTTTCCATAAATCTGGCATCTTACTATATTCTTTTAATTTCGAAAAACAATCAGAAGTCGATGAATCATTTTTAAAAGGGAGTATACTGATCGGAATTAATCACATTTTAGCTAATTTATCAAACGTCGAAAATCAGATAACCCTTATTAAGATGAGCGATCGAGCGATTGTTTTTAACTATAACAACCAATTAGGTTACGCAGTTTTACTAATCGCAAAACACAAAAATAAAATACTCGAAAGCGCAGTAGATAATTTTACGAATAAATTTGCCGAGATCAATAAAGATAGCTTAAAAAAGCTAGGTGGTCTAATTGATGTTTCAATTTTTAAAAATGCTCACGATCTAATCGAAGAATATTTTAGCCATTATTTAACTGGAAAATAAATAAAGCACCTACATTTTTACACAGATTTGTATCGTAATTTATGTTTTTAAAAGATTTTATCACATTTTTTTAGAAATACGTTCAGTAATTCTTAAAAACCAATAATTCTTCTCTATTTATAAGAATATTTTTTGATATTTCTAAGAAATCTCATAGTTTTTCTTATTTAAATTTTGAACCATTTTAAATTATGAATTATACTACTTCCATATCGCTCATCATTGGCTATATTATTATATTATGTTTAAGTGCTATAACAATAATTCACATCATCCGATATCGAAAAAAATATGGAACGGAACTAATAGCTTTTTTGCTTGCGGCAACAGTTCTTACCGGGGGTATTATTTATTCAACATTATTCGTCTTTTCAGTTACTTTTTTCATATCAAATGAAATCAACGTTTTATTCTGGAAACTATCACTTGTATCTGGGGTTATTTCACTAATAATATCTTCATTCGTGTATTCATTTTTTAACGAATATAAAAAAATTAAACCTTTTCCATTTCTATACTACACGCTCCTTCTTGGCATGTTGATTGGGGCTTTACTAACTCCTGATTCAATCGAATTAATTCTTGATATCCCCCCTCCTTCGTCGTTTTCAGTTATAGATCCGGCTCTAATTAATTTTCGCTTTAACTTTATAACTGGAGCAATAATTATATTGTTGCAAAGTTTAATCACGATTTATTATCTTTATATCGCTTCTTTAATTAATATCCGATCAAAAAAAAAGGAAGAAAGTTTGCCTTTAATATTAAATACTATTGTTTTTACGATTCCCATATTAATGAATATTTATTACGTAATATTACAACAGACCATCTTTAGAGAGTTATACATAATTCTTATTTGGATAACATACTTTGCCGTTAATATCATGCTAATTAAAAAACCAGAGATGTTTTTCGTTATACCAAATAGAATTTATTCAATTAATATTTATCACAAATCAGGCATCTTACTATATTCTTTTAATTTCGATAAAAAATCAGATAAAAAAGATGAATCACCCATCTGGGGGAATATCCTTATAGGTCTAAATCATATTCTCAGCGAGTTTATTGGCAAAAAAGATAAAATTGACGTCATCCAAACAAAGAAATCGGATATCGTTGTTAAATATGAAATTGACTATGGATACGCTTTGGTAGTTATCACTAATAAAAAAAATAGCATAATAGAAGACCTTATGCTAAACTTTTCGATTGAATTTAAAAGAAAATATGAGGCTGAGCTAACCGATCTTCAAGATATAAATCGGTTAATTAACGTTTCCGAATTCAGCGGCGCAAAAGAAATGGTTGAGAAAAACTTTCAATTGTATTTATAATCCAGAACATTCGCGAAATATGGAAATTACTAAATTATAGATATCTAAACATTTTTTAATAGGTGTAACTATAGGATTCATAAAGAAGTTATAATTCAATTAAAAAACTTTAAGATTTAACAATTTCATAAAATGGAACAATTAGAAATTCAAGATAAAGAATGGGCGAGCGATTGGAAGGTTATCGTAGAAGTTTTTAACACAATAGATCACCTTAAAGGATTATTTGAAAGCTTTAACGTACCATACTTGAGAGAAATACAACAAAAAGTTTTAATTTTAAATCTTGAAAAGTATGCCTGGTCTTTGCAAAATTATATTATAGAGAAATATTCTAGAGCGTAAAGCACGATAGCCCTTTTCTATTTGACTTTTCTTAGTTAAAAGAGAAATGTTGTAATATTAGACATATAATTATAAATTTAAATAAGTAGAATATGCTAAATTTATATTTTGATATTGAAATAGTTTAAAATTGCTTATTTTTATATGTGAAAGAATCTAATACCTTATATAAATTTTAAAAATAAACAATAAAATAATTAAATTATTGGTTTTAAAAAGATGAATCAAAATAAAGATAGAAGTACTCAAGGATTTGGGGCGCTACAAAAGTGGAGTTTCGGTTCAATTTCGTTCGGACTATTTTTTATTAATAGTGCATTTAATACATGGGTTTTTTCTTTTTATTATGTCGCTGTTGGCTTGGATATAGCGTTAATAATGTTAGCATATGTTTTGTGGACAATTTGGAACGCAGTAAATGACCCACTAATTGGTTACTTTTCAGATCGTACACATACACGTTGGGGTCGACGAAAACCATATATAATGCTTGGATTAATACCTGTTCTCATAATCGAGATAATTTTATGGTTGCCCCCTGTTGGTAATCAAATGCTAGGCTTTATCTATCTTCTTACCATGCTTATATGTTATGATACCTTCTATACTATGTTGGCATTACCTTCAGATTCATTATTTCCTGAATTGTATACATCTGTAGAAGAACGGGCACAAGTAAATACTATTAGACAAGTTTTATCTACAGTTGGGTTGATATTAGCTTTCTTAGTTCCAGGTTTTTTCATTGAAGAATTGGAAGAGATGTCTGGTTACCTAACAAATGGTATTGTTACATCGATAATCGTAGGAATAACAATGCTTATTTTTCTAAAATGGGGTGCTGTTGAACGCGTAGAATTTAAAGAAGACTACAAACAAGCATTTTCCTTTTTTGGAGGATTAAAATATGCTTTAAAGAATAAAGGTTTTGTATTCTATACACTCATGTTTTTCTTATATGAGTATGTCCTACTGGTGCTCGCAACAACCGTACCATTGTATGGTAAACATGTTCTAGGCGTAGGTACATTTCCTACATCGATAATGTTAGGGCTGTTGTTTATCGTAGGAATTGTCACGGTAATAATTTGGAGGAAGTTAGATGTTAAACTTGGAAGCAAAAAAGGATATTTTATCTCAATTGTCGCATATTTTGTTGCTTCAATCCCATTGTTATTTATAGAGACATACGAAATAGCATTAATTGTAGTATCTTTAATGGGCTTTGGATTTGGAGGCATGTTGTATTTCATTTACTTGATTATTGCAGATGTTATTGACGAGGATGAGTTAAAAACGGGCGTACGGCACGAAGGAATCTTCTTTGGAATTACAAATTTCTTCATGCGACTTTCAATGGTTCTTTCTATTTTAACTGTAGGGCTCGTATTCACAGCGTCGGGTTGGGGAGATTACCAACCTTCTCCAGGTGTAGATGAAATTTTTGGACTTAGATTATTAGTATTTCTGTTCCCAGCCATTGCACTAGGTCTAAACCTGATTTGCTTAAAATTTTACCCCTTCTCAAAATCTAGAGTTGAAGATATTAAGCAACAAATCACGGAACTTCATAACCAGAAGAAAGAAAAAGTTACTTAAATTAACTAAAAAATTATTTTAATATTCTTTTTTTTTATTTTTTTTAGGCTCAAGTTCTAATCTTAATATAACTTATAGATTTTTTAAGGCTTGATCCAAATCTCTGATCAAATCACTAGGATCTTCTAAACCGACCGAAAATCTAAAGTGAGTATCAGACATTCCCATGGTTCGCTTTTCCCACGAAGCTAGATCAATTCCCGTCATAACGGCAGTATATTCTATTAATGAAGTCGTGTCTCCTAACGATACTCCAACTTTGATTAGTTTTAATAAATCGATAAACTTATAACTAGCATCCATCGACTCCAATTCGAAGCCAATCATGCCACCAAAATCCGTCATTTGCTTTTTAGCGATTTTGTGACCCAAATCTGATTCTAAACCCGGGTAAACAACACTTGTCACTTTTGGATGTTTACTCAAGAATTCTGCTATTTTTATTGCACTTGAACTATGTCTTTTCATTCGCAAGCTAAGAGTTCTACATCCGCGCAAAATTAGCCATGCGCTAAACGGGCTTAAAACGGCACCTTGTGTTTCTAACCAGAAATACCGAATATTTTGTAGAGCGTTTTTAGGACCTATTATTGCTCCACCAAGGCAATCACCGTGGCCATTAATAAATTTAGTTAAACTTTCAATTACCAAATCAGCACCTAATTCTATTGGTTTTTGTAACGCTGGACTTGCGAATGTGTTATCCACGATACATTTTCCACCTATTTCGTGAATAAGTTCAGCGCATTTCTGAATGTTTATTATGTCAATTGTGGGGTTTGCTGGCGTTTCAACAAATACAAACTTAGTTTGTTCGTCAATAGCCTTTTTGACAGCGTTTAAATCCCGCATATCAATTATTCTCGGTTCGTATCCCATTTGTGGGTATACATTTGTAAAAAGGCGATATGTTCCCGTGTATTGATTTTTATGCATAATAAAGTTTGGAATATGATCTGGTTTACTTTGAGGAAAATATTTAGAAAAATTTTTCGGTTTCACTCTCTTAATCCGTTTTTGGAGGACGCTCGAACAAGCAAGATGAACAGCCGCCATCCCAGAAGCAACGGATATAGCATCTTCTCCCCCATGCAATGTCGCGAGTTTCTTATCCAAAGCAAACAATGTAGGATTTTCTGTTCTCGAATAAAAGTAATGGTGTTTTAAAAGCTCTGTTAGAGAGGAGTATACGTATGATTTAGTCGCATATAAAGGTACGCGTAAACTATGGGTAGTGCTAGGGTATGGATCTTCTCCAGCTCTGATTAGTTGTGAATCAAATTCTAAGTTATCCCACTTTTCTCTTAATTCTTTATTGATTTGATCTTGTGGTTTTTTTTCTGCCATCATTATCCCTCCAGACCAATAATTTCTTGAGGATCGTCAGATTCATCTAACCCTTCGGCTTTTCGAAATTCATCCATGGTGCGGGATGCTATAATTTTAAAGTACTCTTTTAGTTCTTTATCAACTTCTGGAGCAATTCCGGGGCCTACTTGGTTTTCAAGTATTAAATTAACTTTTTCTTTAGCTCTCACGATTATATCTTTTGATCCGTTCCTTCTCCAAACCCCTCTTTTATCTCTATCTGCTAATTTTGGGACAAAAATTTCTTTCCTAGTATTTTTTGATGTGTGCTTTAACATCATATAATTCTTCCCCTCATTTGCTACCCTTTTAATTTCATTTATAGCAAGTGTTTCCTCGTTGAATCTAATCCCTTTCATTCCATGATTAATCATATCAATTAATTCATCATCAATAACGAGTAATTCTAACGCTTCCGCTAAAGAAGATTCGTAGGTTCCCGCACACGTAATGTAATTTATTCCCGCTTGTACAGCGAAGAAGAGCGTCATAAATCTCTCAAATCCGTTTTGAATATCGAAACATTTTGATTCTGTAACGGCTCCTGGACCTCTAGAAGGAATCTTATAGAAGCGAGCTAACTGAGCTGCAGCTGCAGTGATTAAACCCGTTTCTATTGATCCCCAAGCAACATTCCCGCTGGGAGGATCCATTGGACAATTCATTGTCGAATAAAAAACAGGTGTTCCAGGATTAATGAGTTCAGTAAGAACGATTGAAGATAAGACTTCCATATTTGTTTGTATTAACAATCCCGCTAAAGTTACTGGTGCAGTCGCTCCAGCACTAGCCGCAGACGCAATAATTATTGGCTGCTTGTATTTTGCAAAAACGAATAAGCCATTTAACATAATTTTAGTAAGCATAAGTGGACTTGTTGGGTTAAAAAACCCAATTAACCTTGGTCTTTTTTTTAGTTCATCTTCACCGCCAGCGATAATTGAAGTTAGATCCATCATATCCTTGCTTGCAACCCTCCCATAACACCCTAATCCAAAGGGTTTGTAACTATGTTCTGCCCAAGCACGTATACTGTGATAATGAGTTTCCGTATAGGGCACATCGTTTGGCCACACGTCTACGTGCGAACAAACTATGTTTTTTAGACTGTCTACGATCCGAATTTGACTTATAGTATCTTCAAGCAACGATTTTCGTACTCCGCTTTTTTTTTCAGGGGCGTACATTTTAACTGGCGTACCAACGGTCGCAAATTTTGTACTGGATGTATTTACTTCAAACTTAAACGAACCGTCTGGCCCCCATAGACTGAAAGAATCGGGCACGATTTTAATAGTGTCTTTTACAAGGCTTTCAGGAAATTTTACATATTTACTATTTTTATCAAATTCGGCTCCATTGTCAATTAGAAGATTCCTAGCTTCGGTAGACTCTATTCTAACGCCAATTGTTTCTAATAGTTCAATAGTGTTTTGATGTATAAGTTCAATTTCATCCTTTGTTAAAACTTCAATTTGATTCATTCTCATTGTGATTTCAAACCAGATAAGATATTTAAATTCTCTTTTAACAAGATATTATTTCATTATTTTAGTTCTAGAAACCATTAATTTATCTACTTTTTGAAAAACTTTTTTTTTCATAGAGGTTAGTAGATAACTAATAACTTTATTTTAAATTCTATTATTCAAAGGAGTTAAAATGTCATTAGAAGAACAAGTGAAAGAACTTGTTGAGGAATGGGATGAGGATGGCTTAAAAGATCTATGTCATTCAGTGTTAGATAACGAAGAAGCATCAGCAGAAGACCTCTTGGAAATTATTGGCAACCTCATGAAATTTATTGGTTCTCAATTTGAAAATGAAGATATTTTTCTACCTGACTTAATTGGTGCTGCGGGAGTCGTTAAAGTCGCAATCGACGAAGTCTTAGACCCTGCAATCAGAGCTTCTGGTAGTGAAAAGAAAACGCTCGGAAAAATTGTTATTGGAACCGTTGAAAGCGATGTACATAGTATTGGGAAGGATTTAGTATCGTCTTTTCTATTTTCAAATGGATTCGATGTCTATAATTTAGGGGTAGAGGTTACTGCTGACGAATTTATTACTAAAGCAGAAGAAGTTGGCGCCAAAATTATAGGAATGTCTTCGTTATTAACGATGTCTATGGATTTTCAACGACAAGTTATAGAAGAATTGAAAAAAAGGGGATTGAGGGAGAAATATAAGGTTATCGTTGGTGGTGCTCCTACAACAGATGAATGGTCTGAGCAAATTGGAGCCGATGGCTGGGCAGATGATGCTATTGAAACGGTAAGTTTAGTAAAGAAATTAATTGAATAGATAAAAATAAGAGTGTAAGTCTGATTAACTATGAAAATGGAAAAATTGAAAGTATTATCTACAGATGAAATTGAATTAATTCATTCTGCATCAATGGAATTACTATCAACCGTCGGTATTAAGATTGATGATCAAGAAGTTAGAGAGTTACTTCAGGAAAAAGGTGCTGTTATTAATGATAATACCAAATTTGTAAAATTTCCTGAAAATTTTATTGAAGAGCAGATAAAAAAAGTACCCAGTTCTTTTAAATTACACGGGCCTGATGGATCTTTTAATTTTGAAGTAAATACGCACGATACCATTTTTGCAACTATAGGAACTCCAGTTAAAATATACGACCCAGAGAAAAAAAGCGGAGTACGAAAATCGTTGCTTGAAGATACAATTAAACAGATACGCGTCGTAGATAGCCTGGAAAACATCGTATGTTCGCACGTAGACGTGTGGCCGGGAGATATACAATATACGACTATCCACGCTCGTTGTATCTACGAATGGGCTAAGAATACTAAGAAACCTTACGGTCTAGGCGTTTATGGGAAGCTTGCAAGTACAGATGTGATAAACATGGTCTCTATGATTGTAGGAGGAAACGATGAATTAATCAACAGACCTCGTCTTGTTGGGTTTTTTAACCCTACTAGCCCGCTTCATTTACCCCAAATCATGACAAATGGATTGCAAATCTTTGCGAAATACAAGCAGCCAACAATAATTGCTCCAGAAGCTCTTGCTGGATCCTCAGCACCAGTTACTTTAGCGGGATTATTAGCCCAAACCAACGCTGAAATTTTGGGTGGTGCTATTCTTGCTCAGATTTTTAACCCGGGAGCTCCAATTTTTTATGGAACCGTGTCCCACATAACTGACATGCGATCTGGGAACTCTGCTATTGGGAGTATTGAAACTGGACTTATAACTGCAGGTATTGCACAACTTGCGCGATTTTACAACATCCCTTCAAGAGGTCCCGGTTTGGTAACCGATTCTAAATGCTTCGACCTACAAAACGGTTTTGAACGATTTCAGACGCTTTTACTTGCGGCACAAGCGGGTATAAATTACATTACGTGCGCTGGAACTTACGAAGCTACTTTAGTCGAAGCTTTGGAGCTTCTTGTAATTGACGACGAGTTAGCTGGCATGGTAAAAAGAGCAACTGAGGGTATTAATGTAAACGAAGATACGATAGGGTTAGAAACTATTAAGAAAATAGCTTTGAATGAAAAGCCTGGTGCTACTTTCTTGGCTGAAAAACACACGCGTAAACATATGAAGCAAGAATTATATATGCCAATTCATAAACTTATTAATAGAAATAGAAGAAGTACTTGGCGAAAGAAGGGTTCAAAAGATATTATGGAGTCAGCTCGCGAAAAAGTCGAGGAAATATTGCGGGACTATAACCCTCCTGAACTTTCTCAAGATATCCATTCTGAACTACAAGAATATATTAAAAAAGTAGAAGAAAGAACGATCGACGATTACATGAAAGCCGAAGGGATGGCATCGGGGAGCGTTTCTTTACCAGGTACGGATATCTCAATTTAGGAATTAATGTAAATTAAAAATTCATATCTTTTTATTTGATTTTCTTTTTATATATTTTTTAGCTAAGTCTAGTAAATTTATTTTCAACATAGCATATAAGAAGATCACCATAATATATAGTGAGACTACGCTTAGAATCCAACTTTCTCCTCCTAATAAACTGCAAATATTTAAGAAGTTATAAGAGAAAATTAACATTAAACCTAATTTCCCAAGCCAACACCAAAATATTGTCCTTTTCAAAGAATATTTTATTAATCCAAGGGGAATTGTAATAAGATCATCCGATATGGGTGTTAAGGCGGCAAAAAATATAGCAAGAGGAGCAATTCTTGGATGTTCTACTAAAAACTGTTGATAATTCTTTAATTTCTTTCTCTGTTCTTCAGAAATGAACTCTGAGGCGCCTCTACCAACAAAATATCCTCCCAATTCGCCAAATAAACAACCCAAACTTGCTACTAGGGCGACTATCATAGGGACGATCAAATTTAATTGTAAAAATGGAAGAGAGCTAAAGCATACTACAAATGTATATGGTGTAGGTATAGGTAATAGGTTGCCTATTAAACAAACAAGAAATGTTATTAGAAGCCCAGATGCTAGATTTTGAAAAGGGGGATATTTGGAAAGGTTTTCTATAGCTTCCCTATGAGCTTCATTTAATAGGAAATTAATTGAAATGATTGTAAGCACTATTAACAGAATTATAAAGATGTAATCTATTCGTTTTAACTTCATTTAATTCATAATTCATGATGTAATTAAGTAAATTAAAAAGAAGTTCATTAAATAGTTGATCGTTTGGAAACATTAAGGGTTTGAAAGTATCGTAATAATAACGCTTACTAAAATACTACCAAGAAATATTGATATTAGAACAACTGCTAACCGAGCTTGTTTTTTCTGCTTTTTTCGTATATACTTCTTTCTTTTTTGATACGGTCTTGGTTTTAATGAGCTCATTTTATTAATTATTATCTTTAAGTGGCTGTTTTTTTATGATATCTTCGCCTTCTCCTTCTTCTCCCAATTCTACTTTTTGCAATAGTTCGGTTAATACAACTTTATTAAACGAAAAAAGCATTCTGGGGATATATTTATCAGCTAAATAGGTGCCATCGTCGATTTCTTCTTTTAAAGGGAATAACTGCTTTTCTTTGACTACAGAACCTAGATAATTTCGTTCATATTCGCGATACCCAAAGATATTATTTTTTACAATAACAATTTTTCGTTCAAATCCTTCAGGGATTCCCGCTTTTTCAAGTATTAGGAGTATTTTTTCCCTCGATAAAGACTCGAGAAGCTCAAGATCTTCAGCTGTACCTTCATAAGCGGGTCCAGTTTGAGTAAGTTCATAATCGATCGCTTTTTCTAACCCTAACATTACTTTAAAACCATGTGTTTCGTCATCTTGGTCAACAGCAGTAATTTTAAAGGCAATCCCGTGTTTATCCCTTATAGCTGGAGCCATCTTTGCCGCGATGAATTTCATTCTTGTCGTAGTATTGTAGCCGTGCCAAAGCCAAACGCGGTAGTGTTGAGGATCTGTAAAAAGTAGAACGAAATCATCATCTAACAAATCTTGTAATCGTAGGTCCGGATCAATTATTAATTCTTCAAAATCACCAATACTATCGTTAAATTGATAAACGATAATCTCTTGAACTTGTCTTTCAGGAATATTTTCTTCTTCTTTCGTGTTATTTTTAGCTGGGGATTGCTCATCTGGCATTTTATTTAATTTAAATAGCTTTAATTACTTAATAGATAGTTAGGATTAATAATATATTATTATTTTTGCTTTAAAAATAGATGTAGAATTTATTTCAGAAATTCTATTATAGCATTTAAGACTAAATTTGGTTCTTCGACAAAAGGAGCATGTGCGCTTTTACTAAACCATGCGATTTGGGAATATGTAATTAATTTAGCGAGGATTTCGGCGTTTTGAGGTGGAACTAAAATATCCTTCTTTCCATGCATGATTAAGGTAGATGTCACTAATTCTTTTAATTTATCGCATGTATTGAGCGATTCAATTGCCTTTGTTTGACGTACGTAATTTTCTGACGACATTGGCGTTTTTGCCATGTTTTGAATTGCATATCCAATAAGCTTAGGGTTTTTTTTTATGAATTCGTTTGAATAAAATATAGTCAAAGTTTCTTCTGCTATTTCCTCTATAGTTCGCCCCCCTCTTGGTTTATCTATGATTCGCAATACTTCTGGAGATGCTAAAATGGATTTAGGTCCACCACAACTTGTGGAACATAAAATTAACTTATTTACTCTATCATAGTTTAGAACCAACTCTTGGGCAATACCACCTCCCATTGAGTGTCCGAAAAGATGAGTATATTCAATGTTTAAAGCATCCATTAAACCAATTGTGTCGTCTGCTAGTGTTTTTATCGTGTAATCCAGTTTGGGATCGTCAGATTGTCCTGTTCCTCTATTATCGAACACAATAACTTTAAAATGTTTTGCTAATTCTTTAAGAAAATATCTCCCCCACCAGCTAGTGTTTGCCCCCAAACCTAAGATCATTAATAGAGGATGACCCTCGCCGTAAACTTCGTAGTATAAATGAAAATTATTAATATTAACCTTAGGCATTATTTAAATTCCCCTTTCGATTAGTTATCGATGTATAAGATTTTAATTTATTTTAATATTAGGATTTTCTTAATTTTAGTATTTTAAATACTGGACTTTAACAACTACAAAGTTCACAAGATATAAAAATTTCGAGTAATTATATTCCTCAGGCTCTAATTTTATTGGCAATGGAAACTTTCGAAATTTAATTCATTGCGGGAATTGCCAAGCTTGGTCAAAGGCGCTGGACTCAGAATCCAGTCCCGTAGGAGTTCGGGAGTTCGAATCTCCCTTCCCGCATTTAACCACAATACTAATACCTAAGAATTAGAGGATTGGATTTGTAATTCATTATACTTTCAAAATAATTGGGAAAGATTATACCTCAATTCTTTTTATATAAAAAATCTTCACTCACACTACCAAAAGATAAATATCAAAGGTGGGGAAGGAACTATGGTTTTTTATGCCATTAGTTTTTATTATAAAACGTAGATTTAGATTACATTTAACTATTTATTTTGAGGCTAGGAATTCTGCCATGTGTCCCTATAATATATAATTCTTTCATTATTAACCCCAACGGAAGGCATTCTTTCTTGGATCTTGATAAGAAACAATACATTTTAACTATAAAATTATTCATAAATCTTTAAGTCAACTTAAATTTTTAATAAGACTTAAATATTAAAGTCAACTATAATCCTTATAACATAAAAATTATAAAATGTAAGGGGATATAACAAATGGAGTTAATTCTTTATCAGATCACACTAATTTGCTCTCTTCTATCAATTCAATATTTATGCGGTTTATTAGTCAAGAAAAAAGACATAAAAGTGAATTATACGAGAAAGATTGTGCATTTTGCATTGTTTTTTCTTCCATTTTTTCTAGAACCATTCTTCTTCCAGAACACTAGTCCAAATAATCACGGAGTAGGAATGATGGTAAGCTTATCTACATATTTTCTATTAATTAAACCAATAAGGAGCCGCGTAAAACCTCTTAATACAGCGTTTATGTCATTGGATAGACCAGAAGATCGACCTAATACATTGAAATGGATTTTTCTGCAGAATATATTAGCAGCTCTTGTTATGTTTCCTCTAAGTATTATGTTCTCAATAAATAATATGGAATTTCTGATTTTTATTCCTATTTTTATAAATGCAATTGGTGATGGACTTGCAGAACCAATTGGCATCCGATTTGGCAAGCATAAATATCAGACATATGCATTATTTAGTAAAAAAAAGTATGTTCGAAGTATTGAAGGTAGTTCATGTGTTTTTATTACGAGTTTAGCTTTGATAATAATATTTTCACCCTGTTTTACATTTATACAATTTTCACTCGCTTTACTTATTATTCCAATTTCCATGACGATTAGTGAGGCTTTTTCCCCTCATACTCTTGATAACCCGTTTCTTTTTTTGGTGTGCGGATTATTGTTAGTTTTTATTATTCAAATATAGTCTTAAATTATTATTTCGTATGTTTTAATAAGAACATATAATTTTAAAGTAATGTTATTAGTATTTAAAGAAGTAAAAAGTTCATGAATTTGATGGGTTTGAGTGGGATGTTGAAATTAAATGATCTTCCTCTACGCGAAGTTAAAAAAGCTAAAACTAAACTTGAATTTTTAAGAGTATTGGAAGAAAAATTGAAGAGTCGACCATTAGAACTTATTAATATTACTGAACTCTGTAAAGATGTAATGATCTCCGAGGTTACTTTCTATAATTATTTCAAAAAGAAAACAGATTTAATTTTATATCACAATAAACTTTTAGAAATTGAAATTTGGATTAAATTAAGTGGACTCCATGTAAATTATACTGGTCTTCAGGCTATCGGGCATATTTTTGAGATAATCTCTGATAAAGTAGAGGATAACATGTTACTCATGAGAGAGTTTTTATTAGTTATGGTTAACAGCCGTGGACCCCCAATCGTTCCACAAATAACCACAGCAGAAATATTAATGAAGTTTCCTAATTTAAACAAAATTCCTCCTCCCGATATATCCATCCCTTTAATGATCGTAGAAAATATCAAAAAATCAATTAAAAAGGGAGATTTAAAAAATGATATTGATATACCAACTGTTCTAAATGCAATAATTACTATTCTTATTGGATTGCCGTTCGCTTTACTATTTTCTGGAAAAATTAAGAAACCAAAGGATTTGCGTAATTCCTTTAAATACCAGTTGAAATTATTATGGAAAGGTCTTAATTCATAGGTAGATTTAAATTACATGTAATTCATTATTGCATTTAGGGCAAAATAAAGGTAACTCCTCTGGACATGGTTCTAAATCTTCGCTATTCAGTAATTTTCTCCAACAAATTAATTTGCCATCTTTTTCGATCATATCTCGACCATGGTGTTGAGGTATTATATTTTTAGTTTCACAACTTTGACAAATAATTAATTTTGCATTGCTTTCTAAGTTCTCCAAAGAGAGTTCTTTAAACTTTATTTTATACCTGAAAATGGTCATTCCGTTGATTAAAACGAGTAAGGACACGCCCATATCTGCTATTCCAACCGCCAGCCACAGGGACATAAAGCCTAAAACCGTGAGAATCGCGAAAGTAACTTTGACAATTATCGAAGTCCAAATGTTTTGTCTTATGATTCTATTGGTCCTTTTGGTAATGTCAAAAAAGGTTATAATTTTCTTTAAATCGTCGCTCATAATAATAACATCCGCTGTTTCTAAAGTTAAATCCGTTGCCGAAGCACCAATCGCAATTCCTAAATCTGATAATGCTAAGGCAGGAGCATCGTTTATTCCGTCACCAACCATAGCCACTCCTTTAAAACTCTTTTTTAACCTTTCAATTTCCTCTAACTTTTGATCGGGTAACAATTCTCCACGGTAAGAATCTATATCTAAGCACTCCCCTATTGTGTTACACACTAACTGGTTATCCCCTGAGATAAGAACTGACTTATAACCTCGCTTTTTCAAACCGTCGACTAAGAGGGGTGCTGAAACTCTTAACACGTCTCTGATCGTAATCATTCCCATAATTGTTTTTTTGTTTCCAAGTAATATAGGAATAGTTCCTGATAATTTGGTTTCTTCAAAGATATCTTCAGGAAGGTCAAACTTTAATTCTTCAAGGTAATTCTTACTTCCTACATAATATACTTCCCCTTGAATTACTCCTTGAATACCTTTACCTTTAGTGATTTTAAAATCTTCTACATTATATAACGGTAATTGCATTTGTTTCGCTTGATTAACGATAGCTTTTCCAATTGGGTGTTCTGAAAGATTTTCTAAGCTAGCAGCTATTTTAATAATCTCTTGATTATTACTGGAATAATTAATGATGTTAAAAACCTTTAAATTTGCTTCCGTGAGAGTTCCGGTTTTATCTAAAGCGATTATTTCGATATTTTTCGCTATTTCAATAAATTTGTTTCCTTTAACCAATATTCCTTCCTTTGCTAATTTTGTGAGTGCGGCTATATTAGCTAAAGGAGTTGACAATGTGAGAGCACAAGGACAAGAAACTACTAATAAAATTAAACCTCGGTAAAACCACATGTTAAAATCTAAATTAAATACGACCGTGGGTACAATCATAACAAAGAGCGCGCTAATCAATATAATTGGCGTATAATATTTAGCAAACTTTTCAATAAACCGCTCGCTATCGCTTTTGTTTTGTTGAGCTAATTTAATACTTTCGGCTATTTTAGCCACAACTGTGTTTGAACTCTCTCTTATTACTTTTACATCCACAAAACTATCGTTGTTAATACTCGCGGCAAAAATTTCATCGTTTTCTTCTTTGAAAATAGGTAATGACTCGCCAGTTATTGCACTTTCGTCGAAATACGACTTCCCTTTTACGATTATTCCATCCAGAGGGGCTTTCATTCCTGGTTTAATACCGATTATCTCACCGATTTTTACGGTTTCAGTCGGTACTTTCTCGTAGCTATCTTCAATCCTTAATAGAGCGTCATCTGGAGCTAATTCAAGCAATTCTTTAATCGCATTTTTAGATTTTTCTGTAGTTAATTCCTCTAAATATTCCGCTATTGCATAAAGTAAAATTGCCATAGCTCCTTCCTGACCGTGCAATATAAAGAACGAAGCAATACCTGCAACTATCATTAGGATATTGGCTGTAATCCTTTTAGATAAGACATCTTCTAAAGCTTCTTTTAATATTCCAGAACCTGAGAGCAGAATTGAAGCAACAGCTAAAACCTGACTTAATAAAACATAATCAGTTAGAAGCTCTAAAGCGATAGATAATCCAAGCAAGATCAATGATGGAATTATGAAGTACCAAAATCTTCTTTCAAAAAAAGATTCATTTTCTTCTTCAAAACCTTCGTCGAGACACAGTGTCTTTGTACATTGAGTTATATGACTCATCATGATTTATGAATTCAATTACGTCTAAAAAGGTTCACATAATATAATAAAAAGGATCTAACTTCCGTTAAAAAATGTGAATACAATAGTTTTTGTTGTTTAACTATTAAAAATTAACAGTTTTAGTTTTAGCTTCAAATTTTTTGAATTAAAACTCAAGTTCTTTTTCTTTTATAAAATATAAATTGTTAATTAAATATTATTACAAAGCGTGAATTACGTTTTAAAAGAGTTATAAAAGGTTACAATTAAGGGGCGACATATGCTTCTTTACGACCTTCATGATCTTTAAGCTTTAATTCGTTTCTAACGGCATCTCTTACGAGAATTCCACCTATATGGAGTATCGAATCCTTTAATATTAAATCTTTATCCATTGATGCATTGCAAGGATAAGAATGATGAGCTTTACTAATTCTTTCGTTTAAACTCGTTTCATCGTCTTCTATATATTTAGCTTTCAATTGTTGGAGAATGTAAAATGTTGAGCCGCATGGCGCACTTTGTAAAACGCATGTATCTAAAATTGATTTTCCATCGTCGCTCAAAATGAATGAAACAATAGGTTCTCCTATTTTATAATAATCAATGAATTCAATAACATTATCGTGATTTTTAGTGAGATTAAACCCTACTTTGTTGTATTCGTTCAGTTCTTTACTCATTGCACAAAAAGGTTTTGGAAACGCTGCTTGAATTCCCAATCTTTCAAAATCCTCTAATACCTGCACCTGTAAACCCGGTTGGACCCACTTTGGGTTTTCAATAGGGACAATTACCGCTTTAATATTCGCATCCTTTAAATATTCTGGTAATCCGGAGAGTAAATCTTGATGAATCCCAACCACTAATAAAAAATCTACTTGAGGCAAGGTTTTCGGTAAATATTCTTCAGGGTCTTCAATAAAATCTGGTACATTTTCTCCTATGAGGTCGTAAAAGTAAATTGAACCAGAGAAATTACCTAGATACTCTCTACACTTATCGCATTTGACATCTTTTTCGAGTAATTCACATGCTTTACAAAATTCATCGTCGTTTATTAGATTTCCAACGAATTTTTGCGCTAACATTACAGTATCTGGATCTGGACCATAAAAGATTCCAAGTTTGTATTGTTTTTGTTGAGAACTCATCATATTATCTATAAAATGAATTTTTTTTATATGTTACTCTGATAATTTATAAAAAACCATATAATTTTTGCCTTGAACATCTTCGCTTATTATTCTAATTTTAATAATGCTAATACAGAAATTTAATACAAATATTTGATATTTAATATTAAATAACAGCGTTCCATAAATCAGAATATAATATATATTAATCGCCGTTTTAATTTCGTTTTATCAAAATGGAGCTTTTAAAAATTAGAAAAGAACTCATTACCGATCTCAGAGAAGATTTCCCTGACCTGGTTGATAAATTTAATCATTTTGTTATATCTCCCTTAGAAAGTAAGCAAAATACCGTTATCAGCTTAGCTTTTAACAAGGAAACGGAAAGACTACCTAAAGAAATGATAGTTAAAATATTTAGAACTAAAAATGCCGATAACGAATATAATACTTTAAAACGATTGAATAAACAAAAGTTATTAATCCCCGACATAATATTTTATAGAAAACCTTATTTGTTCCTTGAAAAAGCGGAAGGGGTTAATTTATGCGATTACATTAACGATAAGTTAGTTAATGTTGCTGATCTAAACGAGTTAGACGCTGATGTTAAAAAAGATATTACTATTTGTGTTGAGAAATTAGCAGATTGGTTTACTCAATTACATACAAACAATACGATTGGAAAGAACGAGCTTTCAGAAATTATAGTTCTAAATAAAGGCGACACTCGTTTAAGAGATTTTGTATATAATCCTTCAAATAACGAATTGTATGGTATGGATTTCGAAGAGTCTTACGAAGGAAATCACATTGACGACATTGCATGGGTTTGTTGCTCTT
>JABCSY010000055.1 GCA_018238625.1 Promethearchaeota archaeon
ATGTTTATTATATCTATGGCACTTATTTCTGCCTTAACGTTCTCACTGAACCAGAGGGGTTTCCGTGTTCTATATTCATAAGAAATTTGTATCCAATTGATGGGATTGAATTAATGAAAGATAATCGGAATGTTAAAGTTGGCAAGAATTATAAAAATTTAATGGATGGTCCAAGCAAGCTTTGTATGGCTATGAAAATAACTAAGGAGAAGTTTAATGGCAAAGATTCTTGCGCTGAAAATTCAGCACTCTTTTTTACCGAAGGAGAGAAAGTCGATGATAACCAAATCTTATTAGGAAAAAGAATCGGAATTGATTATGCTGAAGAAGATAAAGATAGACTTTTGCGTTTTATTTTGAAAGAGGATTAATACTTACAAACATGCTTAAATTTATATACAATTTATTTGACATTTAATTTAGTTAAGGATTGTTTGACCACAACTTTAGAAATAAATTAGAAAAAGTCAATTAGGTTGATTTAAATGGTAAAAGATGCTTTAAAATTTTTTCACGCATATGTAAACGAGATGATTGAAGTTGGCGGAGAAAACCTCCCACGGGCCGTTAGCACAAAATTGGGGGCAAAATTAGCTACTTTATATAAAGAAAAAGGTATTACCGATTTAACAACTGCTTTAGAAACTGCTTATAAAGCGTTAGGTGCCTCAACTTCAATTAAAAAAATAGATGAGAACACATATCTTATTAAATTAAAACATTCTAAGAAATTTTGTCCAATTGGCGGAAAAAGTAACCCAAAAAACGCCAAAACTATTCAAGATAGCATATGTTTTCCTTATACTAGGAGTTTTCTGACGGGTTTATTTCCTGAGTTTCAATTTGAGACTGAAATTAGGGAGTGTATTGTTGACAATAGTAATTCTCACTGTAAATATTTGCTTAAAGTAAAGAAGAAATAATACTAATCTTCGATAATTGTTTTTAGGAACGAACAGAATAAAAGACCTGAACCTCGATTCCAATCCTACTACTATGACCGGATAATATGCTCCTCCACGACCTTACCATTAAGCGTGAATTCCTAAACTTACGATTGCTCCATCCCTGGCCTGATCGGGTTTGTTATTACGAGCTCGAGCCTTTCCTACAAAAGACACTACTCTGGTATCCACCTCAAGGGGAATCGCTTCGCCGGGACATAAAATTGGATAATAATTCTCATGAAACCTGAATCCAGGCAATTTTCCGCTAATGAGGATTTTGCGGTCCGTCCAGCAAAGGGACTTCAGACCACCCCAAACGGTCCATAAAAGTATAATGAATGGAAAAATAAAAATTTATTGAAGTTATAAAAAAAAAAATAGATAAATAATTATTTACTGAGATTTTGTGTTTTTTGTTGTGTTTTTTTCCTTTTTAATCTTTGGTGCTTTTTCTTTTTTAATTTTTGGAACTTTTTCTTTTTTAACCTTAGGAGGGCGTTCCTTCATTTTTCTTACAAAAATACTAAGGAAAAACGATAAAATTATAGTAACCAATAAAGTAAAGCTCATAACGATGTACGAAGTAATTTGATATTTGAACCAAATAAAAAAGAACTTAAAAACAATGAAAATTAAACCAAAAATGCCTCCCAATATTAGTGTGGCTAATAAAAATTGAGGATACTTCTCCTTATCAGTAGTGGTTGTAAAATCGACATCCTCTACTGTAAGAAATTTCCATTTTTGCTTTAAGAATATCCAAACACACATAAAAACAATAAACATTGCTATAGCAAGCCCCAAATCAAACCAGATAATTTGATATTGTGGCAACCCTATATTAATGGAACCTAAAGTGAAGACAATAGCGACCATTAGGGGAAATACTACCGCATTTATAAATATCACGTCATCAATTCCAGTATCTTTCTTGACTCTCAAAGTCATATATAAAGCTCCTAAAAACGCAAAACCTCCTAAAACAACGCCGATTAATATATACAATAAATTTCCTGTAATATTACCCATTAAAGTAAATATAACAGCAGCCATCACTAGAATCGATTCCAAAACACTGTAAAGACTCATTTTAGATCATCCAAATTGTAATTTTAAATTTAAAATTATGTAGTTAAACAAATTAATTGATTATTTCAATCCTTTATAACTTATTTGTTAAAAAAATAATAATCGATTGATGGATTTATCTTTCAGATTAACTATCTATTTAACTTTCTCCTTAATATCGATAAAAATTCGCTCGTGTCAGGAAAGACATAAGTTATGTTGTTGCCATCGTCGTCAACAGTTACTTCTTTGAAAAATTTACCTTCTACTTTAACTTTCATGTCATTCAATATCATAGGTAAAATAAATTGAAAAATGGTTCAAAAAATCACATAACATGGAAATAATATTTTATCAAACTTTTTGAAAAATCGAAAATAAGATAGCTTAGATTTAGTTAAATAAGTGTTAATAAAAGTTTTTAAAAATAATTGATGATTAATATGTCTGGAAACATATTTATAGCTATATTCATAGTTTGTGTCGCCATATTTGGCATTGCTATGATAGTGGTTTATATAACTAAGTACAGAAGACTTCCCATCAATGATTGGAAACCAAGTGCAGCTTGGACTCGAGCATTAATCTATTTTTCTTTTTGTAATATTGTTACAGCTCTTTCTGGCACGCTTGAACAGATACTCAACCAGCCCATATTCACTATGGCGCAAATTTCAAATCCCTTTTGGATAACCTACTTCTCTTTCTGTGTTATCTATGTTTTCATTGCATATTGGGTTCTATGGTCTCGTATGACGCTCACTTTCAACCGTAAATACAATCTCGGTTCTGAGATCGTGTTTGGTATTATATGGGGGGTTAGTACTGGAGGTCTTATTCTTTCGTTTTATCACCTTTGGAGCCTAGCCGGCTTACCTAGTTGGGCTAATTACTTACTTGCCTTCGCCTCCATGGGTTTATGGCAATATCTTATTCAAAATTACTTCTGGGACATTTATGTTAGCCCAGAACACGACACTCCAAGGTCGATAATCGTCAAAACTGCCGTTTGTCACATACCCAATGTGGCTATTTGTTTGGGTTTTCTCACTATTTGGAACAACTATGCCATCTTCATCGCGATTCAAATGTTTGCTTTACTTGCATCGACTATTTTTCAAAAGTTCCCCGCTCCTTGGGCTAAAGGTCACTTCCACGCTCCTATGGTCAAACCTGGAATTGGTGGTTATCCACGCGGTACAGGATATATAGGCGAAATCGACAAAACCAAAAGTAAACTGGTTGAATCCAATCCCACTTAGGTTTTTACTTCTCACATCATGATGTTCAGAGATTGAAAATGTATTCCAAAGATTGTTTTTGAACTTGACCAGCTCTGTTGCTTTCCTTCGTTACTTTCTAATTGATATTCTTGTTGCTATTCGCAACTAATGCGTTTACAATATTTGGTATGACTTCACGAGGAAAACTATGCCCCATTCCATCCAAAATCAATAATTCTGCGCCATGTATTGCTGTTGCGATGTCTTTACCTGCTTCAATATGGTTAAGTGGATCTTCTCTCCCATGAATAACAAGCGTAGGTGCTCGTATTTCAGCAAGTTTGAGTTTTAGATTACCAGGAACAGCCATTGCTGCTAATTGGCGCGCTATCCCTTCGGGATAATAATTGCGATCGTACTCTTTTGCCCTATACTCTCTTGATTGATTCTCGTCATAGGTAAAAGTGCCGTGAATGAGGCGACCGCGCTTGACCATTTCTTCAATAAATCCCTCGCGTTCGGAAGGAACAGGTGCAAAGAATTGCGCCAAGATTTCTGGCTTCGGTTGTGGTAGATCGGGGTTTCCAGTCGTGCTCATGATTACCGTGAGAGATAGCACCCGAGATGGATGTTCATATGCTAGAACCTGTGCGATCATTCCGCCCATGGAAGCGCCGCAGATATGTGCCTTATCTATATTCAGAGCATCCAAGACACCAACAGCATCACTAGCCATGTCCTCTAAAGTGTACGGTACTTTGGGTGTTTCTCCACGAGAATAGGCCGCATTAATCTCCAAAAAGTCCGGCAAACCGGCATCTTCAAATTTTGTTGACAAACCTATATCTCGGTTATCGAATCTGATGACAAAAAAACCATGATTTGTAAAAATTTCGCACATCTCATCCGACCAAGCATGCATCTGGCTTCCTAGTCCCGCTATCAATAACAACGGTTTTGAAATCGGGTCCCCGATCGTCTCATATTCAATCTCTATATTATTTACATTCGCTTTAGGCATTGTAGACATTCCTTAGTTTTATCACTAATCATATTTAATATGAAATGTGACTAATAATTAAAAAATATAAACTTTATGTAAAACCAAAAATAAGCTAGACTATAGTTCAATTATCGTAAAATAATGAAATATATTAAATTTTAAGGGATTACTATGTCTGAAAATATTATTTATCTCGACGCAAAAACACTTGAAAGTTTCATGAGAGATGTTTTTATTGGGCTTGGTGTACCTAAAGACGATGCCCACATTATCGCTGAAGTATTAATTGCTTCTGATATTAGAGGAATTGATACCCATGGAATACAACGCTGTAAAATGTATTTCGATCGTATCAAAGCTGGAATGTACGAAGTAATTACAAAGATTGACATCGTTAAGGACGGTCCAACTACGGCTCTTTGGGACGGAAATTGTGGAATGGGTCACGTTATTGCTTATAAGGCTATGAAAACTGCGATTGAAAAAGCGAAAAAGTATGGGCTTGGTTCTGTTGCTGTTCGAAATTCGACCCACTTTGGAATTGCTGGTTATTATTCTCTCATGGCTACAAAAGAAGGAATGATTGGTTTCGCAGTCACTAACGCTCGACCCTCTATGCCACCTACTTTTGGAGTTGAGCCAATGTTAGGAACCAATCCGCTAACAGTAGGTGCTCCAACAGACGAAGAATTCCCATTCCTAATTGACTGTGCCACTACAATCGTTCAAAGGGGTAAAGTAGAATTATACAATAGAATAAATAAACCTTTACCGGATGGGGTGGTAATAACAGATGATGGAAAAACAGAAACTGATCCTGCCAAAATATTAGAGGGGATGGCTAAAGGGAAAGCCGCGTTATTACCTTTAGGCGGTAAAGGAGAAGGGACTTCAGGTTATAAAGGCTATGGTTACGCAACATTAGTTGAAATTTTATCTGCGGCTTTACAAGATGGAATATATCTTAAAGATACAATAGGTATCGTTGAAAACGGCCAAAAACGGTTAAAAGTAGGACATTTCTTTCTAGCAATTAATGTTGAAAGCTTCCTACCAATTGGTTCTTTTAATAAAACAGCAGGGAATATCATGAGGGGTTTGAGAGATTCAAAAAAGGCTCCAGGCGAGGAAAAGATTTTCACGGCGGGAGAGAAGGAATTTATTGCCGAACAAGAAAGGTTAAAAACGGGAATTCCGATTAACAAAAGTTTACAGGAAGATATCAAAATTATGCGAAAGGAACTTCATCTGGATAAATACGAATTTAATTTTTAAAAAATTTTCTTTTATTTTTCCATAAATATCTAACACTTTTTCTATAAAATTATCAAAAAAAACGCTAAAAATTATTAAAATTAGAGTTACACGAACTTTCAACTTATATTCAATATGATTTTGATTAAATAGAAGTAATTCTAGTTAAATTCTATTGCATTCAAGGTAGTCTTTATGACAAGTACAAAGAGTGAAGTAGTACCCTTATATAGTGATATTATTTACATAGATTTTAAGACTCTCAAGAATTTTATTAGAGATGTGTTCATTGGTCTTAATGTAAGTAAAGCGGATTCTGAAATAATTGCAGATGTATTAATTACATCCGATTTAAGAGGAATAGATTCGCACGGTATTCAGAGATGTAAGATGTATTACGATAGGATTAAAAAAGGAATTTATAACACAAAAACAAAGATAAAGATCGTTAAAAAAGGTCCTACAACTGCGGTTATTGATGGTGGATGTGGATTAGGGCCAGTTATAGGTTATAAAGCTATGAAATTAGCGATTCAAAAAGCCAAAAAGTATGGACTCGGAGCTGTTGCAGTTAGGAATTCTACGCATTTTGGAATTGCGGGATATTTCTCTCTCATGGCTACAAAAGAAGGAATGATAGGGATTACAACCACTAACGCTAGACCCGCTGTCCCCCCCACATTTGGTATAGAACCGATGCTAGGTACGAATCCATTGACTGCGGGGGCACCAACAGACGAAGAGTTCCCTTTTATGATTGATTGTGCTACCTCAATTATTCAAAGGGGTAAGATAGAAGTTTATAGTAGAGAACAAAAACAGCTTCCTGAAGGAGTAATCATAACCAAGAATGGAAGAACGCAAAACGATCCTCAAGAAACATTAAAAAATTTAGAAGATAGTACTGCAGCTCTTTTACCACTCGGGGGTGAAGGCGAAAATATGTCAGGGTATAAGGGTTTTGGATATGCCACGCTTGTAGAAATTTTATCATCAGCATTACAAAATGGAGTATTCCTTAAAGATACAGCTGGAGTTATCGAAGAAGACCAAAAACGCTTAAAAGTTGGGCACTTCTTTTTAGCAATAAATGTAAACCACTTTACTCCCTTGAAAATGTTTGAACGAACTACTGGGACAATTATGAGAACTCTTAGAAACTCTAAGAAAGCACCTGGTAAAAATCGGATATATACCGCTGGAGAAAAAGAATATTATTCTGAAAAAGTAAGAAAAAAACAAGGCATTCCAATTAACAAAAGTTTGCAAGAAGATATTAAAACAATGCAAAAAGAACTGGGTTTATTTAGCTATAATTTTCCATTTTAAATTAAAAAAAAATTCCATCTATCCGACCTTCTAAAGGTTCAGAATGGATTATAACTTCTGTTAGATTTTCAATCTTTAGAGTTTCTTTTATTTGTTGTTCTAAATTAGAAACTATATTATGAACTTTCGATATGTTTAAGGATCCATCAAAGAAAACATGGAGTTCGAGTGCACAAAAATCAACTGTTTCCCAAAATTCTAAACCATGATATCCTTTAACTTCTGGATTACTTTTTAATAAACTTTCTAAAGTAATCTGGATTTCTCTTTTCTTTTGAGGGTCAATAAGAGTACAGACTAAGTTATCAGTTACTAATTTTCGTATCGTAGCATCTGATTCTATATGAGTAATTATTCGTGATATAGACGGAGCTTGTTCCTTTAGTTGATTTTCAAACAGAATACTTAATTCGTGAGCTTCTTCAAGCGATAATCCTTCGTCAACTACTATTGCTACAGATAAAAAGTATTTATTTTCTATTCTAAAAATGTTTAAATTCCTGAAATCTGAAATTTCATTAAATTCGCTTTTCATTGAATGAAGCAAGTTAATTATCTCTTCACCTATAGAAGATTCACCACTTAGAGGATTCATCTCAACTATACATTCAACGTCATAAGATGAAAAATACTTTTTGCTCAATGTATGAATTGCTTTTGTAATTTCATTTGCATGAATAACAGATATGTGATCTTCAACAGATAAACGAACGTCTAAAAATAACGTATTTCCACCAATTCTAACTTTTAATTCTTCAACACCATTAACATGATCGAGGTTATAAACCCTTTCTTTGATCTCTTCTAAAATAAGATAACTTATGGGGTTTTCATCGATTAATTCTTTAATTCCTTCTTTTGAAAGCTTAAATGCGGTGAATATAATCCATAAAGAGAGACCAATACTAAAAAACGGGTCTAAAAATTGGATACTGAAAAAGAGAGCTAAAATGAAATTAATCATAACTACAATCGCTCTAAGAGAATCCTGAAATAAATTCAAACCTAGAACTTTAAGAGATAAGCTACTCCGTTTCTTTCCTTGCCAGATTAAAATCCTAGAAAAAGTTAAATTAATAACGAACGAAATAATTAACAGTTGAAACCCTAAATCAGGATTCAAAATACCATACGCGTTGGTTAATATTGTTTGAACTGCGAAATAAATAAGAATACAATAAAGATTTATCAATATAATTCCTTGAATTAATCCTCCTATTGAATCAACCTTGGAGTGCCCGTACATATGTTGAAAATCTGGGGGTTTTTGACTTACATACAGAGAATAAATTGTGATGAAAATAAAAAAAATATCAGTAAGGGTATCGACAGTTTCAGATAAAAAACTAAGACTTCCCGTCAGGACAACCCCTAGTAGTTTTAAACCTGACTGAATTAGGATTATGAAAAAAGCAATAATTCCCAATTTAATTTTTATGTCCATTACTCTCTTTATTTCTTTAGATAAAAATTTTTATTTATTAATATATATTTTCGTAAATGACATAAGACTTTAATTAAACTATTTTTTATCTTGTTTCGTAAGTCTTTTGGTAACTGGTGTACAACCTAACAAATCCTTGAATTTTCGCATGAATTCCATATCAATTGGCTCTCGTGCATCCCCCCAACAAAGCTTTAATAGTTCTTTTGCCTTATCGGGAGCCTGTAAAATGATATTCTCAGTTAATCTGGGGTCTTTATTGACATCAAATAGACTTCCTCCTTCCGTGTCCCACACATACCCATTATACCAAAAATCTCCATCGTAAACTGCTACAGAGCCACCCCAAGCTATGGAAATGTGATCGTAATATGTCAATCCATCATCTTGAACCAATTTCAATAGGTTCTTGCCGTCCATATTGTTCGCAGAAACGCCGCAGACTTCACAGATAGTGGTGGCGATGTCATGATGATAACAAAATTTGTCACAAGTTTTACCACTACCTTCCCCTTCTGGAAATCGGATCATAGCGACAAGATCAGCTACTTCACGTCCTAAAGGGTTGGCGGCTTTTGCTATAAGTCCGTGCTCTCCCAGCATGTGGCCGTGATCGGAAACTACCACGATAATCGAATCATCCCAGATACCGATCCGTTTGATATAGTCTATGAAATAACCGAACCATGTGTCCACGAGCGACACTTCCGCGGCATACCTAGTCCTTAAATTTTTGAGTTCTTTTTCAGAAAGTATACTCGCAGGTCCATAGATAGAGTGTGATACTTTTCGGCATCCTTTTTCCCAATCAGGGTCTTTTTCGTATAGCCGAATGTATTGAAGAGGTGGATTCCAAGGTTCGTGTGGATCGAACGATTCAACAGTTATAAATCCTTTCCCTTTTATTAGAGCATCATAATTCATATCCAACCATTCACCAGCTGCGCGAAATACTTGGGCTGTAAAAGTATCAGTTTCGGAGCGCCACCAGCGTACATTTTGAAGGAATCGACGCATCATGTATTGTCCAAATATCGTACCTGCCGATATCCCATCCTCTTTGGAAGTGAGGTATTCTTTAAGGACATCATCAGAGATTCGTGGTCCGGATAGATATGCGTCCTCTTCTTGCCCACGAATCCATTTCCATTGATCAAACCCACGATTAAAATTATAACCTGGCTTAAATTGATGATAAACATCGGAAAATAAAGCTGTAACATATTTTTTACGATTAAATCGCTCTGCTAGAGTGTCTTGAGAATCTGAAATACAGCTCCAACCAGGAGCGCCAAGAGCATCGGCGATGATATCTCCCCGCGCAGATTTTGTCTTTCCAAGCTTATCATCCGTAAAAGGAAAAACACGTTTCCCAGTATAGATAGCTTTTCGTGCCGGGAGTGTCGGTAATGACTCCGGGTACATTCGTGTAAATTTCACGGATTCTTTGGCAAACTTGTCTAAATGTGGTGTTTTTATCCACGTATTGCCATAACATCCCACATGGTCTTGTCTTAAAGTGTCAAGCACAATTAATATCGCATTTACCATAAAAATTCACTATGATTAATTATTGTTATAAAATAAAAAAAAGGTTATTTATAATGTTCTTGGAATTTTAATTTCGAGATCTGTAATTGGGTAGGATGCGCATGGATGGAAATAGTTAAATTTCTTATCTCCAGCTTTCCTCCAATCAGAAACAGGACTTATATACACATCACCTGAAATAAGAAGCGAGCGACAGAACCCACATTCGCCAGAGCGGCATTTTGATGGTGGATTTAAGTTTGCCCGTTCTAGAGCAACAAGGACGGATTCGGTTGCTTTTGCTGGTATTTCTTTAATCAAACTTCCAATGTGAGTCTTAATCTTAAATACCTTATCGGCTACATCTTGAGGGAAGTCTGGATTACTTAGAATCTCTTTAATTTCACCAAAAGCCTCTCTACGAATTCGTTTAACGGGCAAGTTAAATTTTTTGAGCTCTTCTTCAACGAAATTATACATGATTTGTGGTCCACATATAAAAAAAGTACTTGAATTTGCATCACAGTATTTTTCAATTATCTCTTTAGTTATAAAACCCTTTTCACATCCTTCTAATGAAACAATATCGCTACTTAAAATATGCACGACTTTAATTTTATTCGGGTACTTCTTTTCAAGCTCTTTAAATTCGTCGTAATAAATGATATCGTCTTCTTCGCTACTTCCATAAAGCAAAGTTAATTTTGCATCTAATTTGTCCTCAACAATTTCTTTAGCGATGGAACGGAATGGCGTAATTCCTGATCCTCCCGCGAGACCAACTATTTGTTTTAAGTCCCTAAGAGGCTCGTAAAAAAAGAACCCTTCTGGTCCAGAACTTTCAATCTTAGTTCCTACTTTCCAGTTATCCCATATATATCCAGTTAAAAATCCAGGTTCTTCTTTTCTAATTGTGATTTCATAGAAACCTTTTAAAGCGTCCGAAGGAGAAGAAGCTATTGAATAAGGTCTTGTGATAGCAACTCCATTCACTTGAACCTTCAAGCTTAAATATTGACCCGCTCTAAAATAGGCCAATTCTTTTGTGTTTGAATCGGGATCGGGTTTGAGCTTAAATGTTTTAGTGGATTTTGTTTCGTCTTTGATATCACTGATAACTAAGTATAGTCTTATGGGATGAAGTCGCACAGCAAGTTCATTCATTGGATCCTTTGTTATTGGCTCACTAGACGCCTTTTCGAACATCTTTTTTCGTTTTGGGACTAATTTTGTAAACGCAAATAAATCTCTTGTGTTGCTTTTAATAATAATATCAAATTTCTTTTTCTCTTCGCTCATTTTAGCTCACCTTTTTTATGTAAGTCTTGTAAAGTTAGTAACGCAGCAGTCTCTCCATCCTTTAAAGCACTACTATATCCGTGACATCTTTTGCCAAAACCTCCACAAAATTCAAGACCATCAATATGTTTTTCGTCATTCATCGTCATCAAGCGTGGGACAAAAGAATCCCAAGAGTCGGGTTCGTATCCATATACTACTCCATTATAACTTCTAGTAAATCTTGAAATGGTTTGAGGCGTAGCAACTTCAATTTCCTCAATATGTTCCTTTATTGGAGCACCAGTGGTTTTTTCCAAAGTGTTAATAAGGTCTTCCGCGATTTTATTTTTTAATGTAAAGTAATCTTCGGGTTTTACATCGTCCCATACTCCCGGTAGATAAGCAGTTGTAATTGAAATAATACATGTACCTGGAGGTGAGCAGTCTGGGATTGCATTATTTAAACAAATTGTTGCTTGAACCCCAGGTGTTTCAAGCTTATTCAAAGATTCGTAAAGGACATCTGTATTCTTATTGTTATAAATAAAGTAACTATAATCTTTGAGTCCTAATTCATCGGCCGTTGCGTCTAAACCCAAATAAACAACAAATGTAGAAACTCCATGCCGTCTAGCATTTATTTCCTTATAAGCAATTTCTGGAACTTCTGATTTAGGATGTATTAATTTGTTATAAGTAAGCGTAGGTGAAGCGTTGCAAACTACATGATTCGTTTTAATCTTATCTCCTTTAGAAGTTTCAACTCCAACAACTTTACCGCTTTCAACCAAAATCTTCTCTACTGTCGTGTTATATTCGATTTTGCCTCCTAACTCTCTGATCCTTGTATCTAAAGCGGTAGTGTAATCGTGAGATCGAAATTTTGGAATATAAGCACCTTTCAAAATATAACCATAAACCATTGAAGCGAAGATCGTAAAATTTACTCTATTTGTTGGAACTCCTAAATAAACCCAATACGCGTTAAGAATGCTCCTTGCTTTTTCTGGCATATTAAGGGCATTTTGAATATCCTCCACGGAATAAGCTGTAGTTTTAAGAAAATTTGAATGCTCCTTTAGTAAAACATTCTGATCGGGATTTCCTTTTGACTGACCTATATAGGCAGTTGCTCTATTAATGTCTTGTGCGAGGTCAAAAAATTTACTTACAGAATCTCTACTTCCCGGGACCTCTTTTTCCATAATATCAAGATAAGAATCGACACCAAAAGGCATTACTACATTAATCTCTTCATCTGGGTCCGTTAAAATTAACCTATACGCCTCAGGAACTTCTACGAACTCTGAATCTAGTTTATATTTTTCTAATAGTCTTCTAGTACCTCCCTTATCTGATGAAGGCCCATAATCATAAAGTTCGTGAAGTGAAGTTTCAAACTCAAACCTACCCCTTACAAAACTAGAGGCAAAACCCCCAGGTAAGTTATGTTGTTCTAAAAGCAGTATTTTAGCGCCTCTCATTGCTAATTCTGCCGTAGCTATTAAACCACCGTTACCCGCCCCAATAACTACTACATCATATGAATCCTCAATTCCTTGTTCTTTTATCTCACTCATAATCTTCTTCTTTTTTTTATTTAGTGTATAATATTAATTCATAATTCTTGATTAATTTTAAAGAATTTAATAATTTCTTATAATTCATTTAGAATTACCTTGAATACATAAACGGGAGATTCTATCAAATTTTCAGGAATACTGATAACCAAATCTTCTTGATCCTGCTCCCATTTTAGTTGATTATCATAACCAAGCAACCTAATTTTTGAATTCTGAGGAATTTTTAATGCCAATATCTTTAAAGATTTTCCTTTTGGATTATTTAAGAGATGGATGTACAGTATTTCATTTTTATGCGTAAATCTAATCTCGAGATTATCCAAAGTGTTGCCCTCAGCTCTTTCCCAAGGACGAGTGCCATAAATTCCCTCTCCGTTAATCTCCAACCACTGACCCATCCCTATTAATACTTTCTTCTGAATTTCAGGTATTGTTCCATCTGGCAAAGGTCCAACATTCAATAATAAATTACCATTTTTACTTACGATATCTACGAGCATCCTAATAATTTCATTGGATGCTAAGTAATCCTCTTCTTTTTCCATTTTATTAAATCCATAAGAATTTCCAATCCCGCGACTTGATTCCCATTTCTTTTTCTTAATGATGTTATAAGTCTCGTATTCAGGAGTAGTAAAATCATAAAAAGGTGTCCTTTTTACTTTGATTAACTTACCGTCTTCATGGTACATTTTATCCCAACGATCATTAATTACACCTTCAGGAAATTTATTATAATAGTATGCAAAAAGTTCGAAGAGATCAAAAAGTGGAGGTGCTCCTATATCACCCCATAATATTGAAGGTTCAAATTCATCAATTAATTCATACAAATGATTTTTAACATATTCTGTATATTCTGGAGTTATAACTCCATTTATCATGAAGCTTAAACGATCTTTAATTGGATCGGGGTTGAAAGACCAATCGTAAGAACTTGAGTAATAAAAACCCATTTTCAATCCTTTACTTTTTACCGATTTTGTGAGTTCGCCCACTAAATTTCTACTAGCTATATAATTTTCTTTCATAGGGTTTGGGTACTTGCTTGGCCATAAGAGAAATCCATCATGATGCTTTGTTACAAGCACTACATATTTGGCACCTGCATTTTTGAAAATTCCAGCCCATTCCTGTGGGTCCCACTTTTCTAATTCTTCGTTGAAGATAGGTACGAAATCGTTGTAAGAACTATCTTCTCCATATTCTTTATGATGATATTTTTGTGTTGGGCTTTCAGAAATCCTTAATGTATTGAGATACCACTCAGCATATGGATTGTTCTTAAAGTGGTATTCTTCCCCCTCTTTTGATGATTCTATGATACTCAAGCCAGTAACTGCAAATGCTGGTACGGAAAACAATCCCCAATGAATGAAAATACCAAACTTTGCGTCGTGAAACCAGTCAGGGACTTCGTGTTTTTTAATTGATGCTTTTGTGGGTTCAAATTTCATTGTTAAACTCTCTTGGTTTGTGATTACTTATTTATATATTTATAAGTAATTGCAGATCATATCTAATTAAGAAAAATGGAAAGTCTAAAAATTTAATTTTTTTTAGATTTGGATAAAATAAGACATTCTAAAGAGATAATTAACATGAATGAATTAGAAATTGATAAAAAGGTTGAGAATTTTAAAGAGCAGTTAAATTTACTTGCTATGATATTCGATACACGTAGAAAAATGCGTAAAGAGATATATAACGAAAAAACAGGATTTGTCTTTAATGCTAAATATCAGTTTACTACAAAAGATGATAAAGTTAATGTTATCGTAATATTTAAAGATGGAAAAATGACAGTCAGCGAGGGAAAAATTGAAGATCCTAACATAACAATTTATTATAAAGATAAAGAGACTTTGGCTAATCTCTATAATAAAAGCGCCGAGGAATCTCTTGATTATCTTTTGACAAATGAAATGGGATATATAGGAAACATGTCTTACCTTACTAAATTCTCTTATCTTACTTCACTTGTTACGGCACCTAAAAAAAGAGACTACAAAGGTCCAGAAAATCGATTAATATATCCTATCGAAGATATTGATAAGGGAAAAAAGAGCAGAAAACTAAGGAACGAGAGCTTAAATCGTAAGATAGATAACGTTCAAGTTTTAAAAGATCCGTATTTGTCAAAATATACCCTAGATGATTTTCCACGCTTAAAATATTTGAAGAATAGACGATTTGCCTTAAAGCCAGTGGTATGTATTGAAAGAGCAAAACATTTGACAGAGTATCATAGAGAGAATGGATTTGAAGTAGACAATTCAGGAAATCCGATAGATCCCGAATTGCGCCAGGCAAGAGCAGTAAATCATATAATGTCAAATAAAAAACCAATAATTCATGATAAACATCTTATAGCAGGTTCAACTACTTCAAAAGAAGTAGGTATCCCCTTGTATCCAGAACTTATCGCGACTGGTATATGGCCCGAATTAAAAACTATTGGTGAACGTGAGCTTAATCCTAACGATATTTCAGATAAAGATGCAGATATATTAAGTTTGGAAGTGTTTCCCTATTGGATGGAGCGAAACGTAAGAGAATACTGTAGAGCAAAAAACAACGACCCATTCTCGCAACATTTAGAAGAAGGGTGGGTTTTTTATTTCATGATGAAAAATAACGCCATTAGCCATACCGTTCCTGGCTTTCCAATGGTGCTCAATGAAGGATTAGAAAGCGTGAAGAATAAAGCCAATAAAATGGAAATAAAAGCGGATACAACTGAAAAGCAAAATTTTTATAAGGCAATTCAAATTGCAATCGATGGGGTTCTAGCGTATTCTAAAAATTTAAGTGAAGAAGCCTTCATATCTGCTAATAATTTAGAACAAAACGATCCAGATCAGGCTATTCGCATAGAGGAATTGAAGGAGCTCTCTAGAATATGTGCTAAAGTCCCCGCCAAACCTGCAGAAACAATATACGAAGCAATTCAATCAATTTGGACTAGTTTTGTTTGTCTTCACTGCGAAAATGCAAATTCAGCTTTATCAATTGGTCGGCTTGATCAAATGTTACAACCTTTCTTTTTAAAAGAAATCGAAAAAGCGGCCAATGATGAAGAAAGGAATCAAATTGTAAAAAAAGCTATAGAACTTGTAGGATCGTTATTTTTGAGGATAAACGATCACGATCCGGTAATGCCGAATGTAGGGTGGAAATTATTCGGGGGGAGCTCCTCTGACGACACAGTAACTATTGGAGGCGTAGATAGAGACGGTAAAAATGCCGTAAACGATATGAGTTTTATTATATTAAAAACAAATGAAATGCTGGGTTTTCAGGATCCTAATATGAATGCCCGGTATTATTCTGGTATTAATTCAAAGGAGTATCTAAGACGATTGTGTGAAGTAAACATCAATATGGGCGCTTCGCCTAGTATTCATAACGATAGAACTATGATTGAAGCGTTGGTCCATGAAGAATTCTCAATTGAAGACGCAAGAGATTGGGCAGCTACAGGTTGTGTAGAGCCCACAATTGTAGGTAAACATTATGGTCATACGAATTGTATGCTTTTAAATTTAGTCGCACCGTTAGAAATTATGTTAAATAATGGTTTCATACCTTTAACTGGAGAAAAAGTGGGTCCTGAAACGGGCGATGTTCGAACTTCTTTCCCGACATTTGAGGCCTTTCTTAATGCGTATAAAACTCAACTCAAATATTTAGCAGAAAAATCAATTGAAATTAATAATTATTTAGGGGAAGCCCATAAGTATATCCATCCTACCCCATTATTATCTGGATTTTTTGAGGGTCCTTTAGAACAAGGCAAAGACCTTATTCAAGGAGGAGCTATTTATAATACGTCGGGAGTTGCCTTAGTGGCATTGACAGATGTGGTTGATAGCTTATTAGTTGTAAGAGATCTCATCTACAAGAAAAAAGAATTGAACTTTGCTACATTGATGGATGCCATTGAAAATAACTTTGAAAATGGTTATGAATCAATTCTACACAATATAGAACAAGTTCCAAAATTTGGGTCTGGTGAAAATGGTACTGTCGAACTTGCTCAAGATTTAATTGACTTTTGCTACGATGTGTATCATTCTGCTGACAATTATAGAGGGGGTAAATACTTAGTGGGATATTGGTCTATTAGTTACCACGCGGGATTTGGAATGCTTACTGGTGCTTTGCCCTCAGGTAGAAAGAAAGGTAAATCATTAACACCTGGATTAACTCCTGCCCCGGGTACAACGGACATCCTTTTACCAAGCATTCAAAGTGTTGCGAGCTTAGATTATTTGAAAATGGCAAACAACGCATCTTATAACGTCAAATTAATACCTCATTCTGGAGATACACATGAAGAAACATTAGATCTCTTTACAAGTTATGTACAAAGCTTTTTTGATTTGAATGGGATGCAGTGGCAATTTAACGTCGTGTCCACTGATACATTAAGAGATGCGATGGCTAATCCAATTGATTATCGTTGGCTTTTAGTTAGAGTTTCAGGGTATAACGCATATTTCACGAAATTAAACAAGAACATGCAATTAGAATTTATTGAGCGGCACGAATATAAATCAAGATAAACCTAATGAAAGATATTTTTTTATTCATTTTATCTAACTTTTTAATTTTTTTATCAATACTTCTATTGACGATACTATAATCTCAACAATGACAGATAAAACTCTATTAGTAGATATTAAAAGGAACGCTTTAGATGACGGTCCGGGAATAAGAACGTTACTATTTTTTAAAGGATGCCCACTTTCTTGTGTATGGTGCCAAAATCCTGAAGCTAAATCGCCATTTAAAGAAATTTCTTTTAATAAAGATAGTTGTAGTGAATGTGGAACATGTTTAAAAGTTTGTAATCAAGATGCAATAGATTTTTCAAACAAATATCGAATAGATCGCTCTTTATGTGATCTCTGTGGTAATTGCATTGAAGTATGCCCAAATTACGCCTTAGAATTTGTAGGACAAGAATATAGCATAAAAGAATTACTTGAAATTATATTAAAAGATAGAATTTTTTATAAAAATTCAGGTGGAGGTGTTACTTTTTCTGGTGGAGAACCACTTTATCATATAGATTACATAAAGGAATTAGTAAAAGAACTCAAAAAAGAAGATATTCACGTATGCATTGAGACATGTGGATATTATACTCGAGATAAATTTTATGAAATTATTTTACCATATATCGACCTTATTTATTTTGATTTGAAAATTTACAATCCAAAATTACATGCTAGATATTGTAAAGTTTCAAACGAGAGAATATTAGAAAATTTTGAAGATATCCTTAAAAACAAATCAATAGAATTATTACCAAGGATTCCTCTTATTCCTAATATAACTGATACTGAAGAAAATTTGAATAACTTAGCTAATTATTTGAAATCCTTAAAAGTAAAAAAAATAGAATTATTGCCTTATAATCCACTCTGGCTCTCTAAACCAGAAAGAATAGGAATTAAACCATCCTATAACTATACTGAATGGTTAACTAAAAAGAAAAAAAAAGAGATTAAAGAGATATTTTCAGATTTTAAATTTAAAGATTTCTAAATCGGTTTACCTTGGGCATCCCACTCTCTAATGTGGTAATATTTTTCCAATAATCCTTCTAATGGGGGAATATTTCGTTTAGATCCACCTTTTTCAAGGGGGGTATAAAATCTCTTCCCAAAATTATCGTCTGCTTTAGTGATCCCACATTTAACATTAAAAATTCTTTTCATTCTAATGATCTTTTGTCCTGCTTTCATGAAATCGTCGACTGTAAATGCCCTTCCAGTAATTCCATTAAGACCATTTATCCAAGGTGTGAGTTTGTGGATGAACCAAAATCCAAATATACATCCCCCACACGCAGAAAACGCCTCACTGCCATCCTGAATCTTTATTACAGCTTCAGCAACATCATCCCCCGTTCCAAAACGATCTACTTGTTCGGTTAAACCGATTTCTTCTTTTTGATTCATATAGGAAGACAAATGCATCGGTTCATAACAATGATATGCACCTCGAGGTGTTGTTGCGTAATCTAATGCTGTTAGATTATTTGCTCGTGGTTCATGAGCAGGAACTTCGAGTCCTTTTCCATGCATAGAGAGTTCTTCTGGCAAACCCTTTACTTCACAAAAAGATCTCACTCCTTCAGCTAAATCATCACCAATTCCTTCTCGATAAGCAATTTTAGTGAAGAGTTTTTCTATCGGTCCAATAGCACCCCAAATATTTTCTTCAGTGAACCCAAATTCATCTAAATTAACATCAATTAGCTTTCTTTCAATAGATTCTAGGAAACATCCTATTACTGCCCCAAGACTAATTGAGTCCAGTCCAAGATCATTAACTATTAAATTCCATTTGATTAACGCCTCTAAGTCGTTAACCAATAAATTAGAACCTAACATTCCTAGGGTTTCATATTCTGGGCGAGTTACCCATTCTCCCTCATATTCCACGAATCCCCTGCAAGCCGTTGGACAATTAAAACAGCCATGCATTTTGACCTCTCCTCTTGCGTTTAACGCCTTAGCACCAGTTTTTTTCATCCCAATCCATCTTCCCATTGTATAATTCTTAATAATAATATCCCCTACACTAGCCATGGAATCTATGTGGACTGGCGTACCTGAATCTGCAAATACCATTCCTAATGCAGATGTCTTTAATAATTCTCTAAGTTCTTTAGCTGCATCATTTACTTTATCTTTATCTTGAACGGTAACTTTACCCGTGCCACGAACTGCAATAGCTTTTAAGTTCTTGCTTCCCATTACAGCTCCCATTCCGCAACGTCCAGCTGCGTGATGCTTATCATTGATTATACACGCGTATTTGACTAAATTTTCTCCAGCAGGTCCAATAGTAGCTACTTTTATTTTATCGTTTCCAACCAGCTCTTTTATTTTTTCATCAGTTTCTTGAGTCCCTTTCCCCCACAATTCAGAAGCATCCTTTATTTCTGCTACTCCATCATTTATCCATAGATAAACTGGACTTTGACTTTTGCCCTTAATGATTACTAGATCAAAACCTGCAGATTTAAGCTCCTTACCAAAAAAACCTCCTGAAGATGCTTCCCCGAGAATTTTAGTTAGTGGTGATTTTGCTGTAATAAAGTATCTACCACAGAAAGGAATAGCTGTGCCGCAAAATGGTCCAACTGAGAAGATCAAAGGATTATTCCCATCAAACGGATCAATTTCGGGATCTACTTCTCGCGTGAAGATCGCAGTTGCTAAACCCATTCCTCCGATTAAAGACACTTCATCTTCATCAGTGTAATCTTCATAGTCAATGTTTTTCGTTTCTAAATCTATTCTTAAAATTTTTGCGATTTTTTAACACCAATTTTTGCTATAATTGTAAATAATTCTGTTTACATGCTATTTATAGATTTTCTTCGTGATTATAATGTTTGTAATAACAGTCATAAAATAAATTTTTAATACTTAGAAATAAATAGAATTGAGAACCTTATCTAATAAAGTCAAATTGATAATTAAATTAAATAAAACAGTTTTGTTATCATGTTAAATACACCTAAGTTTTCTGTACTTGATGGTCATATCGATACGATTCGCAAGATTTCAAGAGATAAACGCGACTTCTTAATCCGATCTGATATCGGTCATTATGATTTACCTCGTATGGAAGAAGGAAATGTGCAGGCTGCAATTTTTGCAATCTATCCGGCTTCGTCTACGAATCGCATTCTAAAAGGTCTTGACTTATGGTTTAAATTTGTCTTTAATCCTCTTAATGGATTAATGCAAATTAAAAGAATAGATGATTTTGCTAAAATACAAGCATCGGGTAAAAGGGGAGCTATCCTACATTTTGAGGGTGCTGGAGGAATTGATAAAACTTTTCGCCTTTTAAGGATTGCGTATCGTCTTGGGCTGCGAACAATGGGTTTAAGCTGGTCAAATGTAAATAAATTTGCTACGGGAGTGATGTTTAACGACCCTCAAAAAGAAACTGGTCTAACCAAAGAAGGAATAAAATTAGTAGCTGAAGCACAGGCTCTTGGTATCACCATAGATGTTTCTCATTTAAACGAACCTTCTTTTTGGGATGTTTATGAAATCACTGAAAAACCTATTTTTGCCTCACATTCAAATGCTCGCGCAATTGTTAACCATCCAAGGAATTTAACTGATGAGCAAATCAAAGCAATTCATGAAAAGCATGGAACCATAGGAATTAATTTTGTGATGAGTTTTCTAAATGCTAAAGAACCAGGAATGTGTAATTATAACCTAAATTTTGATTCAATTAAAAAACATATTGACCATCTCGTTGAAATTGCTAGTATCGATATAGTAGCTATAGGTTCAGATTTTGATGGGGCAACTACACCAACTTGCGTTAAAGATTGCTCTAGGTTTCCCCGATTATGGGATTATCTTCTTGAAAATGGGTATAGTGAACAAGATATTGAAAAAATATCTCATACAAATTTATTACAAGTTTTTAAAAAAACATGGAAATAGGTTTTTATTAATTTAAGAAAAAAAAAAGGATTTGTTTATTTTTAATTTATTCTGGTGGCTTGAGCCCTACAACATCCATTGCTTCGACAATTGAGGACATAACTTCGATCTGATATTTATAGCCTTCAATACCATTTGCGATAAAAAGCAAACCTTTATTTTGTAGGGCAAGATATTCTTTAAGTTTCCCTTCTTTGATTTCCTCTGCGCTTACTACTTTGTATCCTTCTTTGGTTGTAGCGACAGCATTATTTAGGAGTACTTTAGAAAGGGACCTATCTCCTGGATATTTTTTCAAAGCTTCAATGAACAGTTTCCCTGCCTCAGAGGCTTTAACATGGGGAATCCATACTGTAGTCATAACTATTACCATCTATATCACCTTAAATAATCAATATTTTATTAGATTCGCATCATTTTTTGACAAAAATGACAATTTTTATATGTTAACCATTTATATAAAAATATTACTGAAATCTAATTCTTTGCTGGTGATGCGTAACAATAAGCACAATTGTGTTTGCAACGAAATATTCCAGTATATCCACCTATATCTTTAGATTTAAAACACCCGCAGCCTTTTCTCTGTCCTGTATCTTTTAATTTTGAAATCTTCTCCCCTATAATTTGCTCGATTTTATTAGCGTCAATACAATGAGCTTGTTCAATGCCATTTATTTCGAGTAAATCAGGTTGGCAACAAGCTTTTATTTGTATATCATTCTTATTGCAAACCTCTAATAACTTGTTAAGAATCTCTTTCTTTTTATTAAAAGGGGGATCAAGGGGGATAAAATCTCTCTTTTTCATTCGATTACTCACTTTATTGTAGATTGTCGCGAAGGAAAATATCATTTCTTTTAGCCCAAGAACAGAAACTTTTTCTATTATATATTCAAATTTGTCTAGGTTACTTCTTATTTTATTATCATCCTTCTTTTTGTAAATGATTATAGGGTCAAATCTAAAACTTACAGCGTTGGAACCAAACTCATCGATCAACCATTCTAGTTGAGTAAATCTCTCTTCTAAGGAGATATCCAGATTTTGCTCTAATTCAGAAGGTGAGTTAATCGTGAATTGAAAGTAATGTCCCTTATACGATTTAAAGAGTTGTTTATTTTTTTCATAAGTTTTTATCCATGCTTTAAAGTTTTTACTCCACCACACCCAACATCTTACATCTTCGGATTTCAACGAAACACGAGACACTTGTTTACGATTAAATGGATTAACCACATCTACATAACCGATCTGGATTTTATCGATTACCCAATCCATTAAAAAAGCGGGAATATCTGTTCTGCGAGAGCAAGAAATTACAGGAGATTTTACAATTTTCATTAAATCATTTGAATTTTTTTGTATAATTTTTTTATATATTAGGTGCTATTTTCCCGATAGATATAAAATCATTGCTGAAACGAATAAATCCTTTTTCTCGTTCATTAGCAATTGCTCATCTATGTTTTGCAAACCATCAAGTGAAACATTGAACTTTCTTAGGAGTAAATTGTCAAAGATCATTAAATGAGGATTTGAAAATGCCGCGCCGCTTTTTGTTTCTTGTCGTAGAAATTTTCTAAATTTAGGTTCTAACCAGATTTTAAAAGGACCAGGGCTATGTTCTGCTTTATGTTTTATGTTGAATTTACTTTGAAGATTAATAATAACATCAAAGACAGTTTCGCATATTAATTTCAAATTCTTTTCGTTTTCTTTGTAGAAATACGGAATTGGGACTGGTAAGCGCATATGTAACAGTAATCCTTGACCCTTCCGAAAGTTAATATGGCCATATCCAAAAATTACTTTATGGAACCCATGCTTTACAAATAGTTCATTGATAGTCTCAATGATGTCTGGCAAGTTTTTTGGTTCGCTTAAGACATCTTCAAACCCTGGAAATGCGATATAATCGGTAGATTTGTCTTCAGTTTGAACTATTAAAGCAAAAGATGAACGTTCTTGAAGATAATCTTGAAATTCTTCTTCGTTTAATATTTTCCAAGAACAATCAGCCTGTTGTTTCATTACATCAATAAATTTATCAACATTATTCTTAGATCCCTCAATAAGGGCTGCCCATTTCACAACTTTATTCTTTTTACTTTCGCTCCCAAGTTCGCTAAACTTTCCAGGAAGGCTTTCATCTGAAATTACAAATTCGCTAACTAAGGGAAAAATCTTAGAATCTAAAATTGATTGCAAACCCTTAAACGCTAAATTCAAATTATATCCATACATAATAGCTTGTTTCAAATTAGTTTCTGGACGATATAATTTAATTGTTGCGCTTAGTATCACACCAAAATAACCATTTCCACCAATTATATTCATGAAAAGAGCATGATTATTATCAATCTCAACGATCGTTCCGTTTGGCCTCATAACACGAATTCTCTCGACCCAATTTTCCACCGAACCCAATTTTCCTGAAGTTATCCCGCTTGCATTCGAAGCAATTAACCCCCCTACTCTTACAGGTAACTTTAAAGCGCTTGCTGGTTGAACGGGGAAGATTAAACTATTATTACTTTTAAGTAGTGTGTATTTAATTAGATCTGATACCATAACATTTTGATTTACCCGAACAATATCATTTTTAAAATCGTATTGCATTGCTTCTTTATAGGATTGAAAATCAACCATATCAACAATAATACCAAAATTCCCATAACTTCCAGAAAGGCCCGTTTTTCCTCCAGCAAAAGTAATGGGAATCTTAAATTTCTGAGAGTTTTTTACTATAACTCGTAATTGTCTCTCAACCTTAGGTCTAAATAGAATGTAAGGTCTTAAGTGGAGGTGTGACGTATCTCGAATAACACTTGCTTGTATTGGATCTCCAACAAGCATCACATAACCGGATCGAAAGAGTTTGTAATATTTATTACCCTTTGGTATTTTTGGAGCCTTTATAAAAGTTAATTTAAGAAAACCTTCCCTTTCCATGTGGTCTAAAAATGGCTCCCAAGGTAGTTTATCTTGAAGGTTTTTGATCAAAGTATTTTTTTCCATACCCAGTTATGTCTCTGTTTAATTTCATCTATCTAAGCTTTCAATTATCCTAAAGTAAAGGAACTTATCAAGATTAAAATAATTTCTGCAATAAAAAATTTTTTCTTTAGCGCCATTTTTTTATTAATATGATCCCCAGCATTGAATGGACTCACGATAATAAAGTGAAAATGATCGATCAAACTCTATTACCGCATAAACTTGAGTTTTTAGAGTTTAAGGATTATAGAGATGTGGCAAACTCTATTAAAGTTATGAATATTAGAGGTGCTCCTGCAATTGGAGTTGCCGCAGCAATGGGAATGGCGTTAGCTACAATAGAATATAAAGCGCTTCCAAAAGAAGAGTTCCTCAAAAGAGTGGAAGGCGCTGCAGATGTAATACGTGGTACAAGACCTACAGCATCTAACCTTTTTTGGGCCGTAAATAGAATTTGGAAGATTATAAGTTCTTTTCCAGACAACCCTTCAAATATTTCGGAACTGGTCGTTGAAGAAGCCAAATTAATGGCTCAAGAAGACGTTAATGTTAACAAAAATATTGGTAAAAACGGTGCTACTTTATTAGAAGATGGTGATGTTGTTTTAACTCATTGCAATGCGGGTTCGTTGGCTACGGTTCAATATGGTACGGCATTAGCACCTATCAGGACTGCAATTGAAGGTGGTAAAAAAATTAGCGTGATTGCTGATGAAACGAGACCAAGATTACAAGGCGCTAGATTAACTGCCTATGAACTTCAATACGATAAAATCCCTGTAAAAGTAATTTCTGATACATCTTCAGGTCTATTAATGAGGCTTGGAAAAGTAGATAAAGTAATTGTAGGAACAGATAGAGTAACTTCAGACGCAGTTTTCAACAAAATTGGAACATACTTGGTCGCTTTAGCCGCGTACGACAATAAAGTGCCTTTTTACGTTGCGGCTCCAACTTCCACATTATCTCTTCATGAGACCGCTGAAGATGTTACTATTGAGCAAAGAGATAGTACTGAAGTAAAAAACGTACTTGGAAAGGTACAAATCGTTCCTGACGGTGTAGAGTGCTTGAATTACGCGTTCGACATAACGCCATTTAGGTTGGTAACCGGTATTATTACTGAAGATGGCGTTTTTACATCCGAAGAGTTATTAAAAAAATATAAGAGTTAACTTTAAGAACATTATAGAAAAACTAAAGAGTTACAAAAATTTATCAAAATTGTTTAAAATGAGGTTTAATGAGAAAGAAAAAGATGCACTTTTTAAGATTTTAATTTTTTCAGTAATTCAAATATATTGTATATATATCCATTTTATCATTTCTGCGCACTCAGGAGATTTTAATTGGACAATCGAGAGGTTAATGTCATCTTTTGCAGGTTCGGTTATTCAAATTATCGACCTAATTACACTAATTAATGGAATAATTATCTTTTTGTATATCGTTATATTGTTAATATTACTGGCAAAAGATTAATTTTCTCGTCTCTTAATTATCAAAAATCTGTTCGAAAATATCTCGTAATTCATCTAAAGTTTTGGCTCTAGATATTTTTATCCTAATGTCGGTTGAGGGATGAATGTTTTGTGTTAGCCATATCGAATTTCTTTTTAATTCCACAAATTTATATCTTTCAATAGGGTATGGAAACTCGATATTCTCATCTAGATAGTTATTTATGCAATGTTCGTAAAGTTCAATATGTTTTTTCAGTTTAGTTAAATTGTTGTTTAAAACCTGTTCTACTCCTTCTTTCAAATAAGTATTAATTTGATGAAAGATTTCAGGATTTCCCATAGTTTCTCTCCCAATCATAATAGCATCAACCTTTGTAAAATCCAAAAACATTTTTGCAGATTGAGGGCTGTTAATGCTTCCATTTCCAACCACAGGTATCTTTAATAGCTCTTTCAATCTTTTAACGGCTTTTAAATCAAGAGCAGTATCAACAAATCGATCTTTTACCGTTCTTCCATGAATAGTTATGAAATCAACGCTTGATTTATTAAC
>JABCSY010000056.1 GCA_018238625.1 Promethearchaeota archaeon
ATCCCTTGGGCAGTGTAACGTACAGATCCATCTCCATGAGGCTGCTTTCAACCATCAGGGTCTGGCATACGTTCCACGGGTCGCCAGTGTAGGCTACCTTCAGCCCCTTGAGCTTGCCCTTGTGCTCACGCATGGTAAGCATGTCTGCCAATCCCTGACATGGATGCGTCAGATCAGTCAAGGCGTTGATAAACCGGACTGTCCATGTAAGCCGCGTACTCTTCAACAACGTCCTGTCCAAAGGTTCTGAGGACAAGACCCTCACAGTACCTGTCCAGTATGCGCGCGGTGTCCTTGATGGGCTCTCCCCTTGATAGTTGCATGGTGCTGGGTGTTGAATAGAAGCTCTGCATTCCTAGGTGGGCGATTGCGGCTTGGAAGCTGAACCGGGTCCTAGTGCTGGCTTTTTCGAAGACCATGGCGATTGTCCTGCCTGCTAGGTTGTCGTGGCGCTGCTTCATCATGCGTTGTCGCTTGAAGTCAGCGGACACGTCAAGGATGTATTTGATCTCCTCAGGTTTCCAGTCCATTAGGGTAAGGTAGTCCTTTCCCTGAAAACGATCCTTCATACTCATATTCGAATCGAAGATAAAGGAACCTACTTTAGTTAAAATAGAAAAAAAGATTTTAAAGATATTTTAGAATTATTAGGCATTAAAAAAGATACTTAACCAACTTTAATAGCATAACCCAAATGAAATTCACTATTATAAAATTATTCTAAGTGTTTTTTCATCCATATGATATCAAAAGATTTATTAAACTTTTTTGCTATGTCATCAAATCTAGCACATTCAATAAAACCATGTTTCTTATGAAAATTTAAACTTGATTCATTCAAGGAAGACAAATGAACATAAATCGTGTTGATTCCATTATTTTTCGCATCTAATACTAATTTATTAAATAAAAAAGTTCCATATCCTTTTCTTGTGAATTCAGATAATATAAAATAAGTTAAAACTCCTGTATGTCTAAAATTCACGGGTGGGCGAAAATTCTTTAACATACAAAAACCAACTATTTTTTGGTCAATTTCTATAACATAAAATGAAATAGCTTGTCTCTTCAAGTTTATAATAAAATCGATACCAATAGTTTCTTCCGAATATGCTGCAAAACTCTCTTTAATATAAGAATTATAAATCGACATGATGTTATGTAAATCAACATCTTTTGCCTGCCTTATACTATAATTATTTTTCATAAATTAATCACTGAATAGAATTTTATAAAAAAGTATTTTTTTTCTTATAAGATATTTACTTTCCCTTTGCATTTTTCTTTCACAATAAGTTTACCTACATTAGTAATTCGTTGTGCTAATTCAGTTATTTTCCACTTTTCGTGTCCTTTTACATAAGTAGCAAATGTGTCTTGTAGAGGATCTTTCCATTTAGGAAGCATTTTCTCAGCTCCCAATTGAACGCCTAAAACTGCACCTATGTTTCCACAGTTGCAATCGGTGTCAAGTCCCATCATAGCGGCGATGCAAATTGATTTGCCAAGAGGGTCTTTCTCATCTTGAGCTCCATATAATAAAGAAAGAATAATAATTCCTATATTTGGTAAAACATGTACTCCTGAAGTTTGAGTATGTAAAAATCTTCTTCTTTTTTTTTGAAGTAGAGACTCTGATTGAGAGCCCTTAACACCTGTTAACGCCAATTTATTTTTTCTTACATCGTCCCAATAATTAATTAAATTCTCTCTTGCCTTTCTAAAGTTATTTGGAAATAGATCATACAAATTAATTGCTTTTTCGACCATTTGAGTATAATAACTCTCGCTATTAGGAGGGAGAAATTTGAGAGAGTTCTCTATATTAAACCTAATATCTTCTTCAAAAAACGCGTGAGAGATTAAAACTGCCAAATAAATTTCACCTTCGATGCCAATGCCCGCATGTGAAATAGACCCATCCATTTCTGCAAATCTTTTAGCTACTTCGGGACATCCTGGAGATATTTGACCCCAAATATCTGCCCGCATCTGTGCTCCAATAGCATCGTAATAATAATTATTATAGGTGCCAGACTTAGGTGGCCAAATTCCTGAATTTATATTTTTTATAGCTATTTTTTCAGCAGTGAAATTTAATGTGTATAAAAGATTTATCCACTCTTGAGCAATATCTTTCGCTGAGACTTCGCTCCCATGTTTTTCAAGGGCAATAAGTGCGCAGATCTCATACATTTCGTCATCATTAACGTAATCTAAATCAATAGGTTCTGGAAAATATTCGATGTTTCCATACTTTTCTGTAATTGTTGGGTACGGTACAAATTCGACTGGGGCGCCTACAAAATCTCCCGCTACTCGCCCTAACCACGAGCCCAAAACTTTATTGGAGTACTCTTTACTCGTTAACTTTTTCATATTTATATCATACAATCTTTAATTTTAATTTGAATTAAAATGTAAGAAATATATTAAACTTATTAATTAATTTATCTGGGATAATCAGCTTTGCTAGACACTAATGTAGTGGTTTCTTCAATCCAACTAGATAATTCTTCGTTAACGCGAATAAAAGTCACGATTTTATCTAATTCTTGTAGTTTAGCAAATGTGCATTCCACTACTAAATCCCAACCTCCATAAATAGGGGTTACGTATGTTACTTTCCAATCTTCATCGGCAATGGTTGATTTTAAACCTTTCAATCTCTCAACGACTTCCCATTCAGTACCAATAACTTTTAATCTAATTAGGATATATCCGCGATAAAAAATTTTATTTACTCCGATTTATTTATTTGCTAATATTCTCTTAATAAAGATTTATTTTTTTTGATAAGCTTTATTATTAATACTCAAATAGCTTTAAATTTAGAATTGAAAATAACGATCTTTAATGCGTGATTTTTGTAATGGATATTGATGAAATAAAAAAGTTATTATGGGTCCTCGGGCTCACAAACGCGGTGAAATTCGAGGGAAAACCTAATCTAAAAGCAATTATGGGTAAAATAATGAGCCAAAAACCCGAATTAAGATCTCAGATTAAATTGATTAAACCTTTATTAGATGAAACAATTGTCGAAATTACTAAACTAACTTTAGAAGTACAAAAAGAGAAATTACTTGAATTAGATCCATCTGCTTTAGAGAAAAAAGAAACTAAGAAAGAAAAAAAAGAATTACCAGAGTTACTAAATACGCAGAATTGCGATAAGATCGTAATGCGTTTAGCACCGTACCCGAGTGGAGCTTTGCACATTGGGAATGCGCGAATGGTAGTTTTAAACAACAAATATATCAAGCGGTATAACGGGGAATTAATCCTATTCTTTGATGACACAATAGGGAGTCCAAAATCTTTGAGAGATAGCCCTAAAGCAAAATATGTGCTTCCTGAAGCTTACGACTTGATAAAAGATGGTTTAAAGTGGTTGGGAGTTGATTATTCTAAAATATATTACAAGAGTGATAGGTTAGAACTTTACTACGAATATTGTGAGAAATTAATTAAGGATAATATGGCATATGTATGTTTTTGCAGTGCAAATGAGTTTAGGGAGAAATATAAAAAAATTAAAAAAAATTGCCCTCATAGAGATCAATCAATAGATATAAACCTAGAAGAATGGAACAACATGATTAAAGGCAAGTACCATGAAACAGAAGTTGTTGTTAGGTTAAAAACTGGAATGGCCCAAAAAGATCCTGCAATAAGAGACCAAATAATTATGAGAATTTCTGAAGCGGACCACCCCTTAGTTGGAAACAAATACATTGTTTGGCCAATGTTAGAATTTTCTTGGGCAATCGACGATCATTTAATAGGTGCGACACATATCTTAAGAGGCGCAGATTTGGTAAAAGAAGATATTATCGAAGCATTTATCTGGGAGCATTTCAACTGGAAAAAAGCGGAATTCTTGCATTACGGTAGAATTAAGTTTCCAAATATGAATTTAAGTAAAACTCAATCAAGAAATAACATAATAAGTGGTAAATACGAAGGATGGGACGACCCTAGGACTTGGAGCTTGCAATCACTTAAAATGCGAGGGATTGAGGCAAAAGCTTTGAAAGAAACGCTTTTAGACCTTGGAATGTCAATTACTGGAATTACTTTTGATGAATCATGGCTTTATTCTAAAAATAAGGATATAATTGATGAAATTTCAGATAGGTATTTCTATGTAGAAGACCCTGTCCCAATTGAGATCGAAAACGTTCCTTTTTCAAGTTACACGGCTGAACCATTAGTACTACCGTCAAACCCTAAAAAAGGAAAAAGAAAAATAAATGTTGAAGCAAGAGAAGGTAAATTGAAAGTATTCGTTGCCAAATCAGACGCATACAAGTTTAAAATAGATCAAAATTTACGGTTAAAAGATCTAATCAACATTAAATTAACTTTTATTGATGTAGATAACAATAAAATAAATGCTCAATTCCATAGTTACGAATTAAACAGAGAATATTCAATTATTCAATGGGTATCTGAAGAAGAAAATGTAAAAGTTTCAATTCTAAAACCTGATGGGACGATTTCTAAGGGAAATGGAGAGCTGAACCTTGTAAACATCCCTATGAATAAAACAATACAATTCGAGAGATTTGGATTTGTAAATCCAATTAAATGGGAAAACGACACACTTGAATGTTATTTTACGCATTAAGCTGACTATCATGTTTTTTATGTATCATACTTTTAAATCAAAAACAATAATAAAACAATAGTAATTATTATTTTAGCATCTTACTATGTTATAAAAATGAACGAAAATGAAAATTTAGACGATTCAGCCAATACTGAGTTTAAGTGGCTTTATTGTCCAATATGTGGAACGAAAATTCCTCAAATTAAAAATATAATATATTGTATTAAGTGTGGCGTTGACCTTCAATATATAAACACCCATATGAGGATGCCTTCTCGTAAAAATACACATTATCTGGGACCCACAGAAGGACTTTCCCAACAAAAGTTTTATCTGTCAGATAAACCTTTAAGAAAAAAACTTTCTGAAGAGGAACTCCTTAACTTGGAGGATCAGAAATTATGGGGTAGCTTTGCTTCTATTGGTATAACTGCAGCGGCATATGTTTTAATGAACTTTGTTGCAGTTTTAGTCGTTATAATTTTTATTTTATTTACATTTAACTTAGAAAATGTATTAGATTTCTTAGTTAGCCCGTATTTTATTATTATTGCCTCCTTTGTTGAATTAATATTTATTCTTATTCCAGCTTTATACGTTGGCAAACACCTTCAGAATCCAACACTAAATAATCGTATGATTTTATTAGGTTTTACTAAGAAAGGATTTGATAAAACAAAACTCATTAAAGAAATCTTGATTGGTTTAGGATTTGCGGTATTGGGAGTAGCTTTAGTATTATCCATCTCTTTTCTCATGGGAATAATATTAAACCTAATTTTTGGATACGAAATTATGCAAGATTTTTATGGGACCAGTGGAGAAGTAGATTCAATGATTGCCTCCGCAGACATTCTTAGCATTTTTCTGTTATCTGTAATTATGATATTAATTATTGGTACTACCGAAGAAGTTTTATTTCGAGGGTTTTTGCAAAAAGGGTTAGTTCGAAGTTTAGGTAAATCGTGGGGGATTGTTGTTACAGCGTTGATTTTTTCATCGATTCATTTGATTGGAATTTTCCTGTCTCCAGGATCGCCCCTAATATTTATAATATCATTACTTTTTAATTTTTTTCCTTTTTTTGCTATTTCTTTGTTGCTTGGATTACTGTTTAATTGGAGAAAAGAAAATTTAATCGCTGTTATGATTACACATGGCGTTTACGATGCGATAACTATCATTCTTGCATTTATTGTTTTTAACTTAATTTAAAATCAATTGAGATTTTCTATGAGCATATTAGATATTTTCACTTCTAAAGTAGAAGGTAAAATTACTAACATTGGGATTGGATTAGGTGATTCGGAAACCCATAATCTCAAAATCCTAGATGCTACTATAAAACTATTAGAAATCAACAAATCGTCGGTGTATTTCTTTGGCAATAAATCTTCTATTAATCAAATTTCTAAAAACACTCTTTATAAAAAAAATTCGAAAAGAATCGTTTCAATCGATTCAAACGAGCCTGAATCTGAGATTTTAAGTTACCTAAGCAAAGGACTCATATCTTGCGTCGTAAGAGGTAGTTTGGGTTCAAGTAAATTCTTACAAAGTCTCAAGACATCCTTAAATATTTCAGAGGTTGCCCGTTTAGCGTTATTAGAAACTTATAAAGGCCAGCAGTTTTTCTTTGGACCCGTAGGTATAGACGAATGCAATAATATTAAAAGTAAAAAGATGTTTTTAGAAAAAGCAATAAAAATGTTAGAAACTTTAAATCTTGAACCAAAGATCAGCATTTTAAGCGGTGGAAGGGTTGGAGACTTAGGCAGAAATCCGAGTGTCGATAAAACTATCAACGAAGCGAAAGAATTAGTAGATTATTTCAAGCTAGAACATCCAAAGGTGGAAATTAATCATGCCGAAATTTTAATTGAAAAAGCAATTAACGATAAATCTAATCTAATAATCGCTCCAAATGGTATCTCTGGAAATCTAATTTATCGTACATTGGTGCATTTAAGCGGAGGTAAAGCATATGGTGCAATATATATGGACATTGGGCAAATAATAATAGATACCTCTCGCGTAGGTGACTTTTCCGAGATATATGGAGGATTTATTTTAGCTCTTGCGTTGACACATTGAAAAAAAACTTTCTGTATAAATTATCGTTTAATTTTTTCTTTTCTTTGGCCCTCCTATGGCTCCTTTTAAAGAATGAGCATCAATTTCTTTAATAGCATTTATAGTTTCAGGGTCGTAATTTACGACATCTTTATAAATCCGAGAAAGAAAAAATGTCATCCATGGAGAAGCTTGCTTCTTTTGACCAAAAGAATAATCCTTAAAGTATAAATATACTGATTTTGGGATAAATTGAGCGTTTGATGGAAACTCTATGAGACTTACTGCAACCAATTCTCTAAACGCTTGTGTTTTTACTAATTCTGGGTAATGTCTAGTTGCGTCTAATATTGTTCCAATATTATACCAAAAAAATGGTGCTCTCGGAAGCCGAAACCTTTTTCCATGACCAAATATGTATGGTTTTTCTTTAGTTCTTCTAGACCAGCAATTTAAAAGCGTTTTTCCAGCGTCTATTAAATGTGTTGGCCACTTATTCTTTGATAAAAGCCAATATCCTCTTAAAGCGTCTGCAACAATCATTGGACATACATCGTTAACCCTTCCAGGTCCTCTTGTTTTTTGATAAAGCCACGGAATGCATTTCCATCCCCATCCTTGTGTAGTTTCTGTTAACAATTCATTTAATCTATTAAGTCCTTTTTTAACGCGATTATCATTTTCTAAACCTGCTAGCAAAAAAATGCTAACTATTAAATTATGATCGCATAGAGCACTCGTCCACATCGGATGTTTTGTTTTAGTACTTCTGTCGTATACTCGTGAATAGGCTAGGAATTGTCCTAAATCTTGATCTTGATGTGCTATAATTTTATCAATTGCATCTTTAAATCTTTTATCGTCATCAATCGTAATTCCCCAATCAAGCAATAGCCATAATTGGTTAATTAAATAATCTGCTTTATTATGTCCTGTAACAACATCTTTCTCCCAATCTGATAAATTATTTAATAAATTTTCCACCAAAGGATCTTTCAACATCCTCTGACGGGCTTTAAGGACGTCAGAATGATCTTGTGGCAAATCCAATAAATCTATTAATGTACGATAAACAGTAAAAGATTCACCTGATTCAATGAGAAAAATTCTTGGATCGGTTGGAAGCAACTTTGTCCATTCCACACTTTTTTTCACTATTTTTTGGATATCTGTAGAATAGGATTTTAAAGACATATTTTAAACCTCTAGCATTTATTCATTAATTTATGGCTTCATTTCAAATAAATTTACTGTAAGATCTATGATATCTCTATTGGATTTACCATTTTTGACCATTTCTTCAATCTCAGCGCTAATCTCTTCTTCACGACCTTCTGCAAAAGCAATAAGATTCTTAACATTCCATTTTTGATATCTTTTAGTAAGACCATCTAAGAAAATTGGTGCAGGTGGCATCATTGATGTCTTTAAAGACTGAGGTATTGCCTTACATTTTCCATTAACTATATCAAAGGAATTGCATTGACCGCAATTTTTAATTTTCTTATCGCTTGTGCATTGATTTATAACGCAATCTTTCCTTTCATTACATCCAGGGCAGGGGGGATTTTGAGAGATAATTTCAAGCATCTTTTTAAAATCGGGGAGATTGTACTTCCTAAAATCAGGGTTTATCATAGAAATAACGCTAGAAAACATTGGATCCTTAAAAACTTTTAATAAATAAATTGAGCTATCTTGAATCTTAGTCGTATTAGCATCGCATAAATCACAACTTAGTCCACAGGATGTTATCTCATATTTTTTTTTCATAATTCTTCATTTCGTTATTTTGTTATATTTTTTATTGATAGACATTAACAACCGTTCTAATATATAATATATGGGAAGAAAGTTGGGAAGAATGCGAAATTTTTTATACTATTTTTGTACATTTTCTATCAAAAAGAGGAAAAAAGTAGACATAATGGATGCAATTGATTTTCAAATCTTAAAAATAATGGATAGAAATTGTAGGATATCATACTCTAGAATTGCTGAGCTTTTAGATTTACCTGTAAGAAATGTTTCATCTCGTATAGAGAGTTTAATTAAAAATAATATAATAAAATGTTTTTCTGTACAATTTAATTATAGTGAACTTGGATTTCGTCATTATATTGGCTCAATAGAACCACCAAATGACAAAATTAATATAAATTTTTTTAAGGAGCTTCAATATATATCAGAAATATATCGAATATGGGAATTACTCGATGGTAGTCTGACAATCTCTTTCTTTTGTAAGAATGCTAAACATCTCGAAGAAATAATTAATAGTATTCTAAAAACTGGTGCAAAATTATATGGTTATACTGAGTCTAGAATTCACTTTCCAATAGAAATTCCATATTCTCTTACTGATTGGCGGATAATTTTTTTCTTATTGCACAATAGTAGAGCTTCTAAGAAAGAAATTGCAAAAGCTTTAGATATTAGCGATAAAACTGTAAAAAGAAGAATCAATAGAATGATAAATATGAAATTAATTCAATTTATCCCAGTAGTTAACTTCGAAGCTATTACAGGCATGATTACAGCTGTACTTTCCTTAGAAACCAGTGGACCGTCAAAAGAAATCTATCTTAAAATGAAAGAAGATGAATCTATTAAATTTTGGAGAAATGCGGGGTCGGTTAGTCCCTCGATTGTTTTATTTGTTTTTGGAAAAAGTATAACAGAGATATATAAACTATATCAAAAGCTTAAAGCGCATAAAGATATAAAAAAAACAAGTTTAAGATTTATTGTTAAAAATTGGGAAAATTCTTCTATTATTGAAGATGCTATCCTTGAAAAAATACAAATAGCTTAAACTTTAGATTAAAATCTGAAGTAGTACTATTTAAAATAAAAAAAAATAAAAAAGTAAAAGATTGGATTAACTAATTAAACCAAAAAAAGCTGCTAAAAGTACTATAATTCCGCCGATTAAAGCCGCAAAAACAATTAGAACTATACCAATTGCCCCTAATATGAATGGGGTGTAATGTATCGGCTTTATGCCCAGAAAGATTGCTACTAACGCTAGAATTAGGCAAATAACGCCACCAAGTATTCCATATCCATATGGCATCAATCCTGAACCTACAAGTATCATGATTGCCTCGACTATACTAATGATACCTCCTACAACTGCCATAATCCTCATAGCTTTATCTGTTTCTTGATATTCACTCATTTAATTATCACTTTAAAAATATTTTAGTTTTTATCTAGAAAATAGATTATTTCCACTTAAAAATTTATAGCCTATTGTTTCGTAAACAATTGATAAATTGGAAAAAAAAATGAAGGTTTATTTACTTAATCCAAAATAAAAAGAGGCTTATTTAGAGAGCATAATCAGTAAGCTGTAAAATGGGAGAGGAGGGATTCGAACCCTCGGCCACTTGGCCCCCAGCCAAGTTTTAAGCCGTAGAAGACATATTCCTACGGTATCATACCAAGCTAGACCACCCTCCCGTTTTTAAAAGGAGATTGTTACGTAAAAATTTGGTTATTGGTTGGCGTTAACACAGTTTTGTATTATTGAAAATCTTAAATTCTATTTATTTTTATTTATCCTATCTTTTAAACCGATAATTTTTAAATTCTTTGAGGTTTTTTAACCTTATAGTTTTAATAAATTAAATTTAGCCTAGTTTAAAAAATGCGTTCCAGAAAACCTTTTATTATTTTTTGGCCCCAATACTTCGACGCAAAAAGGAGTAGAACGGAGGGAAGACGCATTCCAAAGAAATTTGCTATTGATAAAATCAATACAAATGATATTGTAAAAGCAGCAAAACATCTAGGTTATAACGCTCATTCCGAAAAAGGATATAAATATCCTAGAACGTGGTGGGACGATCCTGGTAGAGTATCAATTGATACGAAAGGTAAGAAAAAATCTAAAGTCTTAGTCGAAGTTGCTAAAGAAATTAAAAAGTTACAACCAAAAAAATAGTTTTTTATCATGCACGAGTTCTCTTTTGCTTATGACATCTTCAAAATTGCTGAAGCTACCGCTTTAAAATACAACGCTAATAAAATTTCAGAAGTATATCTCGAGATTGGCGAGTTAACCTTAATAGTTCCTGATTTGCTCAAACGGTCGTTTGAAATGGCAACTAAAGGCTCGATTGCTGAGGGTGCCGAATTAAAAATAGAAATAACACCGGGAAAAATTAAGTGTCGAGATTGCAGTAAAATCTCAACCGTTACTTTAAGCGAAGAGTCGTACTTAACAGGGTTGCAATTATTTCAATGCAGACACTGCCAAAGCAAGAACACTGAAATAATAGAGGGAAAGAAAGCTAACGTGAAAAACATTAAAATTCAAGAATAAGTCGTTTGAATTCATAATGAATTTGAGAGTTATTTGGGAAGGTAATTTACCTTTAAAAAAAATAAAATGGGGCAAAAAGCATCTTTCTGAATATAAATTACCACCTAAACAGGATTTAAAAAGAAGGGAAAATTGGAAACATCACTTACAAGAAAATCCTGCCGATTACGATGGTAAATTATTGTTCTTAAAGAATTTCCTTCAAAAAAATGATAAAATAATTCTAGATATTGGATTGATTCGATTTTCAACAGTTATTTTCATGGAGAAAAATAAATTATGTGTGAATCAAGGTATTGGAATGCTTGGGACTCAATGCTTAATTTTTTCTCCTTGTAAAAAATATATCTTAGTAGGTGAACGTCCTTTATCCCAATCATATTATCCAGGAATAACTACAGTTCCGGGTGGAATGCTTGAATTAGATGACTTAGATAATAAACCAAAAGAAGCCTTTATGAGGGAAATATATGAAGAAGCACCGTTACCTTTTCAATCCGATGCTTGTTTATATGCTGTTTTAGCAGGATGGAATTTTATTTCTGTTACCTTTCTTACTTCGATAACAGTTACCGAAGATTATAATTTTGACTCAACGGAAGTTATAACTGGGGATAAGAAAGAATGGAAGAACAACCTAAGGTGGCTTTCATTAGAAAATCTAAAAAATCTTCCATCTAATAAATTACTTGATGGTCTGACTTATTTTCTATTAAAAATATCCAATTCTATAGAATATTAAGAATGTTTAGATTAAATTAACTTAGCTAAATAAACATTTAAAAGATAGAATGGCCCTAAATTAGTATAGCGTTAAGCACTCCATGCTGTCCAGGTCTGCTAATTATTTTAGCTTTACCCAACTCTGTTTCGACAATAGCGCCTTTGGTGATTATATGGCGTCTATTCAAATCTTTAGAGGCTGGATTACTGTCAAATTTTAATATCTTTAATTTTGAGGTTTTATTTGTATTAGGGTCTGTGACGTTTATAAACGTAGTTGAGAACATTTTGAGCTTGGAATTTCCCCCCATAGTGCGCTGATGTTTCTTTTTTTCTTGAGCTATACTAGTTTCAATTGGAGGTCTTTCTAATTCTCTTTTTCTTTTCTTATGGAAATGTTTATACTTCTTACCGGTATATTTGCGCTTAGAACGTGCTTGGCTGCGGGCGAACGTAAACACCTTATAAATATTATAATTAAAATTTAAATAATTAATAATTTAAAAGGCGGATATCTTTAAAATTTTATTAAATTTCAAAATCTATTGTACTTCAAATTCAAGACATCAATATATTTATTTTTCTTTAAATAACTCTATTTTAAATTTACATAAAAAAAGAAAGTGAAAACTATGAAGGAAGAAGTATATGAGAAAATAAAAGATGATCTACCAGAAAAGTTAAGAAAAGATGTTGAGAAATACGGCCTAGAGAACTTTGATTTTGAAATATTAGACACCGCTTCTACAGAAGAAGAGTTAAATAGAAAACAGAAAGAATATATTAAGAAATATAATTCATTTGAGTCGCATGGATACAATTTACCAGAAAAAAATTGAAAATTTCTTGTTTAAGTGTAAATTATTATTAGCAAAATTCTACACAAATCAGGACATTTTAAAATTTTTTTCACATAATCATATCATTCATAGCGATTTTTAAGAATTTTTAGTATGAATCAGAAAATTTATTAAACAAATTAAAAGAAAATAACGCGATAAGGTGGTCTATAAAAAAGAGACATTGAATTAAAAGAGCTCGTTGGCATTGGAAGCGAATTTTATTGAGGGTTTCCCTCGCTTGGGAAAAAGATTCTCGTTTCGGGAAAATAAACGAAAATATCATATAGATACCATTTGACCGTTCCTATATGGGGCGTTCAAGACCTTCAGTTACAGGTCAATAGAGAGGATGTCTAAATACGTCCAGATTTTAAGTAACTGTTTATAAATTCTAAAAGTAAAATAAAAATAGGAGAAACTAATTTATTTATTATAATTATTAAATTATCATCTAATTATTACAGAATAATTGTTGAAGAGAATGATGGAAAACAGAAATAATATGCTAAACATGGACGAGGATTCATTAAACCGAATTATTAAAACAAGTACTACTACCGTCGGGATAGTTGTTAAAGACGCCGTTGTCGTTGGAACGGAATCTCAAGCCACCGCGGGATACACAGTAGCTACTAAAACTGCACAGAAGCTCTTTCAGATTAACGATTACACTTGCGCTACAATCTCGGGCGGAGTAGCAGATTGTCAATATGTTGTTAACCAACTCAAAGCTCTTTCTAGGTTGAAGGAAGTAGAAGAAGAAAAAGTACCAGCCCCGCAATATATCGGGAGTTTAACGAGAAACATTCTATTTAGCGGAAGGTCTTACTTTGTATGCATGATGATAATCGGTGGATATTCCCAAAGGGATAAAAAAGGAATTCTTTATGGTGTTGATTTACTAGGCACTTTATACGAAGAAGATAATTACATTTCGTTTGGTTCCGGGTCTCCATTCTCTATAGGCGTTCTAGAGGCAGACTGGAAACGAAATATGACTAAAACTGCTGGTATTGATCTGGTAAAAACCGCAATTACAAGTTCCCGAGAAAGAGATGCCGCATCGGGATTCAAGATTCAAATCTGTACCATTGATAAAAGTGGTTTCAAACAAATTCAATAAATCGTGTGTTAGTAGTTTAATATTTTCTTTAACTACTAATTATCAGAACTATTATTTTTATATAAAGATTTAAATGAAATTTATTGTATCAATTTTTTAAGTTTTAAAATTAAAAACAAACTTGAGAATTTATCTGGAAAATTCAAGGAGTTGAATCCAGAATCGAGATTATTGGATATTTGGGAGATTTATTGGCTCAAAAAATCGATATAAGTCCACCTGCTGCCCGGGGATTAATAAAACTATCGATAAAGGACGAGTTAGGTCCTTTTAAACCGTATAATCAAATTGATTTTGAAGATTTGAAAAAAACTTTTGAAAATTCTCTAAAAAGAAGATTAATAAAATTAGAAGTTCAAGAATGGGAATCTATTCTTGATGATATAATAGATGAACTAACTTTAAACCAGTCGTTAATAACAATTGGAGGAGTATAAAGGATGACCCTTATTATTTTATTCTGGATTTTCGCAATATTGTTGATGTTATTTATTGTTTCACTCTTAGTTGTAGGTATTTTTTTCTTAATAAAAGGTAATCAAAACAAAATGAAGAACCTTATAGTTATAGGAATAGGTTTTATTGCAATGGTTATAGGTTTTATTGGTAGTTTTGTCTTTAATTTGGGATTTGCTTTTCAAGAAGTTTTTGTTTTTATTGGATTTGTTTCAACAGTAATTTTTACAAATATGACGTTTTACAAGGGTAGAAAGTCAAAAGCAAAAGTAGTATTAATTGTTACGGTAGTTTTAGGAATCATACAGCTTATACTTATGACACTCCACATTTATTTTTCAATTAATACCTACTATTTCAGAGTTACTTTAGATGTACCCTATACTTTTTTAGTCTTTAATTGGATGGCGTGGTCATCCTATTCCGCATACCAAAAAATAAAGAATAACAATATTCAACCATGGATAAAAGTACGATACAAATTGGTTGCTTTCGTTTCATTTATTCTCAGTTTTAACAATATACCCGAATATTTTCAGCCTAAAGGTACTACATGGGGCGATCCGGATAATATAATAAGCCTAGCTGTTTTTGGTACAACTGCTATAATATCAGTAATTTTTGCATTTGGGTTTAGTTTAGCCTGGATGATGCCAAATTGGCTTAAAAAGTTTTTTAATAGGAATTATCAACTTTTAGACGAAAAAGAGTATACTGAAGAAGAATTAATGAATTTAATTAGAGAACAATTAGCGAATAAGGATAATTGAAGTTAGTAATTTTTATGCTTATAGATTAATCTTTAGCGAAGTTTATCGCTATTTGAAGCAATTTATTTTCTATATAGATAAAACCATTAATTTCCTTGCTTCTAGAATCCATTATTATCCATATTAAGTGTTTGAAATTTTTTATACCACAGTTATGATAAGATTTCATGCATTTTTTATCAACACCACTCGGATTTGCTCCAGCGGGGTGAGAATGAAAAATTGCGATTAATTTTAAATTGTTATTTTGTGAAATAGTAGTTGCAAGTTTTATCAACATGTCATCGTTATCTAACAAGAATGCGACAGGACTTTTATTGCTAGAGTCAATACATTGAAAATCCTTACTATAATACTTATATTTAAAATCGCCGTTATTATTAATTTCTTGAATTTCTCCGAAAATTAAACCGCACGCTTCATTCGGGGTGGTTCTTTCAATACAATGTTCTAATTCGTTAATTATGATTTTGTCAATAAAAAAAATAATATCATTTTCAAATCTCATGTTATACTTCATACTCGAATTAAAATTCCTTAAAATAACGTTAAAGCAGCGTTTAAAGCGGCTAACCGTGATATGTGGGGGTTTGCACCCAAACCTATTATTATCACATCGTCTTTCTCAAATAATACTTTAGCTTTTATAATTTTAGATGTAAAATACTTCAGAGTTTTTTGATTGATTTTCTTTTGTTCTTCGGCGCTATTATTTACAAATTTAGAAGGGAATACAATATCTTTTCCGTCATACACAAGACAAGTAGCTCCAGAACCATTAACCTTTATCGCCGCGTCTCTTTGCTCGATTCCGTTCTTTATCTTCTTAGTAGCGTTTTTAACCAAGCAAAAGTAAGGATTAACGTTTTCAGGTTCAATAATAATATCTTTTAAAAAAGTAAGGTCCGCTTTTTCTAATAAAGGAATTTTTTTTTTTATTTTAGCAAAAAATTTATGTCCTTTTTCAGTCAAAATATGCCCTTTCCTCCTTTCCCCTTCGTCTGGAACTACAATAAAACCACTTACATCTTTTAGTTTTTTAACCAAAGATTTAGCTGTTCCTGATCCAATTTGTAATTCATCTTTAAGGCGATATCTTCCAATACCATCTGGATTTTCTCCAAATATAAATAAAGATAATATAACATGAACATAATCGAAAGTTGGTCTAATAGTTAAACTTTCAAATAGAGGTTTCAATTCACTTAATTCTTTCATGCTCTTGATATTTAAAGAAATCGTTTGTAAAAAAATATTACATCAAATAAAATTATAAGTTAAAATAGTATTATATATAATCGATAATTATTATTTTATCGAGAAGTCGGCGAAAAATGGCTAAAAAAAAAAAAGAGCAAGATCAAGATGATATGCACGAATTAATATTATTTAGAGAACCGACTGCTCAGGAAATAAAAAAATTCGAATCTGTTTCTCTTGAATATATTGATCAAGAAGACAAAATTAATTTGGTGTGCAAATCAGAGCCTTTTGGAGGAAATTATCTTTATTCCTTGGTAATATCAAATAAGAGCGTTGATCCGATTACAGAAATTAAGATTAGAGTGAGGATGCCAAGATTTTTAAAGCTTTGTAGAAGTACACCTCCAACAATAACTATAGAAACAATTGATTTTGAAGAAGATGAAGAAGAAACACAAGTAAAAATTGAATTTGAAGTATTAAAAGGAAAGGGACAAAAGCAAATTAATTTATATTTCTGTCCGTTATCCTTAGATAAAAAAGGTGAGATTAGATCATCCGTTACATTCTTAAATAATGTTGATTTTGTTAGGGCAATTGACACGGATGCTATTACTATTCAATTCGATCCATTTAAGGTTGAAAGAAAAATATTGCCAAGCACAGAAGTTAGAAAATTCTTGGAAAAACCTGGGATAAAAAAAGCGATTAAAAGTATTGGGATTGGTATAGAAAAATTCTTCGATGAAACCTACTATTTCGACCAAATTACTAGAATCATCCAAGACCAAAATTTCCAACAAATTATTATAGATGACGATAATAAAATTGTTTGGTTTTTCGGAACTGAATTAGTGAGCGGTAACGATGTTTTAGTAATTGGACAAATTTTCGCGGGCAAAATAGAATGGTTAGCAGCGTCGCAAAACCATCCTTTACTCATCTCCATTTTAACAAGCTTTGTAAACACTTTTAAAGAGGAAATGATGGTTTTAAACATAATAAATTCTGAAGATCAAATTTATCATTTAGAATGTAAATATTGCGGAAATATCTTATCTAGCTTTCCTGGAAGAGGTAAATCTATCGAATGTAAAAAATGCAACTACGAACAAGTTATTTGGAACTAGAAAGTTTAATTACTCCTTCGTTAAAGTATCCTTTTGGTGGCGTGTTTTAAAAATAGAATAAATTTTTTTATGTTTCATTTGATATTAAATTTCGCTTTTCAGCATTTCACAATTTGATTAAATCTTTGTTTTTTTCTAGTTTTATTACCAGTTGTTTTATTATATCAAGTATAGAGCCAATTTAGTCCTTTTAGCATTAAATATTTATAGATTTGAGAAATCAGTGTAAGAAATTTATATTGTACGAAATGATTCGATTAGTATGATTTGAATTTTGTCGTGAAATTTCTTTCGTTTTTTTCCTTAGAAAATCAAGGATCAATCAAAATCTTTAAATACATAAAAGAACATTCTTTATTTGATTAAGTAAATTTAATCAAAAAAAATAAATTAAAAAATATTAACCAAAATATATAAAGTGGAGGAATTATCATGTCTGAATATATTAGTTGGAGTCCTATTAGGCGTCTTATGAAACATAACGGCGCTGTTATTGTCGCTAGAGACGCAGTAAACGAGTTAGTCGATTGGATGGGCGCATCAGCAGAAAAAATAACCAAAAGTGCGTTAACCTTAACAAAACATTCAAAGCGGAAGAAAATAACTCGGGACGATATCTTATTAGCAATTAAATACTTCAAATAAATACCCAATATAGTTTATAACATATTTCTTTTTTTTTTATCTAATTTTTTCTAAAACAAGTCAATTTCTATTTTTCAGCCATAATTATAAATAGAGCGAATTTTTAACAAGTTATGAATTAATAGTTAAAGTTGAAAAAAATGAAATCCCATAGAGATAATTCATACAACGAACATTTTATTAAGGAGGTTCTTTCAATATTTGATTTTACATCTTCAATTTTGTTAATAACGGCTGGTTTAGTATTATGGTATTTTACTCCCTTTTTGGGATCTTTAATTCGAACGATTGCCAGTGGTGTTGGTTATGGAAGTGCTAAATTGTTTTATTTCTTTGTAGCAGATTTCGAATTCTTCTCGATTTTAGGTGTAATCTTTTTGCTTTTAAACGGGTTACTCCTTTTTTTGGCAGGTTTAGGGTTTTTATATGATATAAAGTGGAGTAAAAAAATACATTATCTAAGTTGGATAATGGTTCTATTAGTTTTTCCTATTGGGACCTTGTACGGCGTCTTTACTTTGTGGTTGACTTCTAAGGTAAATCAATAAATATTAGTGGTTAATTACAAACATCCAAGAATCTTTTTGGGATAAGAGTCTAAGCAAATGTTACTATATAATTTATTAAACTAATCAGGAAAATTTCTATTAACTTTTATTAGCACATGTTTCAAATATTGTTTCATATAGAACCTTTCGCTGTTACAATAGTCTAACTTTTCGTTATTTGATAATTCTTTACATTTTTTCAAGAGTGTATGGATATCTTCAACTATAACAAGATACTCTTTTTTAGCTATATCACATTCTTGAATTATTAGATCATTAACTAAATATGAGTTAAAATCGTTGGCTCCGACTTGAGTTTTGCCACTATTTATCGAAGGGCTAACTGAGTTTGGTTTAACTGTTTCAATGAAATGTACTGCTTCTTTATTATTGCTGAAACCTTTTGAAATGAATACTCATCTCGGAGAATTTTCGATTTAATGAAAGAAATCACAAAACCATATTTAAACGAGAAGATAGTAGCAATTTATTGTTAAATAAGAAAATATGTAAAAAAGTCGATTATTCTGAACAATAATTATTGCTAATGTATTTTTCTAATCCTTCGAGAATACTTCTAGTTCCTTTAGTATTATAAACTTCCATCAAATCATCGACCGTTACAAATTTCTCTGTTTTTGCTGATAAATACGATAATAACACAGTTTTTATTGCTTCTCTTGCTTGCTCTGGAGAAAAATCAGGTTTTATATCGTTAATTATACAATCTGTAAAATAAGAGTCCTCAATGCCCATAGATATCTCGTAATATTTTGGGAAGGGTCCGTGCTTAATTTCGGGTTCATACCATTTTCCTCGATTATTACCCATACTTTCGTGATTAGAGAATATTTTAACGGGCTTATTCCACTCGTGATTTTCGATAATCGAACCTTTTGTTCCATATATTTCTAAACTATTTGTTGGTGGTGATATAACGGTAAAGCTAACTATCGTTTCAACAATAATCCCACTTAAATACTTCAATAAAACCATGGCGTTATCCTCGGCTTTTTCGCTCAAATTAGTACACTGTTTTGCTAACCAACAATAAGCAGATTCAACCTTATCGTTTAATATCCAATTAATTGTCGCAAATTTGTGGGCGCCCATATCCATTAAAGCCCCGCCTCCTGCCATAACGGGATGTCCCTTCCAATGCCCGCTTTTCATAAGTCCAGGTATTTCGTTAACTCCTTCGTAAGATCGCACCAAAAAAACTTTTCCCACTAACCCCGATTGCACTGCTTCCATTACATATTTATGAACGGGCAAAAATCGATGGTTTTCGGCAATCATAAATTTAACGCCCGCTTTCTCAGTTGCCTTAATCATATCGTCACAGCCCTCAAGCGTAGTAGCCATCGGCTTTTCGCAGAGTACATGCTTATCCGCTTCTGCTGCTGCAATGACATACGATTCATGAAGGAAATGTGGAACCATTATCAGAACGGCGTCAATATCAATTTTTAGCAAATCATCAATAGTGTTACAATAAGTCATCTTATTGACTTTAGCGCATCTCCTCGCAGTTTTTTCGTTAATGTCAAAAACTGCTTTGAATTTGATTTTTGGATTGTTTTTACATCCAAATTTATGAAACCTCCAGACGGCACCAGATCCAATAATCCCGTATTTAACAAAATCCATAATTAATCTTTTCTAGTAGGATATTTATAAGTATCGTATTAATCTTGTAGAATGTTTCCAAAATCGATAATAAAGATTTAGCTTTACCTTAGATAAATTTTATTAAAAGTTTTTAACTCAGATTATATTTTAATCAATTACTATTTATAAGATGTGATATGAAATGGCCAACCCAATTGGATACAGTAAGAAAAGAGCAAGAAAATTTTTAGAAAAATACGATATTGATCTTCTAATAGCCTCGACTCCAGTAAATGTATTTTATACTACAGGATTACCCGTAACCCATGTTGCTCCAAACCCTATTTTATATGTACTATCCAACCAATACCCAAATTTATCTATGATACATAGAGATGGAGAAGAATATGCGATTTTATGGTCTTTATATGATAGTATAGAAGATTTTTCTTGGATCGACCCAAGCAAAGTATTTCGTGCTACCTCCTTAGAAGCTACGATAAAAATCTTGTTAAAAAAAGTTGAAGAATGGGATTTAGGCAATAAGACAATAGGTCTTGAATCTTACATGCCCCGGTACCAGTCTGAAGCGTTGCAAAAGAAGTTCCCAGACGCGAAATTTGTTGATGCTGACAAAGCATTTATTGACATGCGCCTGATTAAAACTGAAGAAGAAGTAAGGCGAATTCGAAAATCAACTGAAGTAGCTGAAAAAGCAATACAAGCGTGTATAGATGCCGTAAAATTGGATGTATTAGATACAGAACTGTTGCAAATAGCAAGAAGAACGATGGTAGATGAAGGAGCTTGGGGATGGGATCATTTAACAATGAGCATTGGTCCTTCAGATCCAGAGGCTCCAGGTTTAGGGATCCCAATAACCCAAAATGACATTGTAAGATTTGATTTTGGAGCAGTCTGGGAAGGCTACATCTCCGACGTGAGTAGAGGTGTTGTTGTTGGGGAAATCCCTAAGAAAGCTAAAGAAGCTATGGATTATATGATACAAGTTCAAGAATATTGTGTTGATAATATTAAACCAGGAGTTAATGCTAGTGAATTTAGGGAAGAGGCTCGCGCTTATTTAAAAAAAATTACAAAAAGAGGTTTTTATCTTATTACTGCACATAGTATTGGATTAGAATGTGAAGAAGCTCATCTTTTTGGCCCTACAGGTGCAATGGACATTCCTTTTGAAGAAAATATGGTCATGGATATTGAGGTTTGGTTAAATGTGCGAGGCCAAGGTTTAGTTGGTGTTGAAGATTGCTATAGAATTACTAGTTCTGGTTGTGAAAGTTTATCACGTCTAGATAAAAAGATAGTTATTAAGTGAGAGCGATAATAAATTGAGAGTAAAAAACAAAATTGTGGTTCTAACTGGGGCTGCTTCGGGGATTGGTCGTGCTACGGCTATTTTATTTGCTAAAGAGGGGGCAATTCAAGTACTTTCTGATATTGACGAAAATGGATTGAAAGAAACATACGAAAAGTTAGGAAGTGCTAAAGAAAGAACGACAATCACAAAATTAGATGTGAGAAATTCCGATGAAGTTAGGAATATGATTGATTCTACTATAGATAAGTATGGTAAAATTGATGTTTTAATAGTTAACGCAGGAGTTGTAAGAGTAGGACCAGTTGAGACTTTTTCAGATGACGATTATGACTTGTTAATTGATGTGAACCTTAAAGGTACGCACCACACGTGTAAATTTGCGGTACCTTACTTTAAAAAGCAGAGGTTTGGAACTATTATTACTTTAGCGTCTGTGGCAGCGCACATTGGTCAAGTGGCTCATGCAAATTACTGTTCTACGAAAGCTGGCGTGCTAGGATACACAAGAGCGTTAGCGTTAGATTTAGCGTCTTATAATATTCGAGTAAATAGCGTGAGTCCAGGTGCTACTGACACTCCAATGCTACAGGGGGACGTGGCAAAGCAAGCTAGAGATAGGGGTGTTGATTACGATGTCGTTAAGAAAGAATTCGAAGAAGAAGGTGTCATAGGTCGCTGGGCAAAAGCTGAAGAAATTGCCACAGGGATTCTCTTTTTAGCAACAGACGATTCCTCTTATATGACCGGAGCAGATTTGAGATTAGACGGTGGTTGGACTACAAAATAATTATTTTTGGTTAAATTTTCTCATTGCTTGAAAAGCTTCTTAAGAACATTTTCTTTCTTAATCTTTTCTTTAAAGCCTTCTCCAGAACTCTTAATCTTTTCTTTAGTGACTTCTCCCGACAGTAATAAAGCTATACCAATTTCATTCTTAAGTAAAATTTGTTTTGAAAAGTGGCTTTGAATTACCGAGAAAATTATTCCATAAATTAAACCAGAAACCCATAGAATTATTATTAACAAATTTACTTCTATACCTAAATTTGACTTAATCGAAACGCTGATGTACTTATACAATAACCCCCAAGAGAATACAAATAATATCTCTAATGTAATACTGACTTTAACAATAGTTGAGGCAATTCTTGTTGTTTTTGAATCTGGTAAATGGGATTTCATTGTTTTAATGTCGTGAATACCAAAAATAAAACGTTTACTGAGGGTAGTTCCACTATGAAACGCTAAAAATATAAAAATAGCCCCAAAAGAAACGGGATTGTCTAAATATATTACATTTATGGTTCCAATTGCTATCCAAATAAAAAGATTTATCCATTTAAATAATTTTTTTTTGGGCTCTTTAAATTTCTCTTCTACTTTTAAAACCTTCTGTAGAAATGACGAAAGTGCCTTTTGAAATAAAGCACCAATCCATAAAAATAGATTTATTATTATAAACGGTATTAAAATTATAAAAGCTAAAATTAATTCAATTGAAAATGACATAATAATCACATAAGTAAGCCTTTAATTTTAATTAAATATATATCTTTTAATTCATAACCCTAAAATTTTTCGAGCTTCGGATGGGTCTGCTGTTTCACGCCCCATTTCTTTACTAATATTTACCATTCGAAGTACTATTTCGGCATTATCTTTCGCTGGAACACTCTCCTTCAAGAAAGGATAGTCTTCCGTTCCTACGCGCACATTCCCCCCATTAGCAATTGACATTACAGCAATTTTAGTCTGTTCTTCCCCCATAACACTAATCGTATGGAGACAATTTTCGGGCATGTATTTTATTCTATGCAAATATTCATCTGCTGTTGGTGGTGACCATGTGCCCCCAGGCCAATTAAAAAACAAGGTTAAAACATGGGGTGTCTTCAGTAAATCTTTTTTAATTAAATAGTCAAGGTTCCAATACGAACCTATATGCCATACTTCCCATTCAGGTTTTATATCATACTTCTCGCAAGTAATGCAGTACTGTTCTAATTCGTCAAGATCGTGGATTTGGTTTACTGTCATTTCAGTAAAATGCTCATCGTGGTGATTCAATATCGCAGAAAGCATGTCGGGTTTCGCATGAAAGTCTGGGGCTCTTTCTTCTATTGGGTAACTGGACATACCCGCTTGGATTATAATATCGCATCTTTCTCTAATTCTTTTAACGGTTTCGATCTCTTCTCCCCTGGGCAGGTGTACGTGAGCAATTGCAGCTCCAGCTTCGTAGCATTTAACAACATCCTCTATTAATGCATCTGTTGTTTCCGCCCAATTTTTTAAATCAGGATACATCCACGAATTCGCAGTAGTGGCTGTAATAATCATCTTTTCATATTCAATCATTACATTCTTCCAATTTAGCTTTTGATTATAACTTTATACTTAAAAATTCATATATTCAAATATGTATGAAATGTTTATGACATAACAAAGTATGTATTTACATACAATTAAATTAATAAAAATATGGAGGAATTATAATATGAGTAAAAATAATTTAAACTTTCAAGGTACAATTTCTCGTAATTATGCCAAAAAGCAGATTCTTAAATTTTCTCTCAGTTATTTTGCGCTGTTTGCAGCTATGATTTCGATGTTTGGGTTTGCGACCTTTATTGGAGCTTTACAATTAGAAATGTTCTTAATGGTGATATTCTATATTGTACTTATTCCCTACATGTTTGTTTTAATTTTTGTTATATGGTTCGAATTTAAGTATGTCAAAATGTTTTCATTTGAAGTGCTAGAAAATAACCTTATTATTCGTCATGGTGTTTTCAATAGGGTTAAAGCTACGATCCCTTATAGCAGGATACAAAATATTAATATCACAAATGGAGTTTTCGATAGGATATACAAGACTTTTACTGTTAAGGTTGAAACGGCTGGATTTAGCGCAGCTGCATCTGGTCGTCGTTCAGGTCTTGCAAAACCAGAAGGATATATTCCCGGATTGAAAGAACCTAATATCATTGAGAATAAAATAAAAGAACATTTAAAGAGACATTCTGCGATACCAAGTGGTTTATAAAACCAGATTTTTAAGCCAGAAGAATTGACATTTGACAACTTTATTAGCGCGAAGGAGAACAGCTAAGAACTTCAATCAAAGAAAGATGTGAAGGTGTTAAATTGACAGTCGCTAACTTAACTGAAAAATTGGCTTTAGGTGATAAGAAAAATAAGATAGAGAAATTGTCTCATGCATTAGGTTATAAATTTGAAGATTTGTTTGAAGATTAACAATTTTTTTCAGATTAGAATATATCAAAAGCTTTTCCCATCCAGTAAATGACTAAATACGAGTTAGGTATCACCTGTGTTAATCCATTTCCACCAGGATTTCCACCTGTCCCAAAAAATTTGCCATGTTCCCAGAGGAAGTGATGAACGCCCATTTCTGAGATTGTTAATGGGAATAGGTATTGAACTTTATCAACATCAATTAACTCCCCCATCCAAGAAAAGAGAGTGCCATACACATTATTTTCAAAGAAATCCAGCCATTTAGCGTTTAAAGGACTAATTTCCATAGCAGCAATATCAGGGTTAAGGCTTGTTGCTCTTGTTGAGTTAGACCTCATAGTTAAATTGTAATTCCTTATTCCATTACCCCATCCACTAGTGTTGAATCTCCATAATTGATCTAAAATATCCCACCGAATTATCTCATCGTTATAATTCGTATCCTCAAATATAGAAGAATCTTTATTTAAATCTTCTATTAAAGTCATAAAAACAAGATGAATAATATTGAAAAAAGAATTCCGATGGTATCTTAAGAAACTATAAAAGCCTTCCTCAAATCTTTTTATGTAATGATATTGTAATAAGGGATTGTCTTCCAACATTATTAAAGCGAATTCTACATCCATACTAAAAGCTAAAGCGTAAGTATCCATTGCGGTATTGCTAACTGACCCCATATGTCCGTTATTCATTGACATAATCTTTGCTGCCACATAATGGTAAAGAGAATCGTATTTTTCGGGAAATGCTGTAGCACCTATGCGTAGTAAGGTTAATTGCCACATATTTTCCCCTAATATTGGATTTAAGTCTGAACCTACAGGTTCTCCCTCTCCACCTAATAATAACCAGTTAGTTTTGCGAAAACCTTCGATCATTTGCGCCGCTAATAAGCCAATTCTTTCTACGCACCATCTACTATCATCATTCGCTTCAGGCTCAACAAATTTTAAAACGCTGGCAAAGCCAAGATAATATCCTGCTAACTCGTCGCGGGAAGTATGTAATCTAACTCTCCAATTTTTATAAGGACCCGTTCCATTAAAATGTCGTGGGTGTTCTGCGAATAGCCATTCGTGATATTCTC
>JABCSY010000155.1 GCA_018238625.1 Promethearchaeota archaeon
CCTTTAGGTGAGGATTTACACAAAAAAAAGGGGTATACCGTTCATATACCATTATTACCCGGATTTGGAACCTCACCCGAAGATTTACGAATTACTCCATTAAGTGCGTGGAAAAGAGCTTTAGAAAAAGAGATAATATTAATTAGAGAAAAATGTGAAAAAATTATAGTTGGAGGTCATTCTATGGGGAGTGTTTTCTCTTTAATATTAGCAAGTAATAATAACATCGATGGAGTCTTTACTATAAGCGCCCCCATTGGAATTCGAGGATTTGCTCCTAAATTAGTACCATTGTTAAAAATATTCGTCAAATATTATCCAATTCCGTTAAAAAAGTTTAAACAAGAAACAAATGGAAAATGGGTAGGTTATGATAAAATTCCCCTTAATGTTATTGGAAAATTTAATAAGTTAATGAAGGAAATGAAAAATGTATTGGGAGATATTAACTGTCCTGTTTTATTTTTTCAAGGACGCTTAGACTCAGTAATTAAAAAGAATAGTATGAATTTTATTTATGAAATTGTTAATTCTAAAGTCAAAAAAAAAATATGGTTAGAACATAACGACCATTCAATGTTGTGTAGTCCAGATCATGATGAGATTGTTTCCACTCTAATAAATTTTATCGATGAGGTTTGTAATTAATTTAGAAAGAATAATCAACAAATAATTTAAAAAAAAATAATTTATCCTAGTTAGATAAATTTAATATAAAAATTTTAAAAAAATGTTAATTAGGGAATTTTCAGAAAGGGATACAGAAGAAATCACATTATTAATGAAGAATCTTTGCATATTAAATGGTCAGGAATTTGATGAAGAGAGATGGAGAAATAGTATAATAGAACGTATGAAAAAAGATTCAAATTCTGAAGTATTTGTAGCTTTTGATGAGGAACAAAAAGCCATTATTGGAATGGCAAATTGTTCGATTAGAACGTCAGATAAGGGTTATAGATTTGGCCTCATTTCTAACTTAATTATAAAGGAAGAAAAAAGGAGATTAGGAATAGGAGAAGAAATCGTGAGATATATTGTTGATTTTTTTAAAAGAAATCATATCCAATCGATCAGATTAGCTTTAAAGCAAGATGTAGATAATGCCGCAAAAAAATTGTTTACAAAATTAGGTTTTCAAGAAACATTACATATTTATGAATTAAAAATTTAAGATAATTAGTTAATAAGTATAAAATGTAAGAAGAAAAAATAATTATTATTATATTATTTTTATTATATAAGGTGGTTTGAGGAATATATGATACAAGACGTGCAAGAAGGACATACTCTTTTAATTAGAGGTCCTACAAGGGTTATATTATTAGAAGGTAAAATTGAAGTCTTTGGAAAAACATTAGTACCTGAAAAAAGCGAGAAAGAAAACACAATAATCGTTCCAAGTGCTAATAATTATCCATTATATGCGTTGGAACCATCGAAGTTAGAGATTTTCACCAGTAATAAAGATAATATAGAAATAATTGAAGAAAACACGATCACTAATGAATGGGTGAAAATTAAGGATTCAATTATTAGCGCGATTAGAAAAAACGAACCTAACAAACCATTAAAAGTAATGGTGTTAGGAATTAGTAGTGGTAAAACTACTCTCGTAAAATTTTTAGCAAACAATATTGTTAACGAAGGATTAAAAGCAGCTTTTCTTGATTCAGATTTAGGACAACAATTGTTATACCTCCCAACAACCCTTAATATAGGTGAAATTAAAGAAGGCATTGTATCGAGCGCTGAAATTGATACCGAAGAAACTGTTTTTATTGGAAGCACTTTCCCTAAAGCTAATTTTAAATTTATTGTTTCACATTCTTGCAAAAATTTGCTAAATAATTATGTTGAAAGGCACACAGATACGGATATTATTCTTATTGATAGTGATGGATGGATAAGAACGGAGACAGGTGTCGTTTATAAGAACTTCTTCATAGATACCGTTGATCCTGATATTTTGATCGTATTTCACGACGATTCTATTGAAGAATTAAAAGAAATTGAAAAAAATGCGTCTAAATCGAAGAAAAGAAAGATCTTTCTTTTAAAAGAGCAAAATGAATTTTTTTACGAAAAAGATAAAGAAGAAAGAAGATTTTTAAGACAGAGTCAATTTGCAAAGGTTTTAGAAAATTATAGAAAGATTTCAATACCATTAAACGATATTAAATTCATAAAAAACGATTACGACATTGAAAACGATGAAATTTTAGAAATAGAAATCAATCCTAATAATTTAATTAATCTCCCTTATCATTATGTAATAATTTCTTTGCTTACAGAAGATTCTAAGATGATTAAAATTGGTCTTCTTTTTGTTATCAATTTAGAGAAAAATTATGTTCTATTATTTTCAGATCTGAATTTTAAAGAACAAAGTAAAGTAAAGAAAATTTTGCTTGGCTCTCTCAGACTTAGTACTAAGGGGAACCACCAAGGTTATTTGTATTTATAGAATTTCCCCCCTTTCTGCTTGTTTTCATAAATTTATAATTTTATTAAAATTACCAAGGTTATATTTATTTATAATTGCTGTCTTTAAAAGCATAATAAGATTAATTGAAATCAGACTATCCATATTTTAAATCACGATTGAGTGATGTATTTGGGAGAGAACTTACTAACCAAATTCCTTAAGTTAATGTCAAAAGACATAACCGAATCTGATTTAGAATTAATTCAATTAGGAAAGTCCTTAGGGCTTAATTTAATCTCGTTCGCGGACCTTCGTTCATCTCAGGAAGATAATTTTATAGATCAAATAAGAGAAAAAGCTTTGAAAAAGTTAGCTAAACATGGGGATAATGTTCTAGTTAATACTGACACATTTTATGCAGGCAGTATTGATTTTATGGTATGTGATGGGGTCGAAGGTAAGAAGTTTTTTCTTCTCGAAACAAATGGAGGCTCTAATCGAGGTTTGTCTATTCTTACTGCTAAACAACAAAAAATAATGTATGATGGGTACTTTCAAGCAATTAATCAAGCAATAGAAAAATCTAGAGGAAATAATGAAAAAGTATTAGTACTGGTAGGCGTCCCCGTAAACGACGCTTTAATTCATGAAAAAGTGATTATGGTTGAATATTTTAGGAAAAAAATTAAATCGTTGGGTTATTCACTTAAGATTTTTAATTCTGATAGTTATTCTAAGGAATATAAGGCAGAAGTTGTGTTTTTAATCGCGGATTATAAAGAATTAGATCAAACTATAACATTTTCTAATGGATGGATTAAGTATTTAGGTGAAAAAGTTAAAGTTTTGGTTGGAGATGGTATAGCGAGACGTCTAAACGACGAGGAATTTGTTAATCTAATTAAAAAAGACTTTCGCAGAATAAATACAATAATTGTAAATCCAATTTTTAAAATTACTGACGATAAATCTCTCACATATTTAACAAGTTTTTACAACAAAAGTCTCCTTGAAAAGTTTAATTTGAAATATCTTTTTTTCACAAAAGCAAATAATGAGAAGGAATTAAGCCAAAAAATTAATTATTTAATAAAAAATTTCAATAAATCTTTTATTATAAAACCTATGGGTGGGTCTGGTGGAGCAGGAGTAATTCCAATCTTAAAAAACGATAACCCTCAAAGAATTAAACACATTATAGAAGAAAGTAAAAGAGAGTTCTTTGCAAAATTTATGAAAAAGCGTAATCCGTATCCCTACACAATTCAAGAGATGGCTAATTTTAATACTATTACATGGAAGGGCGGAAAACATACTTATGACATAAGACTCTATTTAGCCCAAAAAGAAGGTCTTATAATACCAGTTGGGGGTCTAGCAAGAATTGCTAGAGGCGTGTATAAAGGTTCTTTAAAGAAAGAAGAATTTGTAGTAAATTTATCTGGTTTTGATGGTCAAATTGAAGTTGAGCGAGGTATTGGATTCTCACAGAAAAATAGTAAACTATTAAATTTGTCTATAGATGATTTTGTTAATATGTCTTGCATTGGATGTATTTTATTCGCTAAGATATGTAAAAATTACCAACAGTTAATTAATTTTTCAGATTGGGATAACATTATTGGTCAGAACAAGTATATATCTTAAATCAACCTAAATGTAACTTAATCTCTCTGAGGAAACTGCCCTTTTCTCAAAACTTATTGGCTTTTCAGAAGTATTAGTAAAAGCAGCTAATAGCACTTATTATTTTATGCTATTAAAAGTTCTTTCTCATTGAGATTTTTCTCACTTAAACAATCTTTATGGTAGTAAAAAGTCTTATTACCGTAAAATTTCCCGTTTATTAAATTTCCTAAAGTTATTTTGAAGTGTGAATTTAACTTTTGAAGCTTAATTTCTTCTCTACAAATAGGACAAATCATTAAAATTCAATTTATGTGCTTTAAATTAAATTAAAAATGAAATATTTAAACTAACACTTTTAAAATTCTAACTTAAAATTGAACTAAGAGTTAAAAAATTTTAGAGAAGCTGCGACTAAAACTAATTCGTTTTTCTTTTGAGTGTGGCCACCCTTATTTAAAATTAATGTGTTTTCTTGTGAAAGATCTAGCAGCTCAGCGTTTTCCTTGAAATTCTTAAACTTTATAATTTTATCGTTTCTAGCATGAATAAGAAATATTCTCTTAGAATAATTACGCCATATATCTTCTGATAACAGGCGCTTAGATTTCTCGATTACGATGTATGGAGACAATTTTTCGTTTTCTTCTTTATTTGGGAACAATTTTACTCCCCTAAAAAGATAGCTAAGCATTACTATAGGATTATTTTTAGGTAAGTTTTGTTTGTAATAAGATATTGAAGAAACTGCAATTATTTTTTCAATATAAACATTTGAAAATCCTCCACATATAACAGTTATAGCTCCAACGCTGAATCCGACAGAAAAGATTATTTTGTTCTTAAGTTGGTCTTGATCTTTAACCCATTCAATTATTTTTCTGTAATCGTCTATTCTCTTTAAGAATTGACTTCTCCTTCCTACCTTTTTAGACTCTCCAATACCACGTGCATCATACGCTAAGATTGTATATCCATGGTAAGCTAACGGTAAATAATAGTATTGTAGAGTTTCTTTTGTGTCTGAAAAACCATGGCAGACAACAACAATAGTATTTTTGGATTTAACAATTTCTTGATCGTTTGAACGTATTAAACAAGCTATAATACACCTGCTTTTTCCTTTTTTACTTTTGCCAACTTCGATTTTAATTTTAGAAGTTATCAAACTCCCAAACTTAATAGGAGCCCATCTATCGAAGTACAAATCCCTAAAGCTCCAATAAATTTCAAATGGCGTGTAAATGATTAAAAAAGTTGTTGTTGATAATATCAAACACGGTTCAAAAGGATTACCCCACGAGGTATTTACGTTCCAAATATAAGCACTAAAAACAATTCCAATAATGATTATAATAATGCGTTTTTGATTCTTTGAGAGCATTAGTTATCCCTAATGTTAGTTTATGAGGTTGAATATGATAAGATTTGAATAAAAAAATAAAAGGAAATTGGTATTTTATGGCTTATTGGGTTTTGGACAGCCGTGATCATGAGCAATTTTACAACCTGGTACGCTCTTTAAACCAGGACATGGATCACATTTCACTTTTCTTAACATTTTTACGACTTCGTCAACTTCCAATCCGAACTCCTCTTCTTCTGTTTCGTCCGCTAACATGTCATCTTTAATTTCACTTAGATTGTAATCAAGATCTTCTTCTAAATTATCTTCCTCATCATATAAATCAAGAATCTCGTCTCCGTCATCATCCTTTTTTCCTTCGGGAACATCTTCAATTTCGGTTTCTGTTGGTACTTTCTTTTTTTTAGCCATTGATTTCACGATTAATATTAGTTATTTTATTTAGTATTAATATAAAATAAATTAATTCAATAAAATTTAGATTTTATTATTTAAAATCAACAAAATTTATTTTTCAGAATTATAAAAAAAAATTAATTAGTAGTTAAATTTTCGAATTATTGTTGATTTCTATCTGGCTTTTGTTGTTTTTCCAATTCCATCAGTTTATCATGTTTTTCGGTGTGTAAGACAAGAATTTCTTTTTGAACTTTTGCTAAATACTCTCCTTTTAATGGATAAAGTTGCAAAATTAAAACCTCAATATACAATGCAATGGCTGGAATAAACCCCATAAAAGCTCTAATTGCGAAATCTACATCAGTCTGATGTGTTTGGGTTTGAATCTCCCCCAATGCATTTCTGGGAACGAAGTGAGCTAAAGTCAACAAAATAGCTGGAAGAGCAAGTGCAATGCTCTGTGCTGGTTTAGTAATAAAAGCATTCATGCCAAAATAAACTGCTTCTCTTCTGACTCCAGTTTTTAACTCATCTTCGTCGATCACTTGAGCGAACATTACATTAGTCAGAACTAATGGCCCTACAAGCCCAATACCTGCAAGAGCAAGGCTAAAATATATAATTGTAACCGGAACAAATGTTAAAAGCAGTAAACCCGTAGCTCCTATTATCAATAATATTTGATCAGCCCTTACAACTCCAAATTTTACACTCAATTTTGGGACCATCCATATTCCTAATATAAGCGGAACGAATACTGCTACAAGCAATAGAATAGAAGATGACTGCGTTACATAATCAGCTAAGTAAAACATCGAACCAATAATCAGCGATTGCATAAATATGCTCATAAAATTGGCTGCAACAAGAATAATAAACGATTTGCTTTTAAAAGTATGTTTTATAGCATCTTTAATTTTAAGAGGCTCATCTACTTTTGTAAATTCTGGACGTTCTTTAAACTTAAATGTAGTATATAATATAAAGAGAGTTCCAACGATTCCAACTGCTATCATGGCCATTTGTAGAGGAAATATTCCTTGTTCTTTTCGGAAGAAGTCTGGAATTAGGAATCCTAAAATCATCCCTATTAAACTAAAAAATGAGGAAAATACAGATAATTTATTTCTTTCTTGTTCATCTTCAGTTATCTCCGGAAGAAGCGCTGAATATATTAGGAACACGATAGTATAGCCAGTATCATACAGGACTGTTGTTACTAGCATCCACCAAAAAACGAATATTTTGTCAGGACTAATCGGGGCAAACCAAACAAGAATAAAAGATAAACCAAGAAACGGCGCTGTATAGCGCATGAATGGAATTCTTCTTCCTTTTTTTGATTTTGACCGATCAGAGTAGAAACCAAAAAGAGGGTCGTTAATAGCGTTCCAAACAGCGTAAATAATGCTCATAATAATCACTAAATAGGCATAAGGTCCAACAAGGCCTAAATAATCGACGTAAAAAATCGACAAAAGCGAAGCATAAGTTCCACTTATCATTGATCCACCAAAACTTGCTAAACCCCAATGTATACGTTGCTTTGTAGTAAATTTTGGAGGTGTAAAACCTAATTTTTCTGATAAAGAATTTTCCATTTTATAAATCCCTTTTTTTTTTCATAAATTTTAATTAAATAAACAAATGTTTAGCTTCTATTTTAACGTTTTTTTTTCAATAGGAAAAATTAGATTCTAGGATAATAAATATTTAAGTTCGAAATTAATAATTTTATATATCTATTAAAAATTAGAATTTATACGTTAAACATTTGTTTATTTGATCCACCAATTTCGAATTACCATATAAAATTTTAAATGAATTATTAAT
>JABCSY010000156.1 GCA_018238625.1 Promethearchaeota archaeon
GAAGCAAAAGCATTGTATGAAGAGTTCAGTAAAAATAAGAATGTAGAAGAAATGTCTTTCGGAGAAATTGGGCCTGTTTTGGGTGTTCATGTCGGCCCCGGTCTGGTAGGCGTTACAATAATGAAAATCTAAAATTGCCCACTACGTTACACTGGTGCCAGGCACCAGTGTAACGTAAAACAAAAGAAAGATGCATCGGTCAAGACAAAGGGTTTCTTAATATTTGAAAATAGACTATAATACATCAAGGAAAAGTTAGAAAAGTAATTATAAGGAAAAGATTTCTCATAGCTCTTTCCTCCACTGTAGGGCTATAAGCTGTGGAACCGGAGGGAATGAAAAATAATAATACAGTGCTGACAATATTAATGATCGCTGCGATTAGAATGAGATTCTTATGAAGTGTTTCACGACCTTTCTCTTGACTATAAACAATCAAAAAAGCACTAAATGTAATTCTGAAGGCACTATACATTACTATTGGAACGCAATATGCTAGGGAACTAAACCAAAAATGAAAAATGATAGTCATCCGTCTCCTCCTAAATTAAACTTTTAATCGTAACAAAGAAGATTTCTTGTTATAATCTTGGTACAAAGAGATTATTTAAAGATTTTTCCAATTAATTCCAGAAGTACCTTAATATGATCACTATTATTTAAATTTCCAGTTTTATCATACAATATGACTTATAGTTATCCAAATATAAGAGCTCGACTAATGAAGCTGTAAAACATAAATTTCTATATATTTTCGCAGACTCGATTAAGCCTTCCTTTAAGAGCAGTTATAAATCCGATTAAATAAGTAAAACGGTCATTTGCATAAAAGAAAAAAGGATATCGGAATCGATATCTGGATTTTCTTTAGTCTGACAACAAATCAACACTGTAAAAAAATTTAAATATGCAATAAATCAAACAGTAATTAGACAATAATAGCAAAAAAAAAGTTGTACTACTATGATAAAGAAATATGTTGTAATAGGAGGAGGAATCTCTTTCATTGGTATTATTCTTATTTTTTTATTTGGCATAAATTTCTTAGCTATTGGAACCATCTCTGGTTTACCAGGAGGTATAAAAGATATGGAAGTTCAGGGAGATTTTGTTTATATCTGCGATGAGAGTCTTACAATAATAGATGCTACAAATCCAGCTCATCCATATATTTTTAAAACTATAGAGATGAAAAATCCTCAATGGATCTCATATCAAAATGGTTATTTATTTTTGCAGGAAGGAGATGGAAACGTACAGATAGTAGATGTTAAGGATTCTTACAATCCTACTGTTATTGATGTTCTATCTCAAGCAGGTGTTTTAGCTTTGCGGGGTGATCTTCTATATTCAGTAAGATCTCCCAATACAATTAAATCAGGTATTTTTTCCGTTTATAATTTCTCTAAACCGAATGATCCGGTCATATTATCAGAGAGAAGTAGCGTTGTAGATTGGGCTAAAGATTTCAAGATACAGGGGGACTATGGATACATAATAGGAGGAGAAGCTCTCTTGACAGTCGTAAATATAAGCAATCCATTAAATATCAACGTTATTTCTACTTTTTATGATGAGGGAATTAGTCGTCACGCGGGTCAAAAGCTTCAAATATATAATAATATTGCATTTATTACTGACTTCTTCACAGATTACGAGGATTTATATAAATATAACTTATATGCGATAAATATTTCTGATCCCACCCTTCCAAAAGTTCTTTGGAAGTTGGATTCAAAAGATATAGAAAACATTTGGGTTGAACCAGATATGCTTTACTGCACCTCAAGTAAGGAAGGATTATTAGTATATGATATTTCCAGTTTGGAAAATCCCGTGCTAATTCATACATATAATCCATTCTTCTCATTTATTAGTGCAGCAGAAGTCCATAATGATTATATTTACATTCTCGGTTTCATAACAGGAATGAATCGTCTTCAAATTTTAGATAAAAATAGTTTAGGTACTTTATAAAAAGTTCCTATATTTTCTCACCTTTTATTCATACAACCAAAACCATCAATACACCTATTTCGAATAATAAATCTTTTTAAAGTAAGGAGCAATTATGGGAATAATATTAGCATTCTACCAGAATCTATAGGCAATCTTAAGGAGTTCAAATTGTTTCAGGCAAAGTTGTAAGATTAATATTGTCCAAATGGAGTAATCCAAGATATTTAAACATTTGATTGATTTTACGGAACTGAGAAGTTGTTAATATACCATAGATTCATATCTTTCAATACTGAGCGGTATAACTTTCCTATATAAATAAATTCCATAGATCGAACCTACTATTATAAAGGGAATTACAGTAAACCAATCAATAACATTATATGTAGAATAACCTAGAATACCAATTATTAATCCAAAAACATCAATTAATGTTGAACCATACACAATAAGAAATAGATTTAGTGTTAATATCCTCGATTTATCTTCACATTTTTGGATATATGGGATGAGGTATTTATAGGTAAATACAATTGCCAATGCACTTACTATTCCAAAAATCAATATGATAAAACTTAGATTAGTTGAAAACAAATAGAAATAATTATCATAATTATAAGGTAATGCCTCCTCAGAAAATTGTAATACAAATAATATAAAAATATAAACTGGGGGTATTGAATATGTTATTATAAAATGAAGTCCTTTATTAGAACGGATTAATTTTCGAACAGATTCTTCATTTTCATTCATAAGTTCTAAATATGAATGTTTAGTTATAAGTCTTTTATAGCTATAATCTCAATTTTTTTACCAAATATCAATAGTTTAAAATATAAATTGGCAGAGTTCATTATGTTAATTACTTATCAACAAGTATTATTTACGACATTATAGGATAAAGCTAAAATATTGAAAAGTAAAAACGCAATTATTTTACTTTGCATTTGGCATTTAAAATTGTAATCATCGGATTATCAAAGCCGATATCATGGAGAGTCATCAAATAATCTTTTTTTCTCGAATGAAAATGTAGGAATTTATAATATCGTTTCCTGCTTTTTTCATAGGTTTTATGAACAGACTGAATATTGTCATATGGTAGTGGAAATATCCAATCTTTTCGCTTGAATATTATTTTTGATTCGGTAAAGATTGCTTCAATATTCTTTATTTTTTTTAGGGAAAGAATTGTTTTGAAAAAATGATATCCTATCCAGAAGATAGGTATTAATGGTAAAATAAAGAGAAGCGATATATCAGTTGGTTCATTTTGAAGCCCCAAAAAAAGTAATAACGATGTTAAACCTAGAAGGCTAATAAAAAAGATTTGGAAACTAAATTTTCTTCTAATAGTGGGTGGAATGGCTACATATTGGTGAATGTAATAAATTTTCTCATCATCTGAGATATAATATTTATATAAATCTTTAGGGTACTTGAAAATTGCTTTTTCTGATTCAATTGTGAATGAGGGCATATCAAGAATGGCTGGAACATCAATGGCTTCAGTAATTTTTTCATTTAACATTATTTTTTCCGCAATAGATTTTTTAAACGGATCAGATAGTAAATAATGCTCTTTAACGTGTTCCTCATTTAAGATCAATTTATTCTCATTTAACCAATTCAAATAATGATATAGTGTGAGTAAATAAAAAAATTCATGGTCCTCTACAGGACCTACTTGGAATTTTATTTCTTTTACGTTAAATTTACTGAATTGTATTCCATCATAAACATTTTTGTCTGAAATTGCAAACATTTTTAGCATACAATCATAAGGACTAATTATCAATTCATCTTCGAAGGGAATAAAAGCTTCACCTGAAGGTGACATCACTTTAATACCGTCGGTACAAATTTCAAAATTACTATTGGGGAGGTAGTTAATCCTCTTTAATGACGAATAAATTTGATTTCCAGTGTAAGGGATACCATATAATATGAGACTTCCAATGATAAGGATAAATACATCAATTAGTATCGCAAATTCTATTGAAGTAGATAGCTCATTGTGAACAAATGAAATGATTAAAAATATAACAACTATAGTGATGGCCATATAAATGATTATATTGACTAAAAATCCTTCCTTTTTTTTATGAATATCAAAATATCTTTCATTAGAGATATTGAATATGGATTTTTGAATGATGTTTTGAAATTCATCTTCAATGTTTGGAATCCTTTTATCCTTAAGTGTATTTTTAATTTGGATTTTAGGATTACAGTAGTTATACAATAAAAAATACATGAATTTTAATGAATCCTTGGTTGATTTTGTTTGAGAAAAGTATTCTAAACGAATTGAAAATTTTTTCTTTGGTTCATATGAAGAATATTGGTCAAAAAACACATTTTTTACATCGCTATGTTTCACTGATTCATCCATCTTCAAGTCTTTATCATAAGAGTACATTCGTTTATTTGTAAAAACAATAGTCTTAATATCATAACCTTTTTTGCACCTTAATAAATAATATATATTTATTATAATTCCAATTACTAAAGTTAGGGAAGACCATGTGAAATGAGTGAAAGGAGGAGTAAAACTATTTTCTATCTCAAGTACAAGGATGTAAAACATAATGATAAATACTGGTATAAAAATAATACCAAGAATTCGCTCAAAAGCTTCAATCTTTAATTCAATATTAAGAATATCTTCATTTTTTGGAATGGAAGGAGTAATCTTTTCAAGATAACCAGCTCTCATTGCCTGTCTTATCTTTCTTGGTTTAATCCTATTTTCTGCATTCAAAGTTCAAATCCCCATCGATTTATAATATATTTTTGTTAAGTCTACTAATTTTATCGTGGATATCCTTGTAAAAACATAATAAAATAAAGATTAATAATTTTATTGAAATTTTAACAAGTATTTTCTTTATCCAAACACAACTTTGGTTAGAAAAAACACTTCAAACAATGCGATAGTTAAAACTAGACCATATGCGAAATGCAATCTTAATACTTTTTTAGTATTATACATAGATAAGGCTTTTAAGGCTCTCATTTTATCTGAATCATTATTACCTTTTAGCGTTTTAAAAGCTTTTGGAACAATTTGGAGGTAATCGTCATCTTCTGGTTTAAAATGTGCATTGTATTCCTTTTTAAAAGATAAATGAATTTTTTCTCCTAAAACTTCTATTAACAGTTCTGACCAATTGTAGAATCGTTTTTTACCATATAGAAACAAAAAATATTTCTTCTTGATAATGTATCCCTGATTGCGGGGATCTACCCTAATTCGATCTTTTCTTCTATTGAAAATGCCTGGAAGAATGATTGCATAGAAAAATAAAAACAAACTAAAGAAAAAGATAACTTCTGGAAGATTGATACCACTAACTCCAAGATATAGAACTAAGATAATTAAATAGAGGAATATTGAGAAGAATATTATAGATCCAGGACTCCTTGCTGAACAATTGATGCTTTCAGAAAATTCTTCATATATAACACGTTTTTCTTTTTGGATCTCTTCGATTTTTTTTACTAATCGACTTTTATGGGGTACGATTACATATCGAATCATGAATATCTGAAAAAGTATTGGGGTCGTCATTAGTTCAAGAAAAAGTATAGTTAACCAATCTATTCTATTGAGAAGAGATAGAATCAGACACAAGAAGAATATAAATAGGTACAAGAAATAGAAATATTTCTTAACATCATTCCAAAACGCAAAACCATCTACATAATACCCTTCATCATCAATGAATTCAGGAATATTTTCAGTATTATTATCCATATGAAAACTCGTTTTTAAGCTGTAATTTATTATAAAATTGAAAATATTATAAAATTTGGGCTCGCTTTTCTTTGGGTAATTTTTCGCTGGCGTATCTTAGGATTAACCTGGACAGATTTTTTTTGTTCTTCGATAAATAATCAATAATTACTTCAGGTTTATATTTAGAACAAGTCTTAAGGAGCCACCCGATTCCTTTTTCGATATAATTTGCTTCGGAATACTTTAACATTTTTTCCACGAGTTCAAAAACATAATCCTCATCAAAATCTTTTCTTATCATCGTAATTTTAAGTAGAATAACCATTGAGGCTCTTTTAATCCATATATTGTCAGAATTTGACCACTTATCAATAGTTTTTTTAGCTAATTCTTCATTACCCTGTTTCCCGAGAAACGGTCCTATGACTCTGACGCAAGTGCTATCGCAGTGACTCCATGTATGGCAATGTTTAGCGTATTCTTCTCTGAAAAGGTCAATAGTTCCCTCGTTAAAATTTTTTTTAAAACGATTTAAGAAAAAGAATGCTGCGAATTTTTCCTCCTCAACATTTGATTTAGTTAACGCTTTAAAAATTTCAATTGCATCTTGATAAGTACATATGAACTTATTATAAACGTTTTTTACGATGTTCTCAATCTCGGCAACCTTTACTCCGTATTTTACATAGTTAGAAATGTCGGGATTTATAATCTTGTACATCATTGACTTCTTTTCTGGAGTAAGACGCGGAGTTTTTTCCACCAATAGCCTTTTAATTTCAATAATTACATCTTCCGTCATAGAAATTTATCAAGTCCTGTTTTTTGTTCTGATTCTTTACTTTTTTCTAAATACGGTTTAACGAATTCAATTATTTTTTTATTGAAATTATTTAATTTTGATAGCTCTCCTCTCTTATACACATTTATAATAGATTCTTCCAGATTATTCAGATTTAAACCAGCCCATTTCATGGCGTTGTTTGATTTTCCGGTTTTAACAACATCCAAATATTCTTTGTTTAATAGCAACTCAGAAATCTTGTAATTCCACTTTCGGTAATCGTTCGGTATCCATCTCTTTGCTCTTATGGGTAATTTATACTCCTCGCAATAACTTAACAATTTTGAGTGTAGTTTCTTTACATAATCAGTAGGTGGGTACATTTGCCCCTTAAATAAATTTAGTAAAGGTTTTACGATATGTTCGTATTTACTGTTCTTTAATTTTTTGATAAAAAATTCTGCTTGTTGATCTCGTATTGTCAAACCTGGCGAGAAAAGAATAAAATCGGCTCCCGCTTTTTTAGATTGTCTAATAACATCTTCCAAATTTTCGTCGTTATCTTCTAAAAAAGGTATTATTGGCATAAAATAAGTCCCAACTTGAATATTTGGAGCTTTAGTTTTAATCAGTTTCAAAGCTTCAAGGCGTTCCTTCGGTGGAGATGAATAAGGTTCTAAAAATTGCGCCAATTCCTCGTCAGTCGTAGTGATCGAAAAACCAACGGTACACCATGTATCTTCTGCGATTTTATTTAATAAGTCTATATCTCTCGTAATCATTTTATTTTTTGTTGCAATATTTATGGGGAATTTGTGTTTAGCTATAACTTTCAGAATTTTTAAAGTATTTTCAACCTCTTTTTCGATAGGTTGGTACGCGTCACAAACACCACCAGGTCCAATTACATCGGGAAGTAATTTTCGAGCTCTCTTAATTCTTAGATCTAATTTTTTATCAATATTCGTTTTTACGATAATTTCGTTCTCGAAGTCTTGATCTAAGTAATACCTTTGGCTCCTAGCATCGCAATATATGCAAGTATGGGCGCATCCAGAGTAGGGGTTTATCGTATATCTGCACCAAAACCAAGAATC
>JABCSY010000157.1 GCA_018238625.1 Promethearchaeota archaeon
AAAGATGGTTGAATAATCCTTTTTCTGTGGGCTTGCTAATAAAATGCTCTTTAATCCATCTCTAATAACAAATCGAATGAGATTTACTAATTCTTCAAGTACATGATATATTTGCTTATCATCCAAGTATTTCCATTTGCGAGTTAACTTGATAGTTTTATAAACTCTTAAAGAATGACTATACACTTTCCAAGTATGGATTTCTTTTTCGTCAAAACCAATTAATAGTGCCACTAAAAATCCACGTTTTGGTCTTTTTTTCATTTTTTTTTCCATTTCATGATTAATTCAAGTAATATCATTTTAGTTAGTGGTTCTTCTTGTTTAAAATTATGAGATTGAAATTAAGACATTTTTATTAAATCCTAAAAAATGTGATCATTTAAACTTCTACTTTAAGATTATTTGGAATTATCTCGCTCTTTTTAAAATGATTTAAATTTTATCTCGTTTTATTGAGATTAAGTCTAAACCAAATCCAGTTAGAATATATAATGACTTTATTTGATAAACTTGATAAACTTGAGTTAAAAGAACTTCTTGTTAAATGTTGGATGACTCATGATGGCGCGTGGTTTTATAACACGGTAAAAGAATATGGAATCGATGCAGCAAACAAGCTAAATAAAGGAGCTATTAGAAATTTATCTGTCTTGGAAATGAAAAGAATTCGGAAAGCGTTGGGAATGGAAAATGTTAAGATCACTACTTTCGAGCAACTTAAAAAATTCATTGATGATGGTTTTAGCATTTTAAAAGGAGGCTTCATGAAGTTTCAATATACTTTCCCCGAAACTAACCGAATGCATTGGGAAATGGATAAATGTTTCGCGTTTGAAGGGATGAAAATGATCGGAATAAAACAAGGTTATGAATGTGGCGTCATCTATCGTGTTTGCTGTTGGTTAGATACATTAGGAATTAAATATGAATTAAAACCTAAGATTAATGAATGTTCATTATACTCCCAAGAAAAATGTGTTGGAGATATCATAGTTATATTAAATTAAAAAATACACTTAGATTTATTTACTCTCTTGAGATATATTTTCTCTTGTTTCTCTTATAGAAAATTAAAAAAAGAAAGGTTGAAATGCTGATTTATTTTTCATAATAAATTTAATAAATAAAAAAATCTTAATTTACTCCTAAAGGATCATCTAACTGGCCCCTAATATTGAATTTTTCTGCCCATTTTAGTGTAAATTTTTTTCTTCTTTCATATGTAAAGTCCTGTATTATGGAGACTGGTAACATGAAAAAAGTAATACAAAATGGCATTAATGGCCATAAAAGGATATTTATGATATAGATACCAAAACTTACTCCTTCAAGAACAGAGAAAAATGAAAATATTAAATTAAAAAGACTAATTATAACCCAAATTCCAGCATAACCTTTAAGATAGTATAAATAGAAACCACCAAGTGACCTGACTTCGGTAGGAAAGGAGCCACGGCGTACTTTTTTTCGTTCTTTATTTGTGTATTCAATTCCCGACTCAAGTAAAAAATAAGCTGCTGAAAATACACCAATCCCTATTCCAGAGACAAGTGGAAAAAGAATTAATAAAGTAAGAATTTGATAAATGGCGGATCCTGGATTAAACGAATCCACAAAAAGTAAATCATGGAGTACACTCTCGTTGCTTAGAATAATCCCTATATTAAATGCCAAAAATGCAGGAAATAGTGAATTCATGAAAGCGCCCTTAAAGTCTTTAGGTCTTTGCATTTCCCTGATACCATATATTAAATCTCGACCTAAAACTTTTTTATGGATAAACATAAATAAAGGCGTGAAAAAATATCCTCCTATTATAAATGCTATTATACAAACGATAGGAATTGATAGAAATATTATTGCTGTATCAATTGCTAAGTTATGGGTTAATACCTTATATACATTAACTGTTCCCATGAATCCAGCATTGATTATTAATGTGGTGCAAAATGAAACTATAAAACTAATCCAGATTATCAGCCATTTCTTATATCTTAACATTGAATTAAAAAAATTATTCTTCATTATTACACTCATCCTATAATTTATTATGGGGAGAAATGTTCGGGAATATATATATGTTATACGGCTTTCATTTGAAACGATAGATTTTTAACATTTATGACAAAAATTATGTTCTCTTAGATAAAATCAAAAATAAAAAAAAATTGAATGGATTGTTGAAATTTACTTAATTTTCCTTTTTTTAATGATTATGGATGTTCTTTAAGATTATATAAAATTATCTCCTATAAAACAAAAATATGTGATAAAAATTTTATACTAATTTGTCTTAAATTTTCTTAACGAAATCTAAGCAAAATTGAATCAGAAATATCCTATTTAAAAAATTAAAAACTACAAAATTAAAGGAGGTAAGAATTATGGCATATATAGTGATTATGGGAAGCTTTCCAGCTCATGTCGGTATGGAAGTCGGAAAAAAGTTTCTTGAAGCTGAAAAGTTGCCTGATTATGTGAAAACCGAACACGTATTCAATGCTGCAGCTGGTGACTACACATTTTTTAGTATTTATAAGATAGAAGATGAAAGTAAATACTTCGACGCGATAAAAGCAATCGTTAAAAGATATTCTATATACATGGATGTGGTGGGCTACAAATATACGCTTTATCCCGTTTTAGAAGCTAAAGACGCCTTAAGCATGGTAGGTTTGGATTAAATTGAAAATTTAAAAAAAAATTAAACTAATAATTTTTTCTTTTTTTTAGAAATTATATTAATTAAATATTAGGTTCTATCTATTAAATCTAAGCTTGTTTTAGAAGTGAAGAGATGTAATCCCATTTTTTGTTAATCTTATCGGAAGTTCTTAATCGATTAAATATTTTATATTCGAAAGCCCCGATAAGATTATACATAGATTTTACTTGTTTATATACTTCAAATTCTTTAAAGCTGTTTTTGTAATTATCTATATTTTCAGAGCTCCATATATACTCGTGATATTTAATAGGGTCCATGTTGCTATTGCTATCAGAAAGTTCTTTCATTTTTTTCGAGATATTTTCAACCCAGAAGTCTGCCATTTCCATTGAATAGTACAACCCAGAAGATCCAAAAGGATTAATAAATCCTGCACTATCTCCTATAAGAACAACACCAGGACATGGAACCAAATTTTCGACCATTTTAGCGTTTGGTATATATGTTAATTCCTCGTAATCAATTTTAGCCTTCTTAAAAAAATCGCTAAATCCTGGAAAATCTTTCTTCAAATTTTCCCAAACCGTCATGATTTCGTCATGATCAGGTATTTTAACGGTTTTCATTTGAGGTACTTGCGCCATTCGCAACATTAGACCCACTTCTGCTCCTTTTTTCTCTAATGGAAATACATACGCAATACATTGAGGAAAGTTAGGGGCGTAATCCAAATCGCCGTTCCCGATGAAAAAGAATTGTAAATCTGGAGTTTCGCTAATATCTATGTTAGCTTCGCTAATTAAGCATTTTATTATGGGGCAATTTATCTCTTCGTCGTAAGGAACTCCATAGTGGCTTCCAATAACGCCAGAATATCCACTGCAATCTAAAATTGCGTTTCCATATACTTCCTTAAGATCTCCATTCTTGTTTTTAAATTTTACGCCACTAACAAAACCATTTTTCTCAATTGGTTCTGTAACCTCAGCTTTTAAAAGGATATCAACTCCTAACTCGCTTGCAATTTCCACAAATCTATCGATAAATATTCTCCATTCGAAAAAATAATGGTCGTATTCGCGGTAGGTCGTTGTTGTTTGTAAATTTCCAGGAGAATGCCAAACTCTTCCCCCGTTGGATTTAATCCCTATAGAAGGTAAGAAGTTCTTTCCTATAATAGTATCAACAATAGGATAATGGCCCATTCCTTCACCACGAGGTTTTGGTCCAGCAAGCTCACCTTTTTCTATAATAACAGCTTTAAATCCTTTCCTTGCCGCCACGATGCCCGCAGTTAATCCAGCTGGTCCAGCTCCAACGATTACAAAATCGTAATTTTCTGTTTTTTTAATAACCATAGTTTAAAAATATGAATAGAATTAATTAATCATTTTTGTTGCAGATGCAAATAAACAACAAGCAAATTGAAATTTCTTTTTTATAAGTAATTATAAGGAAAATATAATTTTTAATGCTTTATCCATTAACTAAAATACTTACAAAAAAAATACTGATGATGAAAATGTTTGATGTTGTTATATCGGGGGCGGGACCCGCAGGGTCTAAATGTGCTCAAGTTCTGGCTGAAAGTGGGTTTGAGGTCGCTTTAGTCGAAAAAGATGTTAACTGGCGGAAACCTTGCGGTGGTGCTGTTAGCTCAAGAATCTTTAAATATTACCCTCAACTGCGAAAGTTAAATTACCCACCTAATACTGGAGTAACTATATATTCTGGGGATTATCGTAAGATTCAATACTCTTGGAAAAATATTAGGGATTATTCGATAAATGTAGATCGCTTAGAATTTGATAATTTTGTAAGGAATATCGCTACAGAAGCTGGAGCTCAATTGTTTAACAATAATATATCTTACGACTTTGTAACTAAAAATAATCACAAAGTTGGGATCAAAACAAAAACCCCCTCGGGGACAAAGGAATATCTCGGAAAAATTTTAATTATAGCGGACGGAATGAGCTCCAAATTAGCGCCTAAATCTGGTTTGAAAGGAAAGTGGAAAATTGACGAAATAGGACTATGCAAGTGTGCTATAATGGAAGGGGAAAATTTATTAGATAAAGATTCTATTTCCTTATTTTTTAGAGCGTATAAAGGGTATGGCTGGATATTCCCTATAGATGACAAACGCTTTAACATTGGATGTGGCACGTGGTTAGACGAGAATTTGAATTCTAATCTAAACCAAATATATACGGAATTTTTGAACGACCCTCACATTAAGAAGTTCTTTCCTAGCTCGCATTATAAAGAAATATGGAATGGTGCCTATCCAATTCCCGCATTAGGCGTGAAAGAGAAAAGCTTATTCGGAGATAATATTATGATTATTGGAGATGCAGCAGGTTTTGTTTCTCCTATAAGCGGCGAAGGGATACACCCTAGCATAGTATCTGGAAAGATTGCCGCTGAAACCGCTATTGAGGCCTTGAAGACCGACGATATATCTAAACAAAGCTTGAAAAAGTACAAACAACATCCTAATATTAAAAAAATAATTAGAAATTTTAAAATGAAAGTTTCTATGGTTGAATTTCTTTTCGAAAATAAAGGTCAGAATCTTTCAAAAATGTTTGAACTAGCAGACACAGACGATAAAATTAGAGAAGAAGTCATTAACATGTTCTTATTTTCCATACCACCATCTAAAGAATTGCTTTTAAAAATTAAATCTTAATTTTGTAGCATTTCTTACTTCGCATTTTTTTCTTTGATATTTTTTAAGAAGAAATTATAAACGATCGAGAATAGTCATATATACATTTTTGGCAATTATACAAAAATGTGAAATATATTAAGAGGTGAAATTAAATGGTAATAGTTATTATGAGATTAATTCAAAGAGTAGCAAATGGTAAATGGGATGATTTAGAAGAGATTGATAAAAAATGCACTGAACTCGAGGATAAATTAGGTTATCCTCCAAAAAAGCGATACCGTAGTCTATTCGGGTCTAACGATAATAACGTAATTATTATTGAAAGACAGTGGCAAAGCTTATCAAAAATGGAAAAAATTATGACAAAGGGTTTCTTAGACCCTGAATTAACAAAATTAAATAAAAAATTAGAGTCCATTATCGAATGGCAAAAAACAGAATTGTACGTACCTCATCCACCATTTCCTGAATAAAGAATTTTTCTAGAACTTCAATTCTCCTTCTTTTTTTTTTATATTGCGATGAAATAATGTTTAAAGGGTTTATTATATTTATCCAATTAAAGAACTATGGAAAAACTAAAGATAAATATCCTTAAAGTATTGAATTTTATACCGCGCCCGTTTTACGGGTTGTTATCAGCAATAGTTGGTATAGCCGGAGATATCATTGCTATATCGCTATCTCCTGATTTTGATTTAAGTTACATGATAAGCGATTTAGGGACGGGTCCCGGCGCATTATACTTCAACATCGGGACGTTTTTATCTGGTGTTTTTGCATTATTGACGTATTTACACATAGTAGAAATTCTTGAGAAGGAAAATCTCAATCATCCAAAGGTACTCAGAATCGGAAAAGTGTTTGCGATTAATTCGTGCCTTTTCTTTGCTTCAATTGGCGTTATTCCTTCGGTTAGAAGTAATATTATACTTTTTGCTCTTCACGGAGCGGTTGCGTTAATTAGTTTAGTAAGTGGTGTTATTTATTTAAGCTCTTTTAGCTATCTTTTCTTTAAAAGTGAGAAGTTTTCAGGGTTTGTTGGGTATCTACCTTTAATAGCAGTAAGTTGTATCGTCCCGTTTTTGTTCTCATGGCATCCAATAACAGAATGGGTTATGACGTTTGGTATTACATTCTGGGTTGTTGCTATTTCAATTTACATGCTTTATCGTAAAATGTAATTCTTTTTTTCAAGACTCCTTTTTCTCGTTTTAATTTTTAAAATAGTATTAAAACGATATTTAATAAGTTTAAGATAATGCCCGAATTGATAGGTTTTTTTTTAACACTTGACGCTCTATTCACGTGGGGCCTAGCCTCATTAGTTTACAAATTCAGTTTGAGAAAAATTGAATCAAAACCAGGTGTCCTTTTTAGGTTATTATTTGTATCGTGCTCAACTTTTGTTTTTGCCCTTATCTTCGGCTCTTTCTCGTTCATTCCCTTATTGAGTTCGCAAAATTTAGTAAGCTACATAATTGCATGTTTAATATCAGGGTTATCTGTCACAATAGGAGATTTGCTTTACTTCGCTTCTTTAAAGAAAATTGACGTCTCTCGAGCTTTTCCCTTAACTCAATTAAGCCTAATATTCGTTTATCCCTTTGCCTTTATTATTTTTGGCGAAGAGATAACATTTTCTATACTTCTTGGAGGTTTATTGATTTTATTCAGCATTTTCTTTTTAAGTTCTAAAGATAAATCTGAAAATAACGAAAACAGTTCTGAAAAAGAAAAAAAAGAGTCAGAAAATTTGGTTCTAGGTATTTTATTAGCAGTTGGAGCTGCATTTCTCTGGGGGCTTTCAATCGTAGCATTTAATTATGTTACACAATTTATTTCTAATGATGTTTTCATCACTAATTTTGTCAGGATTTTTTTCGCAGCAATCCTATTCTTAATCGTTGGAATATTTCATAAAGATTTTTACTCTGGTTTTACAAAGGCTAATAGAAAAAATATGAAGTATTTTTTATTTGTTGGAATAGCTGGAGCGCTGTCCTTGGGATTAGCGGATTCTTTATTTTATAAAGCAGTTGAAATTAATACTTTAGTTTTAACAGCGACATTTACAGCTAATACACCAATGATACAACAATTTCTATCTATCTTGATTTTAAAGGAGAAATTTCGCAAACGGTTTATTTTTGCAGTTGGATTAATCATCGTAGGTAATTACATAATTTT
>JABCSY010000158.1 GCA_018238625.1 Promethearchaeota archaeon
GCATCTTTATAAGAAGTCTTTATAAGAAATATTTCTAAAACTTGAATGATAGCCCATTTTGAACTATCGATAGAGGGAATCTTAAAATCTTTAATTCTTTTTTTTTTATTTTTTTCCATAGAATAAATAAAATTTCATTTCTATTTATATATTTTTATATCCTAAGATACAATAACATACTAAAAACTTAAATAGAAAGATACAATAATATACCATATATAATGAAAAAAGAACCAACTCAACGAAGAACCCTTCAAGAACTGGTTGAAGCAATTTTTGAGTTCATTGATTCACAGAACGATGTTTTTCCAAAAAGTCGGTTAAAAGAAATTGGTCTTAATCCCAGTACTGCAGAAAAATGGTTGAAATTGATTAATTTTATCCAAAATCAACCGAAAATTCGATTAATTCAAACTGAGCATAATACACTCATAGAAAAAGTAGAAGGGAAATACCAAGCTCTCATGCGAAAAATGGTTGTGGATGAAACAATTCCCTTTGAACAGAGACTCCAACATATTACTGATTATTTGAAGTCATTATAACTCGGGAACGCTTAGTCGAATTGAGAGAGTATAAAAAGTATCATTGAACCATATCGATGAAGTTATTGGAGATCTCTTATCTTTTTTTTTAAATCTTCATTATTTTTCCCAAAAACGCGTAGATATGTTCCTTTCTCTTGATCAATATCAAATTTTGAGGTTATTCCTCTATTTTTCATTTCATCAAATAAATCCCATAACGAGGCTCCAGAAATATTTGCTGCGCGTTCTAAGGTATCACCTTTTTGATATAAATCAATTGCAACATCTATTTTTTGTTGTTCAATTCCAGTATCGATAATTTTCCGTACAATTGTGGCTCTATCAATTCCAAGCAGTTCAGCAATTCGATCGAGTTCATCGAGCGTTTCCTTTTTCATTCTTACAGATAGGTTAGTCATATTAAATTATAACAACTCCTTTATTTTTTTGACAAAATAGACTTCTTCATATGAAGGGCTTGCATATTTTATCCATTTTATTAGATAATCCTCATATTCTAAATTATCAATTATTTTGTTTTGATAAGCTTCCAATATCGAGATTGGTATTTTTCTAACATCCAAATTAAAACTTTCAGCGATTCTCTTAGCTTTTTTATCCTCCATCATGCACAGACACTTTACATTTATTGAATTATGTATTACTTCAGTCTCACCTAAACCTAATTTTAAATCCATCAATTCCTCATCAACTTTATGGATAGTTATTTTTTTATCTTTAATTAATTTCTCTCCAATTATTGCTTCTTCTTTTCCTTTACTTTTACCATTAATGATTACTTCTTGATAAATTGCTTCAGTAATAATTAGATCTTCGTACAATTTATTTAATACATCAATAAAACCCATTTTCAAAGAGACTATTAGTGAAGAAGCATCTATTTTTATCATCTATTACTTAAATGTGTGACAAAATATTTAAATGTATTCACAAAATATTGCTTGCATATTCGTGAAACGCCAATTTCACGCCTTTATATATATTAAATAATACTATTCTAACTAACATCTCAATATTATATTTATATCTATCATAATTATTCAATAAGATGATAAAATGGTTAATGAATCAGAAAAAGAGAGCTTAATTCGAAAAGTAGATTGCATTAGGATACCCGTTTCAGATCTTGAATCTGGCCTTAAATTTTATCGAGACTCCCTTGGTCATGAACTTATTTGGCGCACAGAAACTAGTGTTGGTTTGCGCATTCCCGAGAGTAAGGCAGAATTGGTGATACACACAGAGCCTGATGAATTTGAGGTGGATCTCACTGTTAATTCAGTTGAAATTGCCGCTAAGCGATTTAAGAGTGCTGGAGGATCAATTATAGCCGGACCTTTCGAAATACCTATAGGAAAATGTGTTATAGTAAAAGATCCTTGGAGGAATAAATTAATTCTTCTTGATACTAGTAAAGGAATTTTTAAAACGGATTCGGAAGGAAATGTTATTGGTAATATTAACACTGACTAAAGATACCAATAAAGAAGTGGAAATTACAATTTATTATTGAAAAAATTTGGTTTATTAAATCTGTTTAATAATGGTTTCTTTTATATCATCAATAAAGGATTTGTTTAACACATTATCCTTTTCGAAAATTTGAGGATATTTAAACCCGGCTCGTTCTTTATGACCTCCTCCGGTAAAGGTCCTCGCAAAATCCCTACAGTTAATAAAATCGCTATGGATTATAATTTCGTTGTGTCGAGTATCAATCCCAATACGAGCTTTAGCTTCGGGAAATCTCTCTTTTAATAATCTTGTTATTTTTCCTCCACCAATCTTTGCCCATGAAATAATAATTTTACCAAAAGATTTTATTGGAATAAATTTAGCGTGATTTATAGCAAAATCAGACTCTTCTTCGTTCCATTTTTTTAAGTTTTCTAATTGTAAATTAAACCAAGGATTTTGAAAGTCGCCTTGAGATAATAACTCAACTATTCTCTGCTTATTTTTATCATTTTGAGCTCCAAGGTTAAAACCAATAATCAACTGCAAATCTGACGCTAATTTATATATATTCGTACTAAAATCAGTATCTCTAGCAAATTCTGCTATTTTTGATGTAATGGGGTCATTTGGTAAATAATGTAATTTAATGATTTCAGCAGCACATTTTTTAGTGTCATTTGAGTAAATGTGAACTAAACTTCTCAGTTTTTCTTTTGTTGACTCGTCGACAATGTGATGATCGAACCACGATATCTTACATCCTTGTTCTTTCATATTTTGAAAAATAGAGAATAAATCCTTAAAATCTTCGTTAAACCCAATATCTGAAATAATTAATTGCGAAGGGAGAGGCTTTAATTCTGAAAAACTTTTTATTTTTTCAACAAAATTGTTGTAATGGGCGAAATAACCTCTGAAATCAACTGAATGAAATTCTGAGTTTAAATTGAAATATCGTTTAATAATTGCTTGTGACCCTAATCCATCTAGATCATGTTCATGGGTAATAGAAACGATCATTCTTAGTTAAGTGCTCAATAAAATTTATTAAATTAAAAGAGTAAAGATGTTTTTTAAATTTTAACCTAAAATAAATCCAAATACGGTCTAACTTTTTTCTTATTTTGAGGATCTTTTATCGATTCTAATATCTTTTTCGCTAATTTTTTTTTTTTTTCGTAATATATTTTCATATACTCTTCTTTAGTTTTATCGGGATATCTCTTTTCTAAGGCAGGATCTCTTCTAGGGCAACCTCCTCTTCGCATACAGCAATAAGAAATAGAGCCAAAACAAACCAAATCAGAATCCCAGTCGTTATCTTTTGAAAACTCTTCCTTTATTTTAATAAATTCTTCTTGACTTATCCCCAAATCTATTAACGTTTCATCTCTCTTGCATTTAAAGCCAAAAGTTAGAGAAAACCCTGGTTTACAACAAAAAGCTAACCCTCGATAATCTGCATCCATACATATGTGAATAGGTGCATTTTTCCATCCTGGCAAATCTCGAAGTTTGTCTGGATCCAATTCAACCATGATATTAAATAAATCCCCATCCTAAAATTGAATAAGTAAATTAACTAAAAGATATTAATTTTCTACTTTATAGGTTATAAAAAAGACGGCAACTAAAAAAAGTTGAATTTATTAATTATAAGAGGGCTCGGAGGGGGAATTGAACCCCCCTCTAGGGATTCACAGTGGGGATTCTCGAAAGAATCTCAAGATTTGTCCCCAATACTAACCACTATACGGTAAAATAAGCATTTTACCTCTATACGACCCGAGCCATGATTTTTTTTGTTAAGTTATAAAATTTAATCTTCCTTTCTAAAAAAATTTGTCCTTTGTTAACTTAAAATATTTCTTTTCCTCTAACCACACTTACTAGATAGTTTAAAAATTGATTAACTGCATTTTCTAATTCTTCAGAATTATCAACAACAAAATCAGCATTAGGAAATTTCTGATTCTTTTTTGCTCTTTCTATTCTTTCTTCTAGTCTTTTTCCGCTCTCTCTGGCGCGGGCTTTTAACCTTTTTAAAGTAATTTCAAAAGGAACTTCAACAAAGATTATTTTTAAATTTTTATAAGTTTCACAAGCTTTTTTCACAATTGTTCGGCTAACATTTACGAGCACGGGATGTCCGTTTTTTAACCAACTATCAATCTCTATCGGAACCCCATAATCTAGACCATAAATGTGCCATTTTAAGGCAAATCTACCCTGCTTTGACATCTTTTTGAACTCTTCTGGCCCAATTGATATATTGTCCTCGTCTTCAGAAGGAGGTCTCGTAATATATCGTTGAGTAAGGCGAATACTTTTTAAATCAGAAGGATATCTTTCTAATACGGCTTTGATAATAGAATCTTTACCCGAACCAGAATTTCCAACGACTAAAAATAATGTTCCAGAGAAAACTTTTTTCATTTTTTCTTTTATTTTCATTTAAAATTAGTAATTATTATTTCAATTTTAGTTTTAATGCTAAAAAATTGATAAATTTATTTATGAAAACGAAAAAAAATATTAAGAATAATAAATGTTATGAGACTTGGCAAAGAAAAAAAATTAATTATTCTTAATTAGAAAATGACAAGTAATTCAAAAAGCACTGGAGAAGTTTCAGAAATACCCGAGAGCTATCAAAGATATATCGATGTGATATATAACATTTCGAAGAAAAAAAGAGGAGGATGGGTAACAAATAAAGGAATTGCTGAAAGCCTCCAAGTTGAGCCTGCCTCGGTGTCAGGAATGCTCGAAAAGTTAAAAAAAAGGGGTTTAATTAAATGGGAGCCACGAAAATCAATAAGGCTTACAGATAAGGGGAAAATGTATGCGCAACAATTAGAAGAAATTGAAACAGTGCTCCACACTTTTTTTAAAGAAGTATTAAAAATCGACGATGAAGAGCTTGTTGAAAAGATATCTTGTGAAATAGAACATCATATAACTCGAGACGTAAAAGAGTCCTTTAAAGCCTTCTTGTCAAAATATCATAAATAGATTTAATTATAATTAATGCTTTATTGATTTAACTAGTTTAACAGAGTTAAGATTTATGTCTGAAGAATTAATTGGGAAAATAAAAGTTGTTAATGAATACTTTAAAGATTTCAATAATTTTCTTGAACTCAAAGATTTTCGAGCTTTCTTATTATTAACGTTAACAAGTCAAGCTGTAACGAACATTATGGCGCAACTTGGTTTAGGTGGTGATAAAAACGTTATTAATCTACCTTATAACCCTAACCATAAATTCTACTTTCAAAAGATCAATTTAATGTCTTCAAGCTCGATAATATTATATGTGAAGTCTGAAACAATAACAAACGAGCTTATTTTGGACAAAAATAACGAAGTTTTTAAAAAATATTTAAGTTCAAATGAGATCGCTCTCGCATTTAGGGGTAAAGAAAAGTTTTTGTTTCCGAAAGTTAGCGATTGCAGCACATTGGAAGATTCAGACATTACTGTGAAAGTTGACGATTTATTTCACACTTTAGATTCTTTCATTTCTTACGCGCAACCAAATATTTTGTTTGTCTTTGACGCTGAAACATCTTCGAAACCAGATTTAATATTTACATTTAATATAATGCCACAAATGCCTGGAAAATTTAATGAAAATGTATTGAAAGTTGATGCCTTTTTAGATTCCGAAAGAAAGACAAAAAATATAACTTATATTAAGCGGGAGGAAGATTATAGTCTAACTTATTTAGAAGATATCAAAGAAATGAGCCACGCGGAATTATACAAGTCATCATTTTCCTTAGTGATACATTTGAAGTCTATAAATAAGCCTGCATGAACAATTTCTTATTTATTTTATCAATCATATTAAGCGCTTAATATTAATTGTTCGTTAATGATTAAGCCGTTAACACCATTAAAGGATTAATACTCTTAATTTATAAATAATCCGACAAAATATGATTAGTAATTAAACAGCTAAAACAGTTTAAACTTCAATTAATATTTTAAACAAATTAAGGGTTTATAAGAATGAAGATAATAACAATTAATTTACCTGAGAAATATTTAGCAGCAATTCAAGTATTAAATGATTTGGGCGTATATCCAAGTCGAAGCGAAGCAATAAGAACTGCTTTAAGAGACTTCTTAGATGACGAATTAAAAATGTTTAACAATTTAGAAGACGAAACTTTTAAAATGCTTGTTAGAAACACAGCAAATAATAGACGATAATTTCTATTTTTTTTTCATTTTAAGAATTAATCTACATTTACAACGACTTTACACTTGTTACAACGTTTTGATCCCCGAAATAGTGGATTGCCACAATTTGGACAATGATATCTCTTCTCTTCTTGTTTTACAAATTCTTCTGTACCATGTTCGCGCCAAAATGGGATTGTTCGGAGGATAACTTTTTTCCCTACTGGTATCGGAAAATTATTAATAAATTTACACGGAAACTCGTCGCACTGATGACATCCTTCAATTCCTTTATCGTTACAACACTTTTTGATTGAACATATTCTGCAGACAGGGAAAATTATGCCATCTGATAAGCATCCCGTGCAAGCTATATCGTCTACGCTTTTTGCAAATGCTCTATAGACGGGTAATAACTTTTCTTTAAATTTCAAATTATTATCTCGGTGAGCGATATAAATCGAGCAAACTCCACAATACAATCCACAGGGTGCTAACAATTCTTTTTTTACTTCAACCATTATTTATCGTAATTAAATATTATTTAAAAACTATTTTCTTGGTTTTAATAGGGATAATAGCTCTGTTCGATCAAAATAGACTTCATTTCGGATAATTTTATCGCCTTCAAGTTCTAAAATATCTATCCCGTATTCTATTACCTCTTCAGATTTAACTGGGATCGTCGCTCTCCACTTTAATATGAAACCCTTCTCAGTAGGATAAGCCTCAGTCATTCGCCATATCCATTTTGGATTAGCAGCCAACAATTTTTTAAAATAGGGAAATAAATTATCATGTCCCTTTAATCCTTTAGGATTTGCAGGATCTTGATGTTTAGTCGCTCCAGCAGCTTTGTTAAAAGCCCAAAAAGACAATCCTGAGCAGTCAAGTCCTTCCCCCCAATCCAATTGCCCTTTGACAGCATTCCAATAACGATAACCACTTTTAATAGTTGCGCTATCAACAAATTTCATTGTGTCATAATCAAATCCCTTCCCACCAGAAAGATAAGGAGCCCCTACGACTTCTTCAGCGAGATTTGCTGCTTTTTCGCCTAAACCAGGTGCAATTACTATTGGATCAGAAGTAGTTTCTGACTCCCAAGTATATTGCAAATACTTAAGTGTTCCATCAGAGAGCGCCCAAAGATTAGACGTTTCGTGGACCAGATCATTGTTCATCTTAACCGTATGGTTTTGAAGCGCATCAAGGGGATGAACGGGTTTGTCAATAAGATTTACCAGATCGGAAGGAAGTTGAATTATATCAATAACCTCGTATAGGTCTGAAACACCCTTCATAACCTTTTTAGTAACTCCTGTTGCAGG
>JABCSY010000159.1 GCA_018238625.1 Promethearchaeota archaeon
CAGCCCGTAGGGCTTACAGGCCGGAGGGTAGATTCTACGCCTCAGACAGCGCGAGATAAGAAGCGTCATTTATGTTTAGATTTATCAATAGATGCTGGCTATCTGTAGCCGCTGCTCTTGTAACCCGGTCTGGGCCAAGGATGAACAAAATACCAGTTAGCAGGAATAATACACACAATCATGTGAATCCCGCTATCCTGTCAAAAAATAAAGGCTGAAGTGGCTGGGACAGATTTAGGGTCGGAATTGAAAAACTGAAACGGTGATGCTTGACAGATCAAGAATGTGAATTATTTTCCAGATTTCTCTAGTAAGGTTTTTAAGATCTTTTAGTAAGTTTAAATCAATATTATTAGGTTGCATTTTCATTCTTCTTAACAATAAAAGTAGTTTTTCGGCTAACGAGTCCTCATTTATTCCTAAGGATTTAAGATTAGAAACATATTGTGGAATAAGTGATGTAAGGCTTCCCTCCCAATCTAGTACTGTTTTTCGATTGGGAGATATTGTAATTTCCTGAGGATTTGAGTATCTTAATCGAATTATTGCAGTTTTATAGTTGAAAAATGATCGCAATTGCCTTGAAAGCTCAGAAATTTTTTCAGAACCTTCATTGGAATATATCTCGTAAAATTCTTCATCTTCTTCGTAATCTAAAATTGATTGGTCAAAACTAAACAAAGGATAATTTTTTTCCATGCAATCTTATTTTTTTAAACCTTTATAAATAAAAAACCAACGAAAAACAACTATAATTATCATATACTGAATTTAATATCCCAAATGTTATTTGGACAAAAACTCACTTCAAATTTTTTAATTAAACTTTTAGACAAAGTATTATTTAATTCTATTGTATTATAAATTAATTGCTTAAACGGGTTCACTCGTGGCTGAATTATTTGGTTCATCGTCATCTGAAAAAAATCCCTTCGAGGAATTAACCGTAGTCTATGTCTTATATTTTGACGAAGCCCGTGGCCATATGCCCTTATTGATCTACCCGGATGACCGATATAAAGACGATAAGACGTTTATGCGCCCGATTAGGTATCACCCTATTTGGTTTTTAAGTATAAACGAGTCTGACGCATTAGACCACATAGATTTGGAATTTAAAGGCTATACTTTTTTTGGAAAAAAATTTAGGGCTTATTCTCAAAGAGAAAAAAGAAGAGCTGGACTCACAGGGGAAACGCCTGAGAATATCGTGATTATAGTGTCGTTACCAAACAAGATTGAACTTTTTGGAGACGACCTCATTAGACATTTAACTCAAGATATTAAAGATAATTTTGAAAAAAAAATCTTTGAGATTATTGAATCTGAGACATTGAAAGATGATGTTATAAAATCTCCTAAAACTAAGAAAATTATAGAAACGGGCGATAAAATTAAGAATCAATTAAGGGAATTGATTGATAACACGACTGATCACTTTTTTGCTACTGCAATTAAACAAGCTGACGCTAGCTCAATAAGAATGCAAAAAGCGATTGCTTACTTGGCGTTTAAAGGGATAGATGTATCGCATATACACAGTGAAGATTACAAAGGTTCTTTCTCAAGTATTCAATTATTTGACCCTAACAAAAAAGGAATAGTAAATTTTATTGACAAGAATCCCTTCATATTACTTAAAATCAATATCATGGAAGATAGCCAAGAATTAGAGATTTTAGTCCAAAATAATTCCCTTAATGAAATGAAAGGGTTAATTGTAAAAATTACTCATCTTAGAGAATATTTCGAAAAAGAAATTATGATTGAACTGATTGATTCTTGGTACGCCGAAGAGGAATTAGTATTTATTTCGCCCATTATTCCACACATTGACGAGTACATTTTCTTTATTATAGATGAAGTGAGTAATGAGAAGTTATTAAGTAAAAGAATTGCTCTAAATCTTATAAAAAAACAAAATAATTAATAAAATGGTGTTAGAAATATGTCTGACGAATTAATTGATAAAGAAGAAATAATAATAAGAAATTATCGAACATCTGATTATAAAGCGACTTTAGAAATTTTAGGAGAACTCCAAGACCAATTTGACATTGGATTAGACGAAGCAAAATGGAGAGAAACTTCTGGATTAAGACAATTTAAACCCAATTTGAAACGTATTACCTTGATTGCAGAATTAAAATCTACTGGACAAGTTGTTTCAATGGGAATGTTAGAAGCAGTAAAAAACAACTTAGGGCAGTACCTCGGCTATCTTAATTCGTGGGCTACAAAGAAGGAATTCATCGGAAAAGGAGTGGGTAAAATCTTAGCAGATAGAGCTACACAAATCTTAAAATCTTGGGGTTGCGAAGCCGTAAGAATTAATATGGCATATAAAGGCGTAAAACGATTGATAGATATCTTTGGAAAAGTTGGTTTTGAACCTATCATTGTTGTCCTTGAAAAAAAGTTTGATTTAGACTAAGATTTCCTTTATAATTACTTTATAAATGGTTCAAACCAAATATAATCGTTCTTTACTCCTAAATTAACGAGCTTTTAAACTTAATATTTGTGTTAGTTTAAAAAACAAAATATATTTATTGTAAAAAATTGAAATCACATAACTAAATAATTTAAATCTAAATTATAAAAATAAAAATATTGAGGTAAAAAATTAATATGCCAATTGGTATTAAAAGTTATGGCGCGTATTTACCGCGCTGGTTGCTTCCTCGCGATCTTATTGCTAAAGCATGGGATTTCCCTTCTATTCCCGGCTCAAAAGCAATTGCTAGCGCGGACGAAGATAGTATTACCATGTCGGTTGAAGCGGGGTTAGACTGTTTAGCAGGTATCGACTCGAAAAGCGTTGATGGACTTTTTTTCGCGTCAACTACTCAAGTTTATACGGAAAAAGATTCAGCTTCTTTAATTGCTACAGTATTGGATTTAAGGGAAGGTATAATAACAGCAGATTTTACTGATTCATTAAAGTCTGGAACTACTGCCCTAGCTAGAGCTATTGATACGATCAAAGCGAATAAAGACATAAAAAGCATTCTTATTGTTGCTGCGGACACTAGAGTGCCTGAGCCTTCCACCATGTGGGAATACGGATACGCTGATGGCGCGGCTGCTTTATTAATAGCAGAGGGGGACGATTTACCGCTCATCATTGACGATTATTATTCGATCTCGGCAAATGTAACAGGACCTTGGAAGCGGACAAACAAAGATAAATTTATAAGAACTTTCGATGTCAAAATTGACGCTCAATTCTACGTAAAGAGCATTACGAAAGTAATGTCTGAAATTATGAAAAGGAACGATCTAAAGCCAGAAGAAGTTGACACTGCCGCTTATTATTATAACAACCCTAGAGTTCACGGGAGAATTTCAAAAATGATGAAATTTCCACAAGGAGCCGCTCAAAATGGTTTATTTTTCCAGTTAGGCGATTTTGGAACCCCGATGGCATTCATGTTGCTAATGGTTGCTTTAAAACGACCTAAGGAAGATGGAAAAGTAATTTTGGCGGGATATGGAGATGGAGCAGATGCTTTTTTAATGCACATCAAAGACAGAAAAGCCGTAAGAGAACTTTCAAAGAAGCACTTGGGCGTAGCAGGACATCAAAAGTCAATGATATCTCTGAAGAATTACAACGTATTTATTGAAAATAAAGAATTACTTGAAAAAGACCGTTACGTCCGAAAAAGCTCTGCTGTAACCATGTGGCGAGATTCATACGCTGTCTACAGATGGTATGGCCTTAAATGTACTAGCTGTGGAACGGTTCAATATCCTACAACAGCGCGTTCGTGCGCTACATGTAGAGCAGACGACCAGCTTGAACTAGTTAAACTTGCTCACAAAGGAACCATTTTTACGTATACTTTAGATCATCTAGTTGGAGGGGCTTACTTAGCTACACCCGTCCCTCGATGTGTAGTTGATTTAGAGGGTGGCGGACGCGTGTTATTAAACATGACGGAAATCCAAAAACCCGAAGAAAACGTAAAAATTGGTATGGAAGTTGAACTTACTTTTAGAAAAGAACACGAAGGAGCAGATTTCCATAACTATTATTGGAAATGTCGGCCCTTAAGACATTAGAGGTGAAAAAAAGAATGAGTAAAGTAAAAGGAATTAGGGATAAAGTAGCCATTATTGGCTGTGATGCCACAAAATTTGGCGAACGATGGGATAAAAACCAATACGATTTGCTCTTTGAAGCTTCACGCGATGCTTTTAAAGATGCGGGAATTAAAAAGGACGAGGTTGAAGCTGCATGGGTCGGTATCTACTACTACTTCACCGGAATGTCAGGTGCGACAGTGGAGGATATTCTTCGATTAGATGGTATCCCAATCACGCGTACTGAGAACTATTGTGCTTCGGGGATGGACGCTTTCAGGAACGCTTGTTTTGGCGTAGCGAGTGGAGCTTACGATGTAGTACTTGCTTGTGGTGTAGAAAAACTAATGGACGAGGGCGGAAGCGGTTTACCTGGTTTTAAAATATTTGGACACCCCGTATTGCCATTACCGTCAGCTCCTGCTATGTTTTCGATGGCAGCAACTAGATGTTTTCACGAATTTGGCTGGACGAAAGAGGATTTAGCGAATGTGGCAGTTAAAAACCACGATAATGGGTTTTACCATCCAAAAGCGCATTTTAGAAGTAAAATCACGGTTGAGCAAGTAATGAAGGCACCGATGATTGCGGATCCTCTTGGTCGCTTCGACTGTTGCGCGATGTCGGATGGAGCGGCAGCGTTAATATTGACTACACCTGAGCTTGCGGAAAGTTATTCTCACGCGGACGATTACATATTAGTTAAAGCCAACGCTATATCTTGTAGAACTAATTTTCCATGGTATATTCCTTCTAACGGCCCTGGAGCGGACTTCACAGCGTTTCCTGCGACCGTTAAAGCAGCTGAATATGCGTATAAAGAGGCGGGTATTACAAATCCAAGAAAAGAAATAGATTGCGCGGAAGTTCACGATTGTTTTACGATAACTGAATTAATAAACTGTCAAGACTTACAGTTCTGCGACCGTGGTATGGCTGCTGAGGAACTAAAGAACGGAACGTTTAATTGGGATGGAGAGACCGCTGTTAATCCTTCTGGTGGGCTGAAATCTTTTGGTCATCCAATTGGATCAACTGGTTGTAGAATGCTTCAAGAGATTACCAAACAACTTCAAGGACGAGCGGAGGGGAGACAGGTTCCCGACGCTAAAGTAGGACTATGCCATAATCTCGGTGGAGCGTTTAGCGTTTGTTCCACAACAGTTTTAAGTCAAAGAGATTAATTTTAAATTATTTTTTTTTTATTTATTTTTTAAATAACTTTTAATATTTTAATTATTATTTACAAAATTATTAGTATTGCTTCAAAATAATATATTCATTATAAATAAAAAGAGGAGTGGATAAAACGATGGTAGATGCGCAAATGATAGTTCAATTAATTTCATTATTGTTATTTAGTATAGAGATATTTATTGGATTGTATTTGTTAAAGAGGGCAAAGGTAACGGGTTTGACTAATATTTTATGGTTATGCTTTTATTTTTTCTTTATAGTATTTGAAGGTATATCTAAAATCTTTTTTACCATTGGACGTCCCGCAATCGGGGATGTAAATTTCATTTCAATTTTTTACTTTTGTATCAATTTAACTGGAAATATATTTCTTGTAGTTTTTATAAAATTCACTTTTTACTTAGATCGTAAGAGCCCCTTTTTCGTTATATTATCTTCAACGATAATAGCTAAAATTGCTTACTTTGTAGTATCTATTATGACAGAAATTGAACAAAGTTTACTTTTAATAGTTTTAAAGGCATGTACTTATTCATTTATCATATTCATCTCAAGTTTCTGGCTTTCTTATGCCTCTTTTTCATCCTATAATAAGATTAAAAAACAAAATATAGCCCCTTGGGTAAAGAAAAGATATCTTATGGTGGGTATATCTGCAATCTTTTTGATATGTCAAATTATCCCTATTTTATTTATACCTTATCGTGGTAGTTTAAGTGATCCATTCGTGGCAACTCTGGTCACGATCGTCGTATCCCTAAACATTAGCTTTGCTATATTAGGTTTATTCGCTTGGGTGATGCCAAAATGGTTGAAGAGATACTTAAATCAAGGTTATAAAAGTCCAGAAGATACAACTTTATCTGAAGATGCTCTAATGGAAGATTTAAAATCGCAATTAGCAAAGGGGGGCAATGGTGGAGGTAATTAAATATCTGGGATCTAACTTAGCCGAACTTATTATGATTAGTCCTCCTGGAGCACGTGGCTTGATTAAATTGGCAATAAAGGATGAATTGGGGCCGTTTAAACCTTTCCAGCAAATTTCATATAAAGAGTTAAAGATGGTTATCGAAAACGCATTAAAAAAAAGATTACAGAATTTAGAAATTAATACAGTTGATAAAATTATAGAAGAAATGTTGGCTTTATTGGCAAGGTATCAATCACTCATCGTGATGGAAAATATTTGATACAAACTTAAAAGTTTTTAATCGCGTTGTTTTAATATCAGTGGAGCATTTAGCGTCTGTTCCATAATTCAATTCTTTCTGATTATATCTCAACTTTCCATTTTGGACACAATAAGTCTTATATGGTTACAAATAAAATTAGTAATATTAACCAAAATGCGGATAAATCTCTAATGAAAAAAATCGCTTGGAAAACTCTCATTGTATCCACAATAATTATCGTCAGTCTTAGTTTTATTGCGGGTAATAACAACAAAAGTTCGGAATATAGCGCTGATACCAATTTAGATAAGGAAAATTTGAAACTCTCAAAAATTTCGGAAAGAATTCATATAATCAATAATTCCGGATGGGTTGCTTTTAAAAGCGCTGGAAATTGTACGGGAGAAGGCACTTATTCCGAGCCTTATGTCATAAAAGACTTGGTAATAGATGGCGGAGGTTCGGGAAGTTGCATCTTAATTGAAAATTCTGATGTTTATTTTAAAATTGAGAATTGTACAGTTTACAATTCAAATTGGGGAATCGAGCTAACTTATGTTACTAATGCTCAAATAATTCATAATTATTGTTTGTCAAATTATGACGGGATATATTTAAGATGGTGTAATAATAACACTATTTTGAGTAATAAGGCAGATTATAACACTGATTGTGGAATATGTTTACTCGATAGTAATCGGACCAAAATATCGGGGAATAAACTAAGTGGAAATTACTACGGGATATATTTATCTGGATGTAATAATAACACTATTTCGAATAATACCGCAAATTTCAATACTGGTTATGGAATGGGGATTTATTTACTCGATAGTAATCGGACTAAAATATCAGGGAATAATCTGAGTGGAAATAACTACGGGATATATTCATCCTGTAGCAATAATACAATTGTTTTGGGAAACTACGCAATTGAAAATAAATATGGGATATATTTATCGGGATGTAATACTGTTCTTGTTTCGGGAAACAAGGCAATTAATAATGATCATGGAATATATTTATCGGGATGTAATACTGTTCTTGTTT
>JABCSY010000160.1 GCA_018238625.1 Promethearchaeota archaeon
TGAAAAAATTTCTTTTCCTGTTTTTATGTTGAATATTTTTAGAGTAATGTGGAAATAGAATAAATTGATTATTAAAAATCATTTCGTTAATCCCTATAATAATGGCAGATGCATATAGAAATCCAAAGGATGTATTATAATTTCCACCTGTTACAGAATAACTTACAAATGTTTCACCAATTACCCCAAAATTTGAATAATTACTCCCGACGGATTCGCCACCACCAGATGAAAGCACTTCAGCTAAAGTGCTATAATTTTGGGCTTGAGTGAAATTATTCAAGCAGAGTAAAAATATAGCAATTGAAAGTATTTTAATTGGTTTCATGGTTGTCCTCCTTATTTTTCAATGCTTCTATTTCTTCCTGTAAACTTTTAATAAGTTCTTGCTGTTTCTCCAACATTAGATACAAACCTTTAATACCTACTATTCCAGCACTTGTTAGTGCATAAAGGTTAACAGATTTACCATCTTGCCCCTTTAATTCTTCGGGTAATTCTTCTACAATGAAACCAAGTCGAGATTGAGTTGATTCAGCTTCCCAATTATAAATATAGTTGGCAGGCTTCATTAGTAAGATTTGCTCAAGCCAATATGCGGTGCCGAATTGGTCAATATATTTTATGTTAGACTTGAGACTTCTTGAACTCCGGACATTGAAGCTAGATGCACTCATGGGCCGCCATGTACCCGATAAGTTGCGTGAATCAACTCCGAATGTAGAAGATAACTGCATAGTGCCTGAATTTGCACCTATTTGCATTGTGCCATCATTTTTCATGTCAAGAATAAAATTTTCGCTTTGATCAGCAGACCTAATCCTAATCCCTCTTTGACCATCAGTAGCCGGGTAAACTTCTATCGTCCCCCCTGCTACATTAAGGAGTTCTTGTGGATTTGACGTGTTAATTCCAACATTCCCTGCTTGTGTAATAAACAATCTTGGTGCCCAACCTCCTGAATAACTTTCAATAGCGTATCCTTTATTCAAGTCACCTCTAATACCAACATTCCACGAATTACCAAAACCTACTGAACCAGACGAATACCATGTTCTAGCAGAACCTGTTGCAGAGCCTGATGTTACATACTCTTCTACATTGCTTGTACTAAAAACTTCAAAGATTCCATATGGATTAGAAGTTCCAATACCAACATTGCCAGAATTGTAAAAGATGTTGCTACCACTTTGTGACCAGAGACTGCTGCCTGTTGGATTTGACGGTTTCCATTGGTTCCCACTCCATGTTAACACTTGGTTTGTAGAAGGTGTTGAACTTGAAACAGGCCTGTTCTGCAAGCCGATTACTTTTGGATTTGGATAATTCCCTGATAAATCACCACTCGCTGTGCCTGTTGGGGGACCCCCAGTTAAATCTGTGTTAGGCACCCATTGAGTACCATTCCATTTTAATACTTGATTTGTACTTGGAGTACCTGATACAGGATTACCTGCTATTTTCTCTGCATCTACAGATTTTTCTGCTTTATAAGCTTTATAAGCATAAGCAACTGATAATATATCTGTTTGAGGTGAAAGCGTAACACCTTCAACTGATATTTGCAAAGTAACACTTGAAGTATTATCAAAAATACTTGTTGGAATAGGCGTTGTTTCGCCAAGTGTTACTGAATACAGCCCGTTATTTACTGTAACGCTTTTTGTTTCGCTCCACGTACTGATGGTAAATGTGATGCTTTTTGTTCCGTTTACAGGGTTGCCATTTTCAAGCAATTTACCCTGATAAGATATTTTCTGTGGTATCTCCTGTGCGAATAATCCACAAAAAACTAAGATTCCAAGAATAGTAAAAAATACTTTTTTCATAATAACCTCCTATTTTTGATTAATAAAATAATTTGATTTAAAATAAATTTGGTGAGGGGATTTAATCCATATTTAAAGATAAAATAAAGTGAGGATATTATAAATAAAAATACACAAATTATTGATAGCACCTGTGTTGATGCAGATAATTTTGTTAATTCAATTTCCTTAAAGTCTTTTGATATAAATATTAGAACAAAGAGGGAAAGAATGAGAATGAATAGCATACCGAAAGTATTTATTCTATTTATTAATTTTAATTTATCTTTATCTGACAGATTGTTAAACATAGTGATTGTATCTATAAAAATATTATGCAAATATATTTATTGGTTCGAGCTATACAGCTTCAGAAAAGTAAATTTCTTTCTGCTGGTTTCATTAAAAACTAAGTCTAACCTCATTTATACAAACATGAGTCAAGAGCATACTTGACCCCTTTTAGAAATATTCTTATCTAAATAATACCCCACAATTAACAATTATCCTTCGCCTTCTTTGCTACTTTCTTATACATAAATAGGTGCCGTCCCTATTTCTATTCCTTTAGTTTCAATAATTGCTGCAAAATAGCATCAATAATTTCCAAAACATCTTTTTCACCTATTTCAAATATTTTTACTTCACTTTCATTCTCTTTTAAAAATTGAATTAAGGGAATTCCTTTTTCGTACAATTCATTAAATTTATCGTAAAAAATCTGGTAAATATTCGCATTTCGAGAGACAAAAGATCCAAACAATTTGTTAGTTGGATCAAAACTGGGTTGAATTAATTCATTATTAGTTAAACTAAAATTACTAAAAACTTCATCAGTAACATGTACATCAATACTTTTAAATTGTAAATCATATTGATCAATGTATTTTGAAATATGGTTAAACTCCTCGCTTGATAACAGTTCCTTAATCAATTCGGTACTAAATATAACTTGAATATTGATATTCATTAGATTTTCTTTAATTTTAATCATCCCAGCTCTAATGGATTTATTTAAATCCTCTGGAATATTCGAAATTCCATATTTATTAATAATTGAAGTTAAATTATTTTCATATCTTATTCCTAAAGCAATTTTGCATTCTTTTTCTGCTAAAAATGAATGATACGTTTCATCGAAATTAGCTAGGTCGTAATTAATAAACTCTACGAATTCTTGAGTTATTTGTTCGACAAAATCATAAATTTTTATAAATTCTTTTAACGCGCTTTCCGCGTTCTCTTTTTTTTCTTGGAATAGCTGTGATAACGCCTCAATACGCTCGTTTATAATTCTTTGCCAAATCGCCACAGGTGGAGTAGATAAATGAATTTTCATTGGTCTATCGTAAATTTGTACTAAGCCTAAGTCGTTTAAAACGGCACAAATTTTATAGCCTCTTTTTAACGTAAGATTAAATTGAGTGCTTACTTCCTTCAAATTGTCAATTCTCTGGTGTTGTAATAAATAATGATAGACTTTTTCAATACCTTTTTCGATAAGTCCTATAGAATCAAATAAAGAGTTGAGAGCCAGAAATTCACGTTCGACCATTTGATCACCTATTCCCTATTCTCAATTTTTTCTAATGTAAGCTCTGTGAGCACTTCAAACGTTTTTGAAACATTTTGACCGGATTTGCTGGAGATTTCACCAAAAGAATCCATGTTATGTTTTTCGGCTACTTGAATTCCGTACTCCCGAAGAACTTCGCGTTGAGCGTCTCCTAAGTCTATCTTGGAGCCTACGAGCATTATTGGAATAGGACCACTCTTTTGCCGAACAATGTTGGTCCATTCAGTAATATTGTCTAAGGTCTGAGATCTAGTAACGTCATAAAGCAAAAATGCCGCATTAGCACCGAGACAATAAGTGGGTAATAGAAATCTGAAGCGTTCTTCCCCTCCAACGTCCCAGATTTGCAGTTTTATCTTTTTACCGTGTAAATCAATTGTCTTAACATGAAAGTCTACGCCGATTGTTAGCCTTTCTGAGGGATTGAAGAGATTATAGCAAAATCGTTTAGTAAACGATGTTTTTCCGACTGACGCATCGCCTAACAAGAGAATTTTAAACGTAAAATCATATGATGGAATTACATAACACCTTTTTTAGAAATTTATTTAGTACCTCAAGTTTGGTAAATAAAACGTTATACAACTAAGATTTTATCGAAATTTCAAATTTTGGGTCTTAATATTAGATATATATATAATCAAAAATTTCTTTTTTAATTCTTTACTTTTTCTTAGATGGGATAAGTCTTGAATTAACAAATTTCAGCAGTGAATTTCTAAAGAAAAAAGCTAAAGAGCACCAAGCTATTTAAAAATAGATGTAATTCTAAGTTGTTTTATTTAAATTCTCTTATTATTTATTCTCTAATTTTATGCCCTCATTCAAATATTTCCTTCAAATTACCATAAATTATAGGATTTAACTCCTTATTCAAGTGATTTTTTAATTCGTTAAAGATTATTGGATTATTTTTATGCTTAACTAAGAATTTTATCACGCTCCATCTTACAGAATCGTCAGGGTCGTCCAATAACGGAAGTAGGAACTTTAGATATCTTGTATCGTTGTTTTGTTTAATCTTCATAATGGCCCGAGCCCTAACGATGAAATCTGGACTATAAATTTGAGGTAATAAGTGAAATTCTACTGTGCCATTTTTTGCAAAGCTTAAAATAAATTGAAACAAGTCCTTTTTGAAACTGTGAGTTTGGTTTAACTCATTGATGATATTTTGAATTATAGCTTCTGGAACCTTATTTCCTAATTTTAAAAGGCTTTCAAAGGAAATAAAGAAATTTTCTGATATATCATATTTCAGATAATTTAAAAGCTTTTTAATAATTTTGTCGTTAACCTTTGAAACTTCTATGACGTCCCAATTATTGTTTTCTTCGTAGTAGTTATCATCCCCTAAATTTTTCACTGCATCAACTCGAATAAATTTTTACAAGATTATAATAAAAAATTACACAACTACGTTTATATATTCTATTATTAAAACAGAAATAATTGACTTAATCTATAATTATTTTCTCGACAATAATTTTAAAGTCAAAATTAATTAATTAGTTAATATCAATAAAATGTCAGTGGAAGAATTGAAAGATAATCCAAAAAAATTCAAAAATTTTGAAGAATAATGGTTTAATTTCCAATTATACTGTCAATGTTGTTGAAAAAAACATCTTGTTTTTGATCATCGGTAATGGGTAAGCATAATATTTTATCAATTTCAAGTTTAATTGGATTAGTGACTGGCGCATCTGTTCCAAATAGCACGCGTTTATGCCCTACCATTTTTACCAGACTTAATATCCCATAAGGTATAGAACACGAAGTTTCAAAAAACACGTTTTTGTATTGTTTTAAGCTCAATCCCAGGTCTATCGCAAACTCCATCGCCAACGCAGCATGTCCAATAATGATACGCAAATCGGGATAATTTTTTGCTAATTTTGCTATATCTTTACTGCTTATCCCTCCAAAAGCAGAAAATTTTGGCGTAAAATGAATGAATAACGGAAATCTTTTGTTATAATCTTGCATAAAGGAAACTAGTTTTAGGATATCTCTTGGAATTTTTATTAAATGAATGCCAGAATGAACCTTAACCCCACAAAAGCCTAAATCAAAATGATTTTCTAAGACTTTGTAATCGCTATCCTCATCTTCAGGCTTGATTTTTGGGTTGAACCAGAAGAATTTGTAAAATCTTTCTGGATCTTTGTTTGATACGTCAATAACATCTTGATGGTCTAATTGACCCTTAGGCATTAACTTCTTTAATTTTTCAAACGCTTTCTTTACAACATCATCATCATCGTTAGAAGAGTTATTATCGCCAGTGCTTTCTTTATTAACATAGACTTTAGAGCTTGCCGCTCTATTCACTGTAGTAATAATTGCTTTTTCGATGTTATATTTATCCAGATAACTAATTAAACCTTCATTTTTAGGTAGAAATGTGCCATAGGTATGAAGATGAGCGTCAAAAATTTTAAAATTCTTACTTTTTATATTTTTTCACCTGTAATTTGGATATTAAAACATTAATTGTAAAAAAACTCTTTTATTAATAATTTCCAAACTCGTTAGCGGCATCAAACATGGCTACAATATTCTGGGGTGGAACTTCAGCAGTTATATTATGGATGTTAGATGCAACAAAACCGCCACCGGGTTTCAAGCATTCGAAATTTCTTCGTACTTCGTCCCTGATTTGTTTAAGCGTTCCAAAGGGTAATGTACTTTGAGTGTTACATAAACCCCCCCAAAACGACATTATATCTCCAAATCGCTCCTTTAGGGAACAAGGCTCCATATCATAGGCACTTATTTGTACGGGATTAATAACATCGTACCCAATCTCAGCAAAATGGGGTATAAATAGCGAAACCGAACCACAGGAATGATAGTTTATTTTCGTTTCTACTAATTCGTGAATTCTTTTTGATAACTTCCTTTCTATTGGTTTAATCATATTTTCGTAAAGCTTAACGCTCATTATAGGTCCTGCTTGTTCCGCGATATCACCGTTAATGCATACTATATCTAAATAACTTCCGACTTCCTCTAAAAAGGTAGTAACATAATCAGTCCAATACTTTAGAAGTTCTTCCATCGTTACAATTATGAATTCTGGCTTAGTCCTTAAATATCTTAAAGTTTTTGTGAAACCAAATAAAAACGTGCAATACTCATAAATACATCCAACTGGAGGGGTCGATAACGCAAAATCAGTATTTTCGCGCAGATCTTTAGCATATTCCTTCAATCCGTTAAAGGGTGTTTTATCCCTCCCATTGGGCCAGTCAAAATCTCTTATATCGCTAACAGATTTAAAATCAGCAAAAGGATGAATAACAGGGTCGTAATATAATATCTCGTCTAAATCTTTTTTAGCGTCGTTCCCCCAAAACACACCAAACTGGTCATATAAGCCCACATATTTAGCCTCGTATTGAGGTTCCATGTCTTGAACTCTAACCATCCCCCCTAAAGGTTGAACATATCTTACATCAATGCTGAATCTTTCTAAGACTTCATCACATGGGCGTACTATTTGCTGAACGAAATCGGCGTATTGAATGTTCTCATCTTCAATTTCAAGATAATCCAATAATTTTTTATAGGCTTTAATGTGAATACTTGATTGATTTCCCCCTAAATCAATCGGAACTTTATCGGGTTCTTTATGGTTTAAAGTTGTATTTACTCTTTCCCTTGAGTTCATAGCTCATATCCTTTTGAATAATATTCCTTGTTATTTTATAACGGAAAATAATTTTTTGAAAATTAAAAGTGTTGGGATATTTATATTAGATTTTGATTATTTTAAAATAACCTTGAATTCTTTTTATTAAACTTTTAAATCTTAAATGATAATATGTTAAACATGGCAAAAGAGAAACTGCCTAATATTGTTTTTTTTGTAGCAGATGAAATGCGTGGAGATTGCGTTTCTTTTGATAGTCGAAGAAATCCCGTTGTTAAAACGCCAAATATTGATAAACTTGCCAATGATGGTGCTGCTTTTACTAATTGTTTCACTGTCAATCCTGTTTGTGGACCTTCTAGATGTTGTACTTTTACGGGTCAATATGTGCATTCGAATGGGCACAGAAGCCTTTACC
>JABCSY010000161.1 GCA_018238625.1 Promethearchaeota archaeon
AGACATTGAAGTATTAACAAGATCTAAATCTGTGCTTAAACCAATTATAGCTGTAGTAATTGTCCCATTAATCAAATACACTCCTGTTTCCTTCAAGATATCAAAATCTCTACTTTCGGCTTTTCTTGATTTTAAGATTTCTTTGAAAAGTTGGAAATCTTCAATGCTCTTTTTTGTATTGTGTTCTATGAGCTTTTTTAAGATGTTTGATTTGATTTCCATCTCTTTTTTATGCTTCTGGTCTCGCTTGTCAAACTCTGAGTCAAGAATACTCGATTCATCTAAATCCTTGATGTTTAAATCTCGCAGTATAGGGAAAATATATCCCTTCGTGAAATCATCTCCTTTAATGTAGATGTTAAGGATGTCGTCGTAAAGCAAATCCTCTATAGTATAATCGCTATTCCACGATAACGTGACGATTTCTTTACCATCTTTAATATCGATTGATTTATTTTGGAAACCTACAACAAAAACCTCAATTCGCTTAAAATCAGTCTGATTTTCTTGGCTAAAAATATGTATATACACTATACTATATTCTTAGAACACATGTATTTAAACAAAAAATCTTTTTTTAAAAAAGGAATAATAATAGAATTAATTATTAATGGTTCTATAAAAAAAAAAACCAAATTTTTTCTGATCTCTTATCACCCCGAATATTTAGCATATAAATATAAAGAAATAAACAGAAGACCTTCAATAGAAGAAATGCACGCTGTTAAGAATTATGCTGACGACTTAGGCATTTTGTATGAGCCAGTATCTTAAATTTAGAAAAAGTAATAAGTAATGAAAAATTTTAAAATCTAACTGGTTATTACTTAACTAATATTATTTAATGGTTTTAGGAATGAATTTAGAAGATGTGAAAGGTGTTGGCAAAAAGCAAGAAGTTCTAATAGAAGCTGGGATTGACACAGTTGAGAAATTAGCAAATGCGGATGTGGATGAGTTAACACAACTTAAAGGTATTGGAAAGGCTACTGCTGAAAAATTCGTAAGTAACGCAAAAGATTTGTTAGGCGACTCAAATAAGACTACCTCAGATGGTAGTACAGTAGAAAAAGAGAAAGTATCCACAGAAGTGGAAGTAGATGCAGAGGAAGAAAAAAGAATTCAAGAAGAAGCTAAGAAATTAGAAGAAAAGAAAAAGAAATTACAAGGAAAAGCGGTTGAAGAAGGCGATTTTGTCCTCTTAAAAATGACGGCAAGAACCCAAAAAGGTAAAATCTTTAGAGTTTCTACAGAGGAAGACGCAAGAAAAGCTGGGATTTACGAAGAAGAAAAGGGTAAACAAGGTTATTACACTCCAGAATTCATTATTGTTGGAAAGCCAGGATTTGTAAACGAGGGATTAACTGACACAATTAAAGAAATGAATTACTTTGAAAAAAAATCTGTAAGAATACCTCCTACTAAAGCATTTGGTAAAAGAGACTTTCAAAAAATCGAAAGAATTGGTATCGCTAAATTCAGAAAATTAAATGAAGGTAAGAACCCCGAATATGGTCAAGATTATACCAATAAAAAAGGTCAAAGAGGTGTAGTTTCTAACATTATGCAAGGAAAAGTTATTATCGACTACAATCATCCTTTAGCAGGTCAATCAATAGACTATAACTTAGAGCTTGTTGACAAAATCGAAGGATTTAACGATATTGTTGAATATTTCATGATTTCAAAGGGGATTCCTAAAGAGAGTGTTGCTGAATTTATTATAAATCATGCGGAAGATAAAACTCTAGAAATTACAGTTCCTAAAATGTTTCTGTTCCAAAATCTCACTTACTTAAAGTTTGGGCTTGCTATGGACCTTCAGACTCATATGAGCGAAGATATAGGGGATGTAAAATTTATTGAAATTTACGAAAAAATGCCAATTCCCGATGTAACACCCGCAGAATCCGTTATGGAAAAGGTAGAAGCTTACAATAAAGAACTCGATGATGAAACAGAAGAAAATAAATAATCGTTAATAAATTATAATAAAATCTTCCTTCTACTCAGTTTTATTAATTATTTGTTGATATCTATCCAAAATCAAATTACATACTTTCGAAACGGGATCAGTTTTATGTTTCCAATTTGAAAACTCAGGAAAGGTTCCCGCATCTACAACATATAATTTTTCAGTGTTGCTATCTCTTACAAGATCTAAGTGGCCAAATAAGAGATTATACTTATTCTTCCATTTCATTATATATTCTTCTATCTCTCCATCGGAATGAATTATTTTTACCTTGTCGTGTTCGTTTGCTAAAGGTTTTTTTTCACAGATACAGATCTCGTTATCTATAAAATATACTAAGTAGTGAGTGCCTTCAATAAACTTTTCTAAATAAAAACTCTCTTCGTCGATAGTATTAAAATCTTGAAAAGAATTAATAACTTTTACTCCCTTACTTCCAGAGCCAAAAATTGGTTTTGAAATAAGTGGTAAATCTGTTTTTTCTATTTGGCTTTTTAAAGTATCAATAGTCCCCATAAAAACATTTGGAAGCAAGAGATTAGTATTTTTAATAGAAAAGAAAGATTCAATTCGATTTTTATGTCGATAACTAATATCTGTACTTGGGATAACTGGAACATTATTCGCTTCTAAAAAATAACCCGCATAGAGATAAAATAGGTGTTTAGATTTTAATATGTAAAAATCGTTTACTAAGAGAGCATCGTTAATGCATAGATCGCTAGCAGTATATATATTCACTGTATGTCCATTTTTTTCTAAGTAAAGCTTGATTTTACCCGTTAAATGTCCTGTTCTTTTTGATAGTATTCCAATTTTCATTTTATTTGTTAAACTTAATTTTTAGCTTGTTCAATTAAATAATCTCCAATAATTTTTGGACCATTTTTTATGTAATTAAAATTGGGTGACGAATTAATGTCTGTAAGGAAGAATTCACCTTCCTTTGATCTTAGAAAATCCAAAGAACTTATTTTTAATCCTATCGTTTTTAAAGCTCTTAATGTAATTTCTTTTAGCTCAGGAATCTTATCAATTTTTCGTCTAGTTTTCATTTTATCGGGGTTTACTAATAATGGTAGTTGTTTGTAATAAAATAGGTCATCACCAATGCAATACACTTTATATTCCCATTTACTTTTAATAAATTCTTGGTAATAGAGATAGGTATATTTTGCTTTCTCTCCGTTTACTTCGTCTAATGCTCTTTTATCAGCAACCTTTAAATGCCCATTAAATTTTTTAATTTGGGCTTTAAAAGCATAATTTTTTTGATCCATGATGTTTTTTATAATGTAATCATTAAAAGGTGGAAGAATTCCTTTAGCGTTCAAAGTAAAGTTAGGAACGCGTATTCCTGCTTGTCTTAGCAAAGTACTATTTAGGAATCTATTAATTGCTAACCATATTCCTCTTGATGAATTAATTACAGGAATATCTGTTTCTCCTTCAATCAACTTTATTAGATTTAGTATTAAATCACTTTTTGCCTTGACAAAGAAGATATCCTCATTAAAATCAAAGTTAGAATAATCTATTAGATAATCTTCTTCAAGATATAGAGAAATTTTTGCTGTTGTGGACAAATATTCAATAAGTTTTAAGGATTTTTTCTGCAAATGGTACTTATCGATAATAATACCAATTTTTATCAAAAAATTAACCTTTTAATTCAATTTCTTTAAATTCTAAAAAGATATGTTACTAACAAACTAATAAAATTCATACTTTCATAAATATTATATTGAATTTTTCTTGAATTTATTATTATAATCTAATTCTTCATTAATGAAAAAAAAAAAAAATTAATAATTTATCTTTCTTCTTGAATTTCTTCCAGAGTTTTACCTTTAGTTTCATATGGTTTTACGAATAGGGCAAAAAGTGGTATTATCATGAGTAATCCAGCTACGATCCAGAATCCACTCATGTCTGAGAAAGCGGATAATAAAGCAAAAGCAAGGAAAGGGCCTAGAACATACGAAAGACGTGCTGCTGTAGCAGTAATACCTGTACAAGTGCCCCTAATATGAGTTGGGAAGATCTCACTGAAATATACCATAATATACGCTAAAATCATAGGCATAAATAAAAATATCATCCAAAAGAAGATTGGTAATGTGGTAAATCCTAAAAATACAAATCCAATAATAGATCCCCCACATCCAACTACTAACGTTAGATTTCTTCCTAATTTATCCATTAATAGCCCCCCTAATAATGCACCGACCATTGTAAGTAATCCACCTACCGTTAAAATAGATCTAAATTCTCCAGGCGTTAATCCAATAACATCCATATAGTAATAACCCCCCCATGTTGTCCCCATCTTAAATGAGACCGTCCACACACCGTAAACTAACGAAGCAATTAAGATATATTTTAAATCTTTTCTTTTTAATGCTTTAAAGGCAGTCTTTATTTTTAGATGTTCACCCCTCTTTTCATGAGCATCAAGCCATATCTGGGGCTCCTTCATAAAAACCCATAGTATTATAACAAAAAGCATTAAAAAAAACATTACACCGTAAGTCCATCGCCATCCAAAAGCTTCAGCAATAGGAACTCCCACAAATGCGTATACCGGAATTAAACCGATGAGAAAAGTAAGCCCTCCATAAAGCCCCCGTTTCTTTGGTTGTGATTCCTCAACAATAGGCAGTTCCCACATGTTCGAAAGTGTTGCTGTTATGATAATTGTGTATAATATCATAAATAAGTGAAAAGTAAAGGCCGTTAATCCAATTAAAAGTGCAGGAACACCCATTACAAGAACTAATAAAAGAATTCCCTTTTTTCTACCGAAAGCGTCTGAAATCCAAGCAATAAAAAACACAGCAAATGTGATAATTCCGTAGATCCCTTGCCAAAAAGCAAAAAATTCTGCGGTTATACCAAAATCTACGAGTAAATAAGGTACTGCGACCGATTCAATTTGAGATAGAAAACCATCCATTAAACCTACGAATCCCATAAATACTACAAGATAGAACATGTATCCTTTTGTTCTATGAGATAATATCTTTGTTTCTTCATCCTTACCTTTAGCTAAGGCATCCAATTTTGTCATTTTATTATTTCATCTCTATTATAGTCAAAAATATAATTCAAAAATTCTCATTAAATTTTTTAAGAAAATTATATAAATTAATTTTGAGCTATATTCTTTTAAGCTTTTCTAAATTAAGAAAAATTAAATTTCAGTACAAATTACTAAATGACAGAAAATACGCTCAAACAATACATTTATATACTATGGTTTGCTTTTAAAAAATCAAATTAATAGGGTTTTTTAAATGGCGAGTAATATAAAAAGGAAATATGTAGGGGCCATTTGTAATAGAGATATTGAGGTTTTAGAACGTATCAAGAAATTCCTATTAAAGAATTACAATGTTTATGTAATCAATTTAATGAAAAATGGACCGGAAAATTTTAATGAAAAATATTTAGAAAAAAGATTAAAAAAATACCCTATTTCCTTTTTCATAGCTAAACTTACGACCCAAAAATCTAACGAAAATATCTATAAAGTTATTAGAAACGTTTCTCCAAACATTCCAATCCTAAATTCGTTAAATTCTGTCCAAATTTGTGAGAGTAGAACAAACACTTTTGAATTGATCAAAAATAGTTGTAAAAAAATCCAAATACCACTCACTTATAATACCACGCAAGACGCTTGGAAAGCGTGCCAAGAGGGCACTAACATTATCGTTAAGTTGAACTCACATAACATACCAGGGCTACCTAAAAACGATAGAATTATTGGAATTGCTAAGAACTCGAAAGAGTTAGTTGAATTGACACAAACCTATAACGAGAGTGAGTTATTTTTACAAGAATATTTAGGTGAGCACGATATTATCTATAAGGTATATGTTATAGGTAATTGGGTTGTTTCTATTACTTCGCATAATCGCTTACAAAAAAAAGATTTGTCTCCGTTAGAACTAATTCATATTAGAGTTCCTGTAGAGGAACGATTTAAACGAAGGATTATAAGATTAGGACGAAAGTTTGGAATGTCTATTTTTGGATTAGATTACATTATGACTGAAAAAGGTCCTTACATTGTAGACGTAAACGACTTCCCAAGTTTTAGGAGTATACCTGAAGGAGTGAGTTTGGTTTCAGATCACATTTATAACTCGATAAACATGAGAGAAACTTATCAAAATACGTTTATTAGAGCAAAAAGTTAAATAAGCAAGTGAAGAATTCCTTGAGTTTACCTTTCCCTTTTATTTTCTATGAATTCTAAAAGTCGAAGTTTTGCTATGTAATCCTCTAACTGTTCTGGAGGATGTTTATTAAAGAAAGAACAAGCTGAGTGTAAAACACCTCCAATTTTGCGATCTTTAGCGATTTTAGAAACTCTAATACAATCTGCTATTACTCCCGCAGAATTATTTCCATCTTCCACAAACATCGTAATATCAACCCTAACTGGAGCACCTCCAAAAATTCGACCTTCTAATCTCATATACGCTTCCTTTTGATTCTTTAAGAAAGGAATATAGTCTACGGCTGAAATTTGACATTCTACAGTATCTCTATTTGGAAGATTTGCTACAACTGCTTCAGTTTTAGATTGACGTTTTCCTTCTTCATAAACTAGCTTTCCATTAGCTCTTGGAGTTAATAAATTACAAAAGTCTGAAGATCCACCCCAATCTAGTTGAATTGTGCGATCGAGGATTGCCCCTCTCATAGGAAAGAGATTTGCTAACGAGCGATGAATAATAGTAGCGCCTATCTGAGATTTTACATCGTCTCCTATTAATGAAAGATTTAGTTCTTCAGCCTTTTTTACGATTTCTGTATCTTTAACTACGTGAGAAGGCATTCCATTAACAACACACGCACCAGCATCAAGGGCAGCCATAGCATAAAACTTCACTGCGTTATGACATCCCGTAGGAAGTAGTATTACTACAACATCAACATTTTTATTTTTTATCTCTTTAGAAACATCTGAATCGAGTTGATTATCATCTAAGGGAATGATCTTTTTTATATTGCTATTTAAACCATCCATAACAGGTCCTTTTATTACAGGAGCATCTAAAAATCCGGGCTCAAATAATTTTATATTGCAATTAGGTTCAATGAAAATAGCCTCACTTAGGTCTTTTCCTACCTTATTTGAATTTACATCGATCCCTAGTACAAAGTTTATGTCGTTAACGCTATATTGGTTGATTTCTGGTAGTAATCCAATTATCTTGTCGGGATTCTTTTTATAGTTTTCTACTCCTTGAATTAGGGCGCTTGCGCAATCCCCAATTCCAATAATAGCGATATTGATTTTATTCGCCATGTTATCTTCTATTATTTGTTTATAGTATTTAACCATTTTGAAACTATCGATACAGAGAAAAGTGGTTAGAAGTTATATTCAAACT
>JABCSY010000057.1 GCA_018238625.1 Promethearchaeota archaeon
ATTGCGTTTCCATATCCTCTATTTTCTTTATGATGAATTATTTTAAAGTTTTTATGATTTGTTACCTTTCTAATTTCGTTTAAGCTATTATCAGACGAATTATCGTCAATGATGATGATTTCAACCAAATTATTAGAAGGTAAATTTTCCAATATTGACCGAATTGTGTTTTCTTCGTTATATAAAGGCAGAATGATCGAAATTAGAGCCGTTTCGTTATTATTTTCAAATTTTCTCAAATAGTTGTATAACTCTTGATAATCTGAAACACGAGTGTTGGTTTTAACACTATTGATATTTAAAGAAGCTTTACATGCGGTTATATTATTAAATAGCTTCAAATTAAAACCTTTTAGACGTGTAATTTAAAAGATAATAGAAAATTCAATACAAATAAGTTATATAAGTATGGGTATAATACAATTTAAATTTAATTGTATAATTTGTGCTTAAGAAACTCGTTCATTTGCTTATTCCGATAAAATTTAAGACAAATTTGGCAAAAATCTTTATTTCATTGGAACTAAAGGCGAGATTCGCTCGATAAAAAATACAGGGTTAGCAGTTTTTATATCATTAGTATATTTAAGATGCGCGTAGATTCTACTTTTTTTTACGGACTTTTCGTAAATTTGTATCTGACCAGTACTTAATCTTTTAAATATCGTTATTTTTAATCTAATGAGGTAATACTGAAGTATACATGAAAAAAGGTTTGCGGCTAATTTAGTTAAAATGATGTTCGAAGCACCAAATTTACGATCGTACACTTTAATGGGGCATTCTTTAATTCTAAATCCTTTTAGTGTAGCTTTAATTATCTGTTCGGTGCAAAAAGCGTATCCTTCGTATTTAACTTCGTCAAAAATAGGAATTATTTTTCGATTGAAAGCTCTAAAGCCATTTTGATTATTCATAATCCTTTTTCCAAAGAAGATTAGAATTAATTTTTCGATAAGAACTTCACCTAATCTTGTCGAAACGGGTAATTTATAGAAATAAGACCCTAAATATCTCGAGCCAATTGTATAATCGGCTTCGTTATCAAATACGGGTTTAACCATCGTCAAGATGTCGTATGGACTGTGCTGCCCATCAGAATCCATTGTAACGATTACTCTGCCACGAGCGCGTTTTATTCCTGAAAGGATCGAAGCGCCATATCCTTTGTTTATTTTGTGATGTATTACTTCAATTTCATTGTTTTCGTTTACCATTTCGATTTCTTGTAAACTGTTGTCTGTGGAATGATCATCAACAACGATTATTTGAATTGAATTTTCTCTAGGTAAATTTCCTAAAACTTTCCCGATTGTATGTTCTTCGTTATACATTGGTAATACGATTGTTAAAAGAACTTCATTATTATTGGTTTTGAAATTACTAATGTAATCGTACAACTCAAGAAAGGGGTCGTCGCTCATATCTGTTTGTTTTACTCCTTCTAATAAGGTTAACGCGTTTTGTTTAGAATATAAAGCTTTTAATTAAAAACTCCTTATAATTCCTTCTATAAATTTAATTTTTTATTGAGTATTTACTACCTTTCTATAATAACACTCTGAAATATAAATTTATTACTTTAGAAATAAAATTAACGTAATTTTTTATAGATTATTGAAATAATTTTTTTGCCATTCGTATTGATTCCTCAACCCGACATCAATAATAACCTCGGGGGTAAAATCTAGGATTTTCTTGGCTTTTGATATGTCTGAATGGGTAATATTAACGTCTCCTTTTTGTTTTTCTATATATCTTATTTTTTTTTCTGCTTTTACAAGATTATACATTTTATCAACTAATTGGTTGACAGTTACTGGGTTGGAACCTCCTAAGTTGAATACTTCTCCAATTGCGCCGTTTTTCTCGCTAGCTAAAATTAACCCGTTTACGATGTCTGAAACGTAGGTAAAATCTCGTTGTTGAGTTCCATCACCATATAGTAATATCTCTTTGTTTTGGAACATAAGATTAAAAAATTTCTTTATTGCCATGTCAGGACGACCCCGAGGTCCGTAAACGGTATAAAATCTCAATGATGTAGTAGGGAGATTATTTTCCTTATAGTATAAATTAGCGTAAATCTCCCCGCATAATTTTGAAACTGCATATGGAGATATGGGATTTTTAGGGTGATTTTCATCTACGGGAGTGTATATAGGGTTGCCGTAAACTGAAGAGGAAGAAGCGTTTATGACTCTTTTAATTGAAGAGTTTTTTAAAGCGTATTCGAAAACATTTACCGTGCTAACGAGGTTGTTATATGTTACTTCAGACGCGTGATCAATCGAATATCTTACCCCTGCTTGAGCGGCTAAGTGGAAAATATAATCAGGTTCGTGTTCAACTTGTTTGAGGGTTGACTCGTCAACAAGGTTTCCCTTGATTAATACGTAATCGATATTTTGCTTGTAATTACTTATTATAGCGTTTAGTTGCTTCTCCTTTCCCGCGTAATAATCGTTAAAGTTATCGATCAAAATAAGAAAATTATCGCCTTTCAATAAAGTCTCGGTCAAATGCGAACCAATAAAACCAGCTGCACCAGTTATCATGACATTTTTATTTTTAATCATACTATAATGAAAAAAAAATACTAATAAGAATTTTTCTTATTTGTAAATACAGAGTAAAAATTTAAAATAACGCTTAATTATCGTTGAATAGTACGATTATTATGTATAATATTAAAATTAAGTTCATTAAATCAATTTTTCACGTGCGTATTCACATTCATTTCTATTTATTTCTCGTGTCTTTAATCTCTATTACATTACAGAGTTTAAAGTTGATGAATCTGGATGCTATTTTAGGTTCAGAAGTTAATTTGCCTTTAAATATGTTTTTACGATTTCTATGGATAGGGTCCTCGATATTTGTTATGTTATTTTTGCCTTCTTATCCCTTCTTTTTTAAGATTTATAAAAGCGTAAGATTCAACGTTCTAGAAAAGTTTTGTTTGACATCAGTGTTTAATTTGAGTTTCTACGCAATTTTAGGCTACATTGGTAATAGTTTAGGTTTTGCTTTAAATGCGTTTTATTTTTTTTCGTTTCTAGTCGTGTTCTATTTTTCTCTAATTATTATAATTTTAATATTAAAATTTAAGCGCAAAGAAAAAGTTTGGTTTAAAACTACAACGAATACCGAAGAATTCTTGATAAAATACGATAAATTTTCGTTTTACGATTATATTAAGAAGAAGATCTCTTGGAACGGAATATTATTAATAATTTTTATGATTTTATTTATAATTCTATTCTATTTGAATGTAGATATTTTCGTTGGAACTGATGCGTGGTACCATGTTTTACTTATTAAAATCATAACAAATGCTAATTCTTTGCCTTTAAACGAGTATTTTGGCGCTATGGGGTTCCATATTATTGGAGCAGTATTTTATTATTTTTCTGCCATAGATATAATTGTGATCCCAAATGTCTTCCTATTTATAACTCTTCCAATAACATCGCTAATTCTATATAATATCACGATGAGGATATTTTCAAACAAATCGTTAGCAATATTTGGCATATATCTTTTATTAATTACTACATTAGGGTTTAAAAGTTTGACATTAGCTTTTTGGCCATCTAGCATTGTTTTTATTCAAGGATTGACAATTTTTTTTCTGCTATACGTTAGATTAAGAAATTTCGTTAAGGAAGAAAAGCCCAATTGGAGGGCAATTCGAGCGAATATGGCGTTTAACTATCTATTTATAACGTTTGTTTTCATCGCGTTATACCTTTCTCATTCTCTTATTGCGTTAGTTTTTCTGTTCTCCTTTATATGGGTGCTTTTGATTTATTTAATTAAGTCTGCAATCAGAGGTTTCGATTTTGTCTTGATGGTGATCCTATTTTGCATTTTCTTAGTTTTCTACACGTTTAACGTTAGCTCGGGCCATCTGGTGGCATTTACATATATTTTTACTTTGCCGTGGACTTATCTGTTATTTGGTGCAATTTTTATTGCGATAATTGGAGGCGCTATAGTTTTATGGTTACGAACTCAAATTACTTTTAAAGAAGGGAGGTTTAATTTGATTTTAATGGGCAAGAAATTTAGGTTTTATACGGTAATTGAGAAAATAGTTATACCTCTTGTCGTTACTTTAACCGTTCTATTTAGTACTGGCTATTTCGTTGCAAATCTATTGTTGTTTAATTTAAATATAATCAGTGTCTTTGTTGGTTTTGAAATTATAATAGTTGTAATTTTTGCGATGTGGGGGTTAGTTGTATTTCAAAATAAGCCAAAAGGAAAACCTTTATATTTATGGTTAATATATTTCTTATTTTTAGTGTTAGGTGGCTTTATTTTTGATATAATGCGAGGGAATCTTAGTTTTTTCTCGAGATTGTTTTATCTTGCCTCTCCAATTATGGCGATTGGGTTTATCTCGTATATATACAAATTGATTAAAATTGGCAAAATTAATTTAATCCATGTAAAATCATTTTTAATTATTTTTATATGTTTTTCTTCGACAGCATCGCTTTTAGAATTTTACACATCGTTAGATTTTTATAGCGTTAATGACAACGAATTAAGTGCTGTGAGTTGGTATCTTCAAAACTCAGATGACAAAAACGTGTTAGTTTTGGAATTTGGATGGAGCCCTGTATTTGCTTATTACGATTATCCCTATAACGAAAAAAATAGTTCACTACCTCTAACAACAACGCAATATTATGTTACATTCAATGGTTCAATAATTAATCCAGACAATCACATCGATGAAAGTGGTAAAAATGTTTTAAAGGAATTAAAAAAGAATTACAACGCGGATATATTCATATTATTGTCAAAATACTACCTTACAACAACAGAAATGGGATTTATTGGAGAACTGACTGAAGAACAAGTTGAAAGGTATTATTCTTTAACTTATTTGAATAGAATTTTCTCAGTTAAAAGCGAAAACGGAGATAGTATACCGTATTATTGGGTTATTTAAAGACTTCATATTTTCCGGGAAATAATCCTTCAAATTTATTTTTTAAAACAATATTTTTATCGCCCTCAATTTTAAAGATCTTTGGTAGTTTTCCAACTTGACCAATTTTATTATCTCGGGATATAAAAGCACCAAAAACGCCTTCAATATCTTCGACGGCGTCTAAAGCGTTTTTTATAGATTTTTCAACGTCCGCTCCTTTGACTAAATTAGCAATTCTAGTTGCAGCTCCATCTGCCAGCGTTGCATTTCTACCAAATATTGTCACTGCGTCTGCTTGTCCGAGGCTTATAGCATGACCTATTGTAGCGGAACTTGTTCCTATGCCGATAGGACAATTCCTTTTTTCGATCAAGAAGCCAATGTTCAAATTTAATTCGTTGTATCCCGCAAATAGCGCGATTTTCATCTCTTTTTCGGAGTCTACGGCTATTTCGCCACCGTTTTCAACTAAAGCAATTTTTGCAGGGAGAATATTTTGGTCGTCTTCCTCTTTCATTAGGTCCATCATTATGTCAGCAAATGCCCCTGCTACCGTTGCCATTGGACCAACCTCACATAAAATAGATGCTTCGCTCATCAAATTAACGATTTCAAATTCAGATTTAATCCTAATTGGCGAAAAAGACTTAAGAAATTTGTTATTATGTGTAATGAACTTTTCAAAAATTTTGCGATGGCGAAAAAACCCTTCTTGAGCTTTTAAAATTGCTCTTTTCGATTCTGAGATTATTGTAATGTCTGATTCTTTTTCTATAAAATGATATTTATATATTTTCAATTTTAGTATTAAATTTAAGATTTTAATTTAATTAAATATAAATAAATTAGATTTTATTAATTATTCAAAAAATTTAAAAATTCAACATAATGAGCCAAATTAATTACGACAAAATTATCTCACAATTGAAAACGGAGTTAAATTCTGAATGTGCAATAGCAAGCAGATATGGAATTATATTAGGATCGACTATAAAAGGATTTGCTAAAGGAAAAGTTATCCCTCATAAAATCCTTTCGGTTATCGCTAATTCGAAAGACATAGCTGACGAATTGAATTTAGCTAAAATAAATTCCTTTGCGTTAGAGGCTCAAGAGTATAACTACCTTTTTACATTCACGACCGAATTAATTTTGATATCAAAGTTAAGCTTAGATATGAATTTGGCAAAGTACATGCCCAGTATTAGCGTGTTTTTGAAGAAATTGAGCGAGAGTTTTACGGCTCAAGAAATAAGCGATTTTTCAGTTTTTGATTTTTCTAAAGAAATTCAAAAAATTGAAGAAACTTTTAAGAAAAAGAAAGGAAAAGATAAGAAATATTCAATAATTAAAGATCTTGTGAAATATGTAGCGAAATAAAGAAGTTTTTATGTATAAATAATTAATTTAGTATGTATTAGGTGAAATATTATCTTAAGAGCAGTTTATATTTATAATCAGGGTAAATTGTTATATCATCGGCATTTTGGAAAAGCCCTTAAGGATGACGTTTTCAATTCTTTAGTAGTAGATCTAATGAAGGAAGCTTTCGCTAAAAGAGGTAAAAGCGTAGAATATCACGATTACTACAAATACCGAATATCCTACATTACAAAAAAAGATTCGGAATTAATGTTTTTATTCGTTACAGGTTTAACTGATAATTTCGAGAATATCAAAAAAGAACTAATTAAATGCAAAAAAGAATTTTTAAACCTGTTTGAAGACCTACTAGATCATAAAATTGACGATAAAACATTTGAAATATTCGATCCAACTATAGATGCGGTTCATAGAAATTTAAGACCAAAAATATCGCTCATAGGATTTTCTGGCGTTGGAAAAACTACGATAACGCGACTAATTAAAGCAGAGGAAATCCCCATGCAACACATCCCAACTATTACTGGAGACATAGCTACAATTAAAATCGGGAAATTACATTTTCATTTGTGGGATTTTGCTGGACAAGAGCAATTTAGTTATTTGTGGAACAATTTTATTAAGGGAAGCGATGCTGTTTTATTAATCACCGATTCTAGTTTAGAGAACGTAGAAAAAAGCAAGTTTTTCTTGGAACTAATAAAAGAACAAGCTCCTCAAGCACATACGTCTGTTATTGGCAATAAACAAGACCTAGACAATGCAATGAAACCAGAACAAATTGAAAAAATAATAGGATTAAAAACATATTCTATGATTGCTAAAGATAGCAACAATCGGGATAAAATGATAACTATTATTGCTGATGTATTAGAAATGAGCGCTGAGGTTTCGCCTCTATTAAAACCATTACTGGAAAGAGATACATTTATGGAAGAAGCGGCAAAAGCATTGGAAAACGCAGAGTTTGGTAAAGCTGCTACATTTTTCGATAAAATTAGCTATTTATGTATAGAGCTAGGAGATGATTCTTTAGGCAAAGAATTTTATGAAAAATCTCAAAAAATTAAAAGTATGCTCCAAAAACTTAGCGCTCCTCAACCGGTACCTCAAGAAAAACCTAAAATCGCTGAATCGTCAGCACCATCAGAAGAGCCTACTAAACCCGTAGAGGAAATTAAAGTAAACAAGCCAATTATTCCTGAACCCAAAAAACTTGAAGAACAAGAAAAACCAAAGGTACCAATAGCTGTTCCCCCTCCTCCTCCTCCTCCTCCACCACCTCTTGGACCTTCTAAAATACCAGAAGCATCAAAAAACGAAATGGGTCTTAAAAAACCGTCTATACCGCCAGCGCCGAGAACAATAAAAAAGCCAAAGTTCATTGAAAAAACTGTTGTTCCTCCACATCCCGAAAAGTCAGCACCACCAAAAATTCCAAAAACTAAAGAACCAGAACCCGAAAAAGCGGGTTTTAAAAAAATCGAAGAAGAAAAAGAAACATCCGAACCTGAAGCGTTGATCAAGCCTAATATTCCACAAGAAAAAGTGGAATTAGCCTTAAACCCAGAAGACTTTATGGTAAAACCACGCCCGAAAACGGTAACAATTGTTCCTAAAGACGCTAAAAACAAATTAAGAACTTCGCCTTTTGCCCAAGTTACTAACCCAACGAAATCTAATATACCCGTTCCAGTTTCGCCAACAAAATTAATAAAAGCTAAACCACCTGGTAGTTTTACTCCAACTAAAAAAATTAATGCGCCTTCAAAAGATTTTGGTGTCCCGAAAGAGACTACGCACCCGCCTACTCCAGTTAGTCCAACAGAACTTATAAAACCTAAAGCTAAAGTTGCTGCAGTAACACCTTCAAAAACACTAAACATCGAGACCTCTACAACGACGCAAAAAACAGCGGAACCTACAGTTCAAGCTACTTCTACCGCGATTTCTATAGAACAAAAGGCCAATTTAGAAAAATCTTTGATGGACTTAAAAATTAAAAAAGCTAATATTTCTAAGATGTCGTTGGACTTCGACATGAAAGAACTGACGGGAGAGATTACAAGCGAAGAACTTGAAGAGAAAAAGAGTAAAATGGAAGCGATCAAAGCAGACCTCAACCAACAAATTAAAGAATTGGAACAACTTTTAAAGGAATAAAACAACCTTACAGCTTTTTCTATTTGAATTTGTTGAGAAATTCAAAAAATAACATTTTCTCAAAAAATTTTTTATTCATATTTACTTAAACGATTTAAGGTTATTCAAGAAAAACATTTTAAAGGTTAAAGAATTGAGTCCTACGGTAATTATGAAGTTCGGTGGAAGTTGCTTAGTAGATAGAAGCGCTTTTAAGAAAATTCTCAAGATATTAGAATTATATAAAGACGAAAAAAAAATAGTTGTAGCTTCGGCGTTTAGTGGGATAACAGAACTACTATTAAGCACTGCCCAAAATGTAAATAATTCGAGAATTATTGAGGACAACGTAGCAATCTTAGAGAAAAAGCATTTTAGTATGATTGAGCAAATTTTCAAGGCAGATACTGAGTATTATATAAAAGCTAAAGACTGGGTTGATGAAAAGCTCAGCGATTTGGAAGATGCATTTGCTGATATCAAAGAATTTGGGTTAGAACCATATTATCAGGATTTAATCCTAAGTTTTGGTGAAATTTTGTCGACATACATTTTAAACCAGTACATATTGAGTAAGGGTTTAGAATCCGTATACATCCCGGCAAATAAGGTAATAATCACGAACGACGAGTTTAACAACGCTTATCCTTTTTACAAATTAACGAACGAGCGAACGAGGAGACTTATAATTCCTCTCTTAGAAAACCCTAAAAAAGACGTAATAATTTGTATAACGGGATTTATTGGAAGGAATAAAATAGGTTATACTACTACCCTAGGAAGAGGTGGTTCAGATTACACCGCAACGATTTTAGCCCGTTCGATATACGAAGTAGGGATAGATAAAAATATAACAGTTATTCTATGGAAAGACGTTGATGGGTTACTAACTATTAACCCTAAATACGTTCCACAATCAACTCTTATTAGAAATTTAGATTACAACGAAGCGAAACACATCGCGAATTTTGGGGCGAAAATTCTCCACCCTAAATGTCTTGAAGCGATCGAAAAAAAGAACATACCATTAGAGCTTAGGAATTTTAACAAACCTTTACAAAAAGTCGACTTTACAAAAATTTCGGTACTTACAGATAAAAACGAAATCAAAGGAATTTCTACGGTAGAAGATGCTGTAATTATAACCGTTATTTCAGGAAGTTTAGTTGACGTTCCAGGAGTTCTAGCAAAGATTTTTAAAGTTATGAGTAAAAACAGCATTAGCGTATCTTTAGTTGCTCAGAGTGCTTCTGAAATTAGTACATCTTTTATTGTAAAAGGACCTGAAGCTCAAAAAGCTGTGGACGCTTTAAACAGTTCGGGTTATTTTTCTGATTTTTTCGAAATCAAATTTGAAGACGTAGCAATCATCAACATAACAGGATTTAAAATATTAGAAAACACAACGAAAGCCATTATTTTTCAAGCTTTAGAAAAGAAGAATATCCGCGTAAAAGCCTTGACTCAGAGTACTGAAGAATTAAACCTTTCGTTGGTAATTGAGAGAGAAGACCTCGTGGACGCGATTAAAGTTATTCACGATGATTTATGTGAAGATTTTGAAGCTGAAAAACTCGATAAAAACTAATAACTTCGATCCAAAATTGTTGAATGTTTAAAATCATTAAGTTAAATTCAACATCTTTGGTAAGAATATCTACACCCACAGTTAGTTTGTGTGTGCGAAATTTTATTTTAACAATAATAAATTGGTTAGAAATAGAATAAACTCGACTTATTGAGTTCTTTTCTCGATAATTCTACGAGTAAGCTCAGTAAAAGCCTCATCTACGTTAATACCTGTTTTAGCTGAGGTTTCAATGTATATGCTACCCTCGCTTTCGGCTAACGCTCTCGCCTCGTCCCGATCGATAACTTCGCCAACATCCTTCAGTAGGTCGTGTTTATTTCCAATTAGTACAAACGGTATGTCTTGACCAGCAAACTGACGGATTTCTGTTAACCACTTTCTTACCTCAATGTAGGTTTGTTCTCTTGTTAAATCAAAAACTAGCAAAGCTCCTGCGGCGCCTTTATAAAATGTCGAACGTATGAACTCAAATCGTTGTTGTCCGCCGATATCCCATATTGAAAGGGTTGCAACTTCGCTGGGCTTGAACTCAACGTCTTTGGTTAGGATATCTACTCCAACGGTGAGCTTGTAGTTAGCCGCAAAACGATTCTTGATAAATCTCTGAACGAGACTTGTCTTTCCGACAGCGGCGGCGCCAGTTAGCAATACTTTTAATTTAAAACTTGACATGCTATAAATTACACCACAAATTATACGAAAATAAATTTCTTAATTATTATTTTAATAAATTTATTATCTTAATATTAAATTTTGTTTATTTAATTCTTTTTATTTAAAATTGATTTATTTCTTAAATACTTTTATGCTCCTTTAAGTTTAAAATCTACAAAATAGTCCTTTGTCTAATTTTGAACTAACTTTACATTTGTAATAAAGAAAGTAAGTCTAAAAGATCATTTATCTTTTAGGAATGTTTTTGTATTCTTTTAAATTAGGAAAAAGTTCTAGATTATGGTGAGGAAAATACATGGCTTCGGCGTATTGTCTTTGGAAATCCTTTTCTATTGCGATTTCAACATAGGCTATTTTATTTAGCAATTTGCTAGCTTTTTCTCTTAAATTTGTATTTAGCAAACAGTTTTGAGCTCCAGTTCCAGCAGCGTTTCCAATTTGATAAATTTTTTCGTCTGAAATATCAGGAATCATTCCAATAAATTTTGCGTTATTTTTATTTATATAATTGCCAAAAGCTCCAGCCAAATAGATTTGTTTAATTTCGATTTTGGTGTTTATAGTTCGATTTATATGGTTTAAAAGCAATTGAGCTCCAGAAAAGAACGCTCCTTTGGCCATTTGTAATTCTCTAACGTCTTTTTGCGAAATTATAATGTCTCTTTTATTTGCAGTTTCATCCTTCTTTACAATAATAAACGCTAAGCTTTTATCGTTTTTTAGAATTCTCTCGTGATCAATAATTTGTTTGTTGAAACCACCACTTCTGGTAATAATTTTAGCTTTTAGCATTTCTGCTACGGCGTCAATTATTCCAGAACCACAAATTCCAAGCGGTTTTTTGTTGTTTATCGTCGTATACTCAACTGTTAAATCGTCGGGGTTAATTTTGATTGTGTCGATCGCTCCAGCTGCGGCTCTCATTCCATCTTTTACGTGTGCCCCCTCTAAAGCAGACCCGGCTGCGCACGAGGCAGTTGTCAACATATCCCTATTACCAAGAACTATCTCGCCATTCGTCCCTACATCAATTGCTAAAGTTAACTCTGACTCTTTATCTATTTCTGAAGATAGGATTACGCCTATTGTGTCTGCCCCAACGAACCCCGCTATCAAAGGAAGCACATATACTTTTCCTCCTCGAGAGATATTAAGATTTAAATCTTTAGAATTTAGATTTAATCCTCGTTTAACTGCCGGCACATACGGACTTAAACCGATAGCCGTAGGATCTATATTTAAAAACATATGGTGCATAACAGAATTACCAACAACGGTGACTTCACGTATATCCGAAGGTTTAATTTTAGCTTTTGCGCAATTTTTATTTATTATATCATTTAAAGCGTCTACAACAGCAGAGTTTAGTTTTAGAAGTCCATCTTCGTTGTCTTTAACATATGTAATCCGAGTAATAACATCTTCTCCATAGGCAGTTTGTGGGTTAAGTGCTGAGGCGACAGAATAAACTTTTCCGTCGTTTAAGTTTATTAAATAACCTACTAAAGTAGTAGTTCCAATATCAAAGGCAATTCCGTAATTTTTATCAACTTTATTACCCGCTTCAAAATCGATGATTTTATTGTTGTCGTATAGAGTTAGTGTAATGCGATGGTTTTCTTCTCTTAAAATTTTAGGTAATTTCTTTATAGCTTCAAATTCTACTAAAAGCGAGTTAATATCATTTTTAATATTGGATTTAGAAGAGAGGGAAATTAGTACTCTTTCCAAATCTGGAACGGGATCGTCTAAATTTGGTTTGTTAACTTCTACAAACACTTTCTTAACGTTTGGATTTAGGCTAACTCCATTATTTATACCTGAAGTTAAAATCTTAAAATCTTCAACTAAGAGCTCTTGAGGTAAAAATATTCTAATTTGAGGTGGTTGCAGTGTTTCCAAGAGTGGAATCTGGTTTTCCGCGATCCTACATTGGCACGCTAAGCGCCAGCTTTCGTTGAGCTCTGCTGTAGTTAAAAAAGTCTTCTCTGAATCTGTAGGCGAATTTAAATATTTATTTCCTTTTTGAACCATAATTTTGCACTTACCGCACGTTCCAAGGCCACCACATAGTGATCTAACGCGGATACCTGAATTAATCAACAATTTGTAAAGATTCTCGTCTTTTGCGTAGTATAGTCTTCTTGAGATCGGTTCAAAATCAATTGTTATTTTAAAATTGTTATTATTCATGGAGTATACTCACATATATTAAATACAGAAATAAAGAATAATCATCAAAAAAGGCACGAAAATGACTTTTAACGGTTATTTTTTGTTAGTAAGGTTAATCATTAAAATATAAAAAGTTTAATTAATAAATCGGTTTAATTTATTGTAAGAAATAAGAATGATTTCACTCTAATCTTATTATCAATTCAATTTAAATTGAAAAACAAAGAGTTAGTTTTAAAATGGAGAATAATGAAGCGTTAGCTCAAGAAGCTGTAAGATACTTAAGCTTAGCCCAGAGATTTGAACAGGAAGGTCAAATAGAAAAGGCTATAGAACATTATGGGGTTGCTGCGGAATATCTTAAAAATAGCGGGTACTTGATGCAGAGAATTGATGAGATTTATTCTCGAATTGAGGAATTAAAAAGGTTCGTTAAGCAAGAGATTTTCTATCGCCAAGAGCATTCCAGAGCTCAAGTTGAACAAATACAAGAACAAGCGTTTTCTTTATTAGATGGAGCTCAAAAATTAGAATCTGATGGATTTCTTGAAGACGCAATTGGCCAATATATGTCAGCAATTAAATTATTGGTTCAATCCGGATGGACTGAAACTCAATTAGAGAATTTGAAGAGTAAAATATCTGTTCTCGCGGGAAATTTGGAACGGCAAAAAAGAATTCAAACACAAAAAGTAATTGAACCTCAACAATTAGAAACTGAACCTCAACAATTAGAAACTGAGCCTCAGGTTGTTGGCGCGTTTGGCAAAAAGAAAATTGCTTCAAAAGCAGAAGAACTGAAAAGATATAGAGAAGCCAAACAACGAGAAGAACAGATTGAAACCGATGCTTTTGCGTTTATTGACAATGCAAAGTTTTTCGAAAAAGACAATAAATTTGATGAAGCGATAGAGAACTACGAAAATGCCATTGAACTATTAAACTTAATAGGATGGCAAACCCAGACGCAAAATATAGCGCTAATAGTTCAAAAATTAAGAAAGGACAAAAAAGAATTTGAAATGATTAAGACACAGAAGCCTTTAGAACGAAGATTAATAAAAGGGGAAGTTGAAATTAAAGGATTCGATGAATTAGAGCTCGAAGAGTTTAAAAAGGACGAAGAAAAGATTCAAATAAACGCGTTCAACCTAATAGATATAGGAAAAAAGCTAGAGCGAGAAAAAAAATACGATAAAGCAATAGCTAAGTACGAAAAAGCAATAGAATTACTTAAATCCATAGAATGGGATTCTTACATTCAACCTGTCGTTAATTTTATTAAAAGCATAGAAGAGAAACAAAGATATGAGGAAAAAACTGAAAGTCTGAAACTAAAGAGAGAAACCGATTTAAAAAGTCTACAAGACAAAATCTTCTTAAAAGAAAGAGAAGAGATTGTACAAACAGCAAAAGAGTTAGAACAAAAAAGATTACAATTTGAACAAAAAAGAAGAAAAGAAACAAGAAAAGAGAACGAATTTTTCACGACTCTAGATAATGCCGATAAGATTTTAAAGGAAACTAACGATTTTAATAAATCTATTGTAGAATATCAAAAAGCTTTAGAACTTTTAAAAGGTTTAGGAGCGGGTTGGGGATCGTATGCGGGAACAATTAAAGCTACAATATCTAGTATCAACACACTAAAAGAAACTCAGATAGAGAAAGAATTGGAACAACAAAAGAAATCAGAGCGGCGAAGTAAAGCTGATCTAGAATTCCAACAACAAATATCAATAGAATTAGCAAAGGAACGAGAGAGTATTAAACAAAGGGCAATTGCGTTAGATTTAAAAAGAGACGAAATAGAATATAGAGAACAACGTAAAGACGCTGCTTTTAAGGCTTTAGAAGAAGCAGAAGAATACATAAATCAATCTAAGCTAGATAACGCGATATTAGCTTATCAAACGGCTGGTAACATATTTGCGGGCATCCACTGGGACGAAGAACTACATTTAATTGAAGACTCCATAAGAAATCTTGAAAGTAGGAAAAGAGAGCAATCCTTTAGGAAGCAAAAGGATTTACAGAGATCTATTGATAGATATAAAACAGAGCAATCGTTTCAGAAAAAAATATCCAAGCAATTACGAGAAGAGCGTGAGAGATTAAGTAAAAGAGAGATAAATATAAGAGAACGAGATGCAGAATTAGAACATCGAGAAAGGAGAAAGGAAGAAGCTTTTAAAGTGTTAGGCGAAGCGCAGAAGTTATTAGAAAAAGGAAATTACGAAAAAGTTATAGAATTATATCAATTAGCAACAAATATTTTTGCAGAAATTCAATGGTATGATGAAGTTGAAAAAATAGGAAATGCTATTGTTGAGATAGAAAATAAAAAGCATGAGACTATAATTAAAAAGCAAAGGGAAACCTTAGCTCTCATTGAAAAAGAAAGAGAGGATAGAGCGTTCCAAGAGAGTACAATTAAAGAAATGAAAGCTCAAAGAGAAAAGCTAAAACAAAAAGAGATTATCTTCAGAGAACGCGAAAACGAAGTCCTGTTTAGAGAAAAGCGAAAAGAAGAAGCTTTTAAAATACTAGAAGAAGCGCAGAATTTTCTTTCTTTAGGGGAGTTTGATATGGCAATTGAAAGCTATAGAAATGTAAGCGAAATCTTTGCTCAAATTCAATGGGTAGAAGAACTACCGTTGATTAAACAAGCTATTAGCGATATAGAAATAAAAAAGAAAGAGAAAGAACTATGGAAACAAAAAGCGTTTCAAGAAGCGATAAAAAAAGAAACAGATAACAGGCAATTTCTTGACCACATCAAACGTCAACGAGAAATTGAAAAAATTAAAATACAAAAAAAGAAGGAATTATTTGTAGAAAAGAAAGAATTAATTGCAGAAACCGTATCAAAAGAGAAAGAGGCATTCAGGATTATTGACGAAGCTGACATTTTATTAAGACAAGAAAGCTTTGACGAAGCTTTACGATCTTATGATAACGCTCTTAGCTTATTAAATCACATTGGATGGACAGGGAGTTATATGACCTTATTAGAAGATACGATTCGATTAATCCAGTTTAAAAAGAAAGAAAAAGATCAGAGAATTAAACGAGAAAAGGAACATTTAAAAAAACAAATAGACGACGAAAGAGATTTCGAGAGAAATATAGCTGAGCGTCTTCAAAGTGAAAAAGACAGGATGATATCGAAGAAAATTGAGCTTCGAAAAAGGGAAGATTTAGTAAAATATATGGAACTACGTAAATTAGAAGCTTTTAAAATTATGGATAAAGCAGAAACATTATTAAAGCAAGGGTTATATGAGCGCGCTATAGACATGTATTATCAAGCAGAGTTAATTTTAACTCAAATTCAATTCCCAACGGATACAATTAAAGAAATGATTCGTAAGGTTCAAGAGAAAAAGCGCAAAGATGATTTAGCAAAACAACACAAATTTGAGCTCACATTAAAAAAAACTGAGGAAGAAAAACATTTTCAACAAACTATTGTTGAAAGCATGAAGTACGAAGAAGAAAAAATGAAAGCGAAACAAATCAAACTTAAAGAACGAGAAGATTTAAAAATCTATATGGAAAAGCGTAAAGACATTGCCTTTGAAATATTTGATGAAGCCAATGCCTTTATAAAACAAGGAAAATACGATAAAGCGCTTGAATATTATAGAAGTGCGGAATTAATATTAAACGAAATCCAATTTCCAACAGACTCAATTAAGGAATTAATCGCTAAAGTCAACGAGAAAAAACGAGAACATGAATTGCAAAAACAAAAAGGATTGGAATTTAAAGTTCAAAAGGAGCGCGAAGAAATCGAGTTTCAAAAGAAAGTTGCTGATGATATAAGAAAAAAAAAAGAGCGCCTAAAATTAAAACAGATCGAAGTTGGAAATTTAGAATTATTACAAGCCAAACTTGAAAAGAGAAAAGATGAGGCTTTTCTGGTTTTAGAAAAAGCAGAGCATTATATTAATAGATTAGAGTATGATCTAGCTATTGTAAGCTATAGAAAAGCAATGCTAATTTTGAACGAAATCCAATTTCCAACAGATTCTATTAACAACATGATTGAAAAAGTAATCAATCTTAAAAAGCAAAAAGATCTTAACGAACAACATAAATTACAAAGAGAATTAGAAAGGCTTAAAGAAGAGAAACATTTACAAGAAATATTAGAAGAGAGAAAAAATCAAGAAAAAGAGAAAAAGATTGCGCAACAGTTAGCTCTTCAACAAAGGGAAAGAGTTGTGCAAGATCAATTAACTAACAGAGAGGCCGCTTATTCCCTCCTTGAAGAAGGTGTAGAATATCTTAAGAGAGGAGTTCCTAATTTTGACAAAGCAATATCGTTGTATATTCAAGCAAGAGATTTACTATCCGAAAAGATTGGTTGGGAACCTGAAATTAATAATTTAAATCTATTGATAAAAGATCTCATTCAACAGAAAGCAGATTATGTGGAAAAGAAAAGATTGGAAGCAGAGACTAAAATTAAGAGGCAGCGAGAGTATGAAGTTTTTAGAGAAGAGATTCAAAAACAACGTATGGAATACGAAATAAAAAAAAGACAGCAACAACTAAAGGTAAAAAGATTATTCGAATCTAAACGAGATGCGGAGATAACTAAAGAGAAGGGTTTAAGGCTAATAGACGAGGGAAAACAGGCTGCAATCATATATGACTTTAAAGAAGCATATAAAAAGTTCAACGGAGCAATTGAAAAGTTTAAACAGATTGGATGGATTGAACAAATAAAATATATTCAAAAAGAGATTGAAAATACTCGACTCCTTGAACAAAGAACAAAAGAAGAAGATTTGAAAATCCAAAAAATTCGCAAAGATTTAGAAATTCAAAGAAGAAAGAAAGAGCGCCAAGTAAAAGAAGAAGAAATAAAATTAAAAGCGGTAGTTGGAGAAGTTAGCGGTTTATCTGTTGAAATTTCGAAGTTAATTGAAATTAAAAAGCAAAAAGATGAGTTGAAAGCCCAACATAAAAGTAAACAAATCGTATCCGAGTCAAAAGAATTTCGAAAGGATATGAGTGAATTTCTTGATTTGAAGCAGGATCTTATGAAAGAATTATCGAAATCAAAAGATGATACAGAGAAGAGAAAAGAAAAGCTCAAATTAGATAAAGATAAAGAAAAAGCGGACGAAATTAAGAAAATGCTTAGGGAAATATCGAAAAAAGAAAAAAAATAAGTCCTTATTAATCTATACGATCTCTTTTTTTAAAACTTAAAGATAATTTTCTGATGTAAATCAGACCAATAACATTAATTCCTAATAAGATTATAAATGCTATATTTCTATATTCAAACACTAATCGTATTAAAAAGCTTCCTGAAGCGCTCTGAACTAATTTTACCACCAAATAGTAATTTTGAACTTCACTCGCGAAAACGCCCATTCTTTTGTCAAGATTATCCGGGAACAGTTGGTTTATGGTGTGAGATATTAGAATTGGAGAACCGTATTCGTTAGGATCCATGTTAAATAAATACATTTCAGCCCGTGCCGATCCAAGTTGATTTAATTCAAAAAAATAATGATTTGGTTTAAGTTTAATCGGTAGACAATAGACGCTTACGTTTTGGTTTAGAGAAAACCCAATTTCCGTACTTTCATTGATTAAAATTGAGGTATTTAAGGCGTCTAAGGCGGCGTAACCTTGTATAATCCCCCACCCTTGTACATTATCTTGAATCACTCGTGGATTGACCGTCTTAAATGAAGTTAATGAGATTATGCTTTTTAGTTGTATTGGAGTTAAAGTTGCTTCTTTTTCCAACATCAACGCTGCTAATCCAGCAACGAAAGGAGTTGCTCCAGAAGTACCGGTTCTGTAGCTATAGTCATCTTGAAAACCTTTTTCAGCGCCAATTACTCCAACAGCTGGAGCGCACACATCTGGTTTAATTACGCCTTCAAAAGTCGGACCTTTTGCGCTACTTGAATACATGTTTCCGACGTAATCTACGCCCCCAACAGCAAGGACCGCCTTGTCTGAAGCGGGAGCGTTAATAGTCCCATCTCCATAATCTTTAGAAGGGTCCCCGTCATTACCTCCCGCTGCAACGACTAATATTCCGTTGTCAAAAAGTGTTCTAGTTAAGCTCTGAAGATGAGCAATGTCGTTGAGATTATCAGGTTCTGGTTTTGCTCCAAAACTCATACTAACTATTTTTATATCGTAAACATCTTTATTTTGAACGACCCAACTAATCGCATTTTCCAATATAGAAGCGTTAGTTTCTCCAGTACTATCGAAAATTTTTAATATTGCCAAATTTATATCTGGTGCTACACCTTGATAGTCGCTACAATTTCCACCTAAAATTGATGTTGCCCACGTTCCGTGACCGTGGTCGTCTCGTGGAACACCTGATTGATTTGCAATCACGTCGTAGAAGCTAACAATTCTTTCAAACCAATCTAATTTACCATCATTTGTAAACGCGCTATGATTAGCAAAAATTCCTGTGTCTAATACCGCAACAGTTATGTTTTTTCCCGTTAATCCATTGTCCCAAAGACTATCTTGAAGGCCAATATGATCTTGTGCGTTGTACGTAGAACTAATTTTTATTTTACTTGATGAAATATGGAAAGTATTATCAACATTCGAACATTTCAAGCGAGAGTCGATTATTTGAGGAAACTCATAATCGTTTATTCCTAAAACGAAAAATTGGGCTATTGGAAGCGTTAAAACGATTACTATTACTATAAATTGCTTTTTCAATAAGACGCACTAAAAGAATTTATATTTCTATGAAAAATTAATAATATATATTATTATAAAAATTTAGGATATTTATAATGACGGTAAACAAGGAAGATATCAAAAAATCGCGAATGTACGCGAGACAGCAATTAATTGACGGGTGGGACCAAGAGATCGTTAGCAAAGGTTGCGTTATGATTGTTGGAGTTGGGGCTTTGGGTTGTGAAATAGCAAAAGACTTTGCCTTAATGGGAATTGGGAAAATAGTATTGGTAGATTTAGATACTATTGAAACGTCAAATCTTTCCCGTCAAATGTTGTTCAAGCCAGGCGATGAAGGTCGTCCTAAAGCAGAAGTAGCCGCAGAAAGGTTAAAGGAAATGAATCCTTTTTTAAACGTCGATTTTTACTTTGAAAAGCTCCAAAAATTAGAAATGTCGGTCTATGAAGAATGCGATGTTATTATTGCCGCTTTGGATAACTTTAACGCAAGGTTAGATTTGAATAAAATATCTTTAAGAATAAAAAAACCTATGGTAGAGGGAGGAACCGTAGGATTTGAAGGACACGTACATATTGTTATTCCAGAAGGTTCTGGTCTTCAATATAAAAAGAGAGAAATCGAGATCGAAAAAATTGTCGACAGTAAAATGTGGGAATTTGACAATCCGGAGTACTTAGAAGCACAAAAGGAAATAGAGCAATTAGAATATTTAATTGATAGGTTAAAGCAAGAGAAACTTGAACCTTTTAGAAGATTAGTTAGAAAAAAAGTTGAAGAAGAATTTGATAAAAAATACGCTGGTAAAGTTTTGGATTTAACTCCTTGTTATCGTTGTATGGTTCCTATTCCACCTGCAGACGATAAATTGGTCGCAGCGTGTACTCTAAAAGGACTTCCTAGAAATAGGAATCACTGCGTTATAAAAGCAGAAGTACTATTCGAAAAAGAATACGGCTTTAAACCTGATATGAACGTGGACGATGACGTAGTAAAACTGAAGGTTTTTGCTCAGAAAGAATTGATAGACTTAAGAAAGAGAGTGTTTGACGAAAATGTTTCTCCCGAAAAGTTAGAAAGCTTATCTCCTGAAGAAATTCAAGAATGGAAAGATAATATTAAAGATACTTTCGGATCTGATTATAAGTTCGAAGAAATGGAAAATATATTAGGGAATAAAATTGCAGCAATTCAATCCGTAAGTTCTATTATTTCTAGCATACAATCCCAAGAAGCGTTAAAATTGTTATTTCGAATGCATGGAAGAAATATTGGTCCTCCAATGGACCCTCCTTACATCAATTATAATGGGGTGTATGGACAATTCGACCATTTAGAGGTAATTAAAAGGGAAGATTGCCTTGCTTGTGGAGACATTGAAGGAGAAGAAAATGTTCAAATCGTTGTCCCATTTGACGCAAACGTAGGTTATATTTTCAAAGCTATGAGAATAAGCGGGCATAATTTAGAACCTATCCTATGGTTGATTACTAATGCAGTGAACAAAGATATGCTTTGGAATCCTTACATGAGCGGTGAGTTTAAAGACCCAACTATAAAATTGACAGCTCTAAAAATCAAAAATAACGATATTCTTACTCTCACTCCTCTAGGAAAGGCAAAAGTAGAATCAGAGATTAAAAAATACAATGTCGTAATTACCTACATGTAATTTATTCATATTAATTACTTTTTCTAACCTTCAAAATGGCTAAAAATATAATATTTGAATTTAATTTAATGGAGGAATTAAATATGAAACCATTTCATGAATATATGAATGAATATAGAAAACAGATGGAGAAAGGAGACATAAAAGAAGCATATAAAGGATTGATGGAATATATTATGAAATTGAGATTGTATTTTAAAAAAAAATATCCTGATTATTTCGTATCTGGGAGTATTTATTATGGATATATGGATATGTCGTATTTTTCCTTCTTCCCAGAGTCATTAAAACTTCGAAAATTGAAAGTTGCGATAGTTTTTATTCATGACACATTTAGATTTGAAGTTTGGTTAGCGGGATATAATAAACAGGTTCAAACAAAATACTGGAAATTGGTTAAAGAAAGTGATTGGAATAAATACCACATTCCATCAACGATAAAAGGTGTTGATTCTATTATAGAGTATATTTTAGTTGAAAATCCAGATTTTAGTGATTTAGATACGTTAACAAAGCAAATAGAGAGAGGGACATTGAAATTTATTAAGGATGTTGAGAACTTCTTATCTAAACATTCTAAATAGAATAGAAATTAGTCAATTCATTCATTTTTACAACTTTTAACAAGATTTATGAGAGCGTCAATGTAATGAGCTTCAATTCCCGCGTTAGCACCAGTCGCTAAATCTTTTTCTAAATCACCGAAATAAATTATGTCTTCTTTGTTGACCTTGTAATGTTCCATAATTCTTAGTAATCCTTCTGGTTCGGGTTTCCAGCTTCTTACGTCTTCTCTTCCTAAAATAAAGTCAAATTTATCGCCTATTCCCGCTAATTCTAAGGATTTCTTAATGGTTCGTCTTGTATTTAAGGATAAAATGGCTAGTTTAGTCCCCCTTTTTACGCCAAATAATTTTGTGTTATTGATAAAATAGATTGTCTCTTCAATAGGTTCGTTCTTTTCTATGTTATCAAGTTCGTATTGCTTAATGACGTCAAAATTATGGTGTAATTCCGTTTCGTCCCCTTTTTCGACAATTTCACTAAGGAGAGCAGAAATGCTAGTAAATTGATGGTCATCTTGAAAATGTTCAGAATAACGATCGTTTAATACCTTTTTTAACGAAGGCCAATCTGCCGCTAATCTAACGATCGTACCGTCTAAATCGAACACAATTACTTTCTTATCCTTAAATTGAAGCATTTCATTTTTCTTCTCTGGCATGTTTCAAAATCAACAAGATTAATGAATATTTAAGATAATTTTACTTAGAAAATAAGTTTTCGTCATAAATTTTCAAATCAATTTATAAACGCGCATAATACATCGCTTGATACCCAATTTTGTGAAACGGACATTCTTTTATACAAATAGAACATCCAGTAGTTTCGTAAAAGTATTCGATACATTTTTCTCCATCAATTCTAGTTTTTATACCGTTTTCCTTGATAATTGGATCGTAGTAAATCGCGTTTACGGGGCACATTTGAACGCATCTTTTGCATTTCTTACAATACTCGTCTATCTCAAAATTTTCTTGAGAAACCTCAGGAAGAGGGGCTGCGTTCACAGAAATCATGGATAATCTCTGCCTTGGACCGAATTTTTTAGTTATTAAAATACCTTGCGTTCCAATTTTCCCCAACCCTGCTTTTACTGCCATCGCGGGTAAAAGAATTGGACCGCCAAGTGGATGACACGCAATTGCTCTATAACCTTTAGATCGGATAAAATCTGCTAATTTATTTGTCGCCTCACCTAACTCTGCGTATATGTTTAACGATTCCAACCCTGCTGGAGGTCCAGGAGCCTGATCTATAGCTTCGTAATCCATTTCCATTGCTAAAACAATTCCATTCTCGTATAGAAATTCGATTCCGCCTACATAATCGTTCTTAAAAATAAAATTTTCGTCCACAGGCGCAAATCCTATAAGATCAATTCCTAAAATCTTCGCTTGCTCGATAACTTCTTCCCAAAATTCTTTAGGTGCGGATTGAGGTTTGTCAGGGAGGTCTTTCATCTCTCTTTTGTAATCTGTTTTTGCCCTTTGAACAGTTTTGAAGAGCTTCGGAACTACAATTTTAGCTTTGTCAGACAATAGTCCCTTAAATTCTCTTATATCAAATTTGTTCAACTCAATTAGTCTGGAATTTAACCCTTTTGATTTTTTTAGCAATTTTATCACTCAAAAATTAATTATTTGCTTTAATCCAGTTAGTTTTATAAATATTTTTGTTATAAAAATTGAAGAAATAATCTTAATATCACTCTATTATTGATTAGTCTCAAAAAATAAGGGATAAATTTTTAAAAAGAAAATTAGACACAGATATGAATTGGTTAGAGATTAAGAGCTTTCTCTTAACAAAGAAATTACCTTAATATCCATTATATAGGTGAATTATTTTTTACCCTATTTAAATGTTTAAAGTAGGTTATTCTATAAAAAATAAGATTAAAAAAAATATTATTTGTATTAATCCATGGCGTATTTTTTTGTCCAAGAGGCTGCTTTAGCTTGAAACTTTTTTAGAGCTCTAAAGTATTGTTCCCCTGCTTCATGGTTCAAAGGATCTCCTGGATTAAAAAAGGGCGGTTTTACGCATTATTACAAAGTGTAATTAATTCTACGTGCATCATGCCCTTTAAAGCCTCTATTATATTAGTTAGAGTCTTGCTCGGAGTCCAACCTGACGCCCCTGTCGAAGCGTCCACCTTTCCTACTAAATCGGGATTAATTAAATCTAAACAAATATTAAGCTTCCCGGGAGGTATGCTACTATCGATGTTTGGATGCCACATCAATGTGACTGCGTAAGCGTAGGGAGGGGCAAACGGGTAATTCTCAGGGAACTTAATTTCGAAAATAAACTTTCCTTTATAATAAGGCGTTCCGTCTTTTCCGATGATTGTAAGCCGAAGGTGATCGATACTACGACCCCATGGTTCGATGATTATGTTACTATCGTCTTTGTACGATTCGATGGCTTCAGTATAATCAGTTTCTTCTCTCATAATACTCACTTTTTTTTTAAAAATTATAACAATATTAAATATCTAGTTAGGGTTTTCTTTAAAAAATATTGTGTAAATTTCGATTTTTGTTATAAATCGGATAAATTACAAAATTTAGCAAGATTCAAAAGTTTTGTTTTTACAGATTATAAAAATCCCTCTATTCGCATTATTTCCGTTAAAAATCGCAAAAATTTTATTTATTTCTCATATTGAAATAGAGGTTTTAATAGTTTTAATGATCAATAGAATTATATTTTCTTAAAAATGGGAGTTCCGAAGATTCTTCGTTTTTTTATTATGATGATCGAAAATAATTCGTTAGATTTATTATCTATGATTTTTATATTTAAATTGTATCTATTTAATTAGATCAATTTACTAATAAATATACTGATAAAAGTTAAAATTGAATTTTATTCGGATAAATTAAAAATTATAAATAAAAAAAGGTGAAGATTATTTATAAAAAACTTGTAGTTTTAACCGAAGAAGTTGAGGATTTAGAAATTAAGGAGAGTACCAAACCGGATAAGAATCCATTTGAAATGGCAAAAATGCAATTTGACATAGTTGCTGAAAAGATGGGTT
>JABCSY010000162.1 GCA_018238625.1 Promethearchaeota archaeon
AAAGCTGTAGCAGTGGGAACGGGGTTACCGCTAGTAGCTGCAATGTTCGCTCAGCTAACTCATGCTCCCAATTTAGTTATCTTTTTTGAAGCTGGTGGAATCGCACCACAATTACCTACGCTTCCCGTATCTGTTGGAGATTCACGAACCATTCATAAAGCCTTATGCACAACCACACTAATCGATATTATGGATTCTATGCGTAGAGGTTTTATTGATTACGCCTTTTTAGGTGGAGCACAAATCGATGGATATGGCAATCTTAATTCGACTATGATCGGAGACGATTACGAAAAACCTAAAGTGCGATTTCCGGGTTCAGGAGGTGCAAACGATTTTGGATCGCTCGCTTGGGAAACGCTTATCATAATGGATCGACATAGTCCTCGAAGATTTATTGAAAAAGTGGATTTCATTACAACACCGGGTTTTTTATACGGTCCAGGAGCCAGAGAAGAAGAGGGGTTATCTGAAGATACTGGTCCTACGCGCGTCATTACAGATTTGTGTTTAATGGATTTTGAACCAGAATCAAAACGAATGAGGTTAATTGCAACTCACCCGGGAATTACGGTTGATGACGTAATAAAAGCAACTGGTTTTGAATTAATTATTGCTGATGATGTGGAAACTACTAAACCTCCAACTGTGGAGGATTTAAGATTATTGCACGAAGTAATAGACCCTAACGGTTTTGTATTTAAAAAATAAATCTTTTTTTATTTTTTTTTTGAAGTAGCAAATTAGAATATGAAAAAAAAAGTTAAATAATATTTCTTATTAAAGTACTACTCAGGCATCTTCATTCCAATCATTTCTAGAGCTTCTGTTATTTTAAACCGAACTTCGATATTGTATTTATACCCTTCTATGTCATGGTACGCAACCATTAACTTTTGTTGTAAATTTAGAAATTCCTCTAATTTTCCTTCTTTTATGTCGTAAACACCAATGACTTCCATACCTTCCATAGTACCCTTTACAGCATTTGGTATAATTTCCTTAGCTAATGCTCTTAAAGTAGATCGCGATTCTTTTATCTCTTTTAAATATATTTCTGCTGATTCAGCTATTTTATTATATGGTATTAAACTATATGTAAACACATACGGCATATTTTTTACCTTTATTTTTTTTTATTAGAAATTGATTTAAAAACTTACCCAGGCGAATTTACGCCAGTCAATTCCAATGCTTCGCCTATAGTTGACCAAACTCTAATTTTGTATTCCCATCCTTTGATACTCTGGAGAAAAACCATCCTCTTACTAGCCCAATTCAATGCGTCTTGAAGTTTTCCTTCTTTTACATCCATTACGGCCAAAGCTTTTACTCCCTTTTTATTTGTAGATATAGCAACGGGGATAGTTTCTTTTCCTAGAGATCTATCAAAAGGATATTGTTTCACCATCTCAAGATATTTCGGAGTAATCTCCTTCTCAATATCGGTCGGATACCATCCTGTTACAACGACATATGGCATATATTCACCCTCCTTATATTATTTTTCATCAAAAAAATTTGATTTTTACATAAATGTAAATTATCTTTATATTTCATTTATATATATATTTTTACAATTTTGTAAATTAAAATACAAATAAATAAAAATTTAACAAATTAAGTTCTACAAATGACTTACTATTGGATGTAGCAATTTGAAATATACTCGTTTTATTTTAATAGTAAATTTTAATTGAATTTTTTTCATTACTACCTTATATAACCTAAACTGAAATAATTTTGAGATAATGACAATTTTCGAGGAAGCCTTAAAAGGCAATGTTACTAAAGAAATGCACCACATAGCCGAGATCGAAAGAGTTGACGTTAGAAAACTTATGAAAAAGATCTCGAAAGGAGAGGTGGTTATAATGAAGAGGGAAAGTTTTAAACCTGTGGGTATAGGTTTTCCTTTGCGAACAAAAATTAACGTTAATTTTGGTACATCTTCTTCGGCTATAAACTTAAGTGAAGAATTTGAAAAAGTAAAAATTGCTCAGAAATATGGGGCTGATACTTTGTCTGATCTCTCGATGGGTGGTGACATTGACGCAATTAGAAAGAGAGTTCTAGAGATTTCAAGCGTTCCTATAACCACCGTTCCAATTTATCAAGCTATTATTGAAGCAGATTCTGTTTCAAATGTTTCAGAAGATTTAATTTTCAAAGTAATAGAAAAGCAAATAAAAGACGGAATAAGTTCCATCGTTATCCATACTGGTTTTAACCTTGAAACATTGAATAAAATGAAAGGAAAACGAATAATGAAAATAGTTTCTAAGGGAGGGAGTTTAACTGGCTCTGTTATGAAATCTAACAATGTTGAAAACCCGTTTAGAAAAAATTTTGAATACATTATTGAATTGGTTAAAGAACACGATATAGTCTTAAATTTAGGCAATGCGATGAGAAGCGGATGTATTCACGATAAAGTGGACGAATTTCAACTCTCGGAAATAAAGATTAATAATAAACTAGCAAAGAAGGCAAACAAGAAAGGCGTTCAAGCAATTTTAGAAAGTTTAGGGGGGCACATTAAAGCAAACGATATTATTAAATGGGTTAAAATACATAAAAAATTAACCAATAATCGACCGCTATTTGTTTCAGGGCCACTTCCCATAGATGTAGGTACGGGGTACGATCATATTGTCGCTACGGTAGGAGGAGCATTTGCTTCTGGTTTTGGTGCCGATTACATATGTGCTATCACGCCAGCAGAGCACCTTTGTCTACCCTCTCTTGAGGACATTAAAAACGGGTTAATCGCTTGTAAAATTGCGGCCCATGTAGGTGATTCGATGAAATTTGGGTTGAACCATCTCTTTGACGACGATTTAAAGCTATCGAAGAATCGATTTTTAAAGAAGTGGAAAAACCAGTTTGACTATTGCATAGATCCCAATGAACCAAAAAAAAGACATTTGGATAGCGAAGAGATTTGCACTATGTGTGGAAATCACTGTGCTTTATCTATTTCAAAAGAAATATTGTAAGTCATTCTATTTTTTTCTTGTAATTAACGTATTCGCATACTTTTGCCAAGGCGTTAACGGGACGATCCCATAACTGAAAAAGTAAGGCTCCGTTCTTCCTTAATCTCTTTGACCACGGACTTGTAAAACTCATTGGGTTAATGTATAATATCGGTATAGAATACTTTTGACAATTCTTCATAGTTGGCTGGAGCAATTTTTCAGCTAAATTATCCATATCTTCTTCTGGTTGATGCTGGAATTCGGCGTATTTGGCAATTTTTTCGTTTTTTAGATAATCGTCCATTACGTCTTGAAATCCAACGACGCCATACTGAAAAATAGCGTCTATTTCGCCGGATTTCATTAACAATTCTGGAAGAGTTATGTAAAAGTAGGGAAGATTCATGTCGAACGTGACATCTACAGGGTTTTTAAAACTAGCTGTTGAAGGCAGCATAGCTTTTAATTCCTCTTGGAGCGATTCTGAAAGTTCTGGAACGATTAAACCGTGCTTTTCGGCGTTGTTTGCAATCATTGCCCCTGGACCCCCAGAATTGGTTATGATACCTATTCGATTACCCTTTGGTATAATCCCGTTCGATAGTATTAAAGCTATATCTAAAAATTCTTGAACGTAATCAGTACTAATAATACCAGTTTCTTTAAATACGGCTTCATAGATTTTAGAATCACCCGCTATTGATCCGGTGTGGCTTTGTAAAGCGCGATTACCTCCTTGAGATCCCCCTACGTAGATCGCGACGATCGGTTTGGTAGGAGTTGTTTCCCTCGCTAATTCTAAAAATTCTTTTCCACGCTTTAATTCTTCGATGTATAGTCCGATTACTCCAGTTTCTTTATCGTTTTTATAGTATTGTAAGCAATCTACGAGATCTATATTAGCCTCGTTTCCAACCGATAAGGATTTACTTAGCCCTAAGTCTATACTTTCGGGGTCAAACCATATGTGAGAAGATAAAGTTCCACTTTGGGAAGCAATTGAGAAATTTCCTTTCTTTAACTGTTCCCATATAGCAATATTAAACGAACTCCTTTTATTACCCGGCTCGTACCAATTGTTGAACAAACCTAAGCAATTTGGACCAATAAATCGTATCCCATAATTTCTAGCAATTTCGTTAATTTCTTCTGTAAGCGTGTTTTTACGGTCGCCAATTAATTCACGAAAGCCCCCAGATATCAAGATTATTTTATTCACACCCTTTTCTCCGCACTCTCTAAAAATTTGAGGGACCATTTTGGAATTAAGTACAATAACAGCAAGATCAGGAACTTCGGGGACCTCAGAAAGCGTTTTATAAGCTTTGAAGCCCATAACATTATCTAATTTAAGATGGATTGGATAAACGTTCCCGCTATACTCGGCTTTTATTAGGTTCATGATTTGAATTGCCGCTAAAGAACCACCTTTATTATTAGCGCCATAAAAAGCGACACTTTTAGGATTTAAAAATCCATGTAGGAAATGATCTCTGCTCATAATTCTTCACCTATAACAAAAAATATTTGATTCTTTTAATATTTAAATATATAAATTTAATAGCTCCAGAATAATTATTTTCATTAGTATATCAATCAAAAAGAGTTGAATTTTTAAAAATGGTAAGGATATTAACCAAGGAAAATGTATCTCAGCTGTTAAACATGTCAGATGCGTTAAAATACGTCGAAGAAGCTTATAAGCAATTAACTTTGGGAAATGCCTTTGTTCCTCAACGAATTGCTATTACAGATCCCGCTCCAGGATTAACGTTGATAATGCCGGGCATCATAGGAGGCGAAATGAGCGCTCTAGCGACTAAAATTGTTTCGGTATATAAACAAAACCCAGAAAAGTATAACATGCCGACTGTTTTAGCAAAAATTATGATTCAAGACATAAATACGGGAGATATTGTGGGAATTATGGATGGAAGTCTTATTACGGCAATGCGAACTGGAGCAGCAACTGGCGTCTCTGTAAAATACTTAGCGCGAAAAAATAGCACTACGATGGGTATTTATAGCGCGGGTGTTCAAGCAAGAAAGCAAGTAGCTGGAGTTTATTACGGATTAAACCAAAAGTTAGAAAAATGTAAAGTTTTTGATTTTAAAAAAGATATTGCTGAAGCTTTTAAACTCGAAATCGAAAAAGAATTAGGAATTGAAGTTGAGATCGTTGAATCTGGAGACGACCTACTATCTAACACTGACATAATAGTCGCAGCAACTACGAGCACAACTCCCTTATTTTCAGGAGACAAAGTACCTGAGGGTACGCATATCTCTTCTATTGGTGCTCATGCCGCCGATGTTCGAGAATTAGATTCTACAACAATAAAAAGAGCTTCCTTACTTGTAGCTGGATTAAAAGAAGCTTGTTTAGCTGAAGCGGGTGATTATATAATACCTATTGGTGAAGGGATTATTTCTGAAAAGGATATAATTTCAATAGGAAATATTATAACGGGAGATGTTTCTGGCCGAACTTCTGAATCTGAGATAACTGTGTTTAAGTCTGTAGGGATTAGCGCGCAAGATGTAGCAGTTGGAAAATTAGTTTATGATCGAGCCTTAAAAGAAGGAATTGGGCAAGACATTGATTTTTAATTCTTAAATCAACCTTTTTTTTACCTATTCTTATTTCCATAACGAGAGTTTCTAAATAGACTGGACTTCATTTCTTGTTTAAAATGTAACCTATATGTATAAGTATGAATAAGTTTAATAAAATTAAAAAATGCATAATCTTTAATAAAAAGAAAAATTAATTTGAATCTAAAAAACAGAAGGTAAAGTGTAATGAGTGAAGAAGAGAAGAAGGAAAACGTCTTAGATAAACTGAATACCGCATTTATAGATTTCGTTGGTGGGGCTTTTGGGGAAAGTGGTAAAGATTTCATTGAAGAGACTTCGGAGAAAGTTAAAGAATTCTCGAGCGCCTCAATCAAGCAATTTATGGAATTTTCTGATACAGTTATTGATAACCTTAAACTCTCGGAAAACGACCAAGTAATGAAAATGCGAGATAGTGTAGAGGACCTATTAAAACAATCGGGACTCATAGAAGAAGACGACGAAGAAGATTTCTAGCTAAAAATGTTATATAATTAAAAACAATAGTAACTATTTTTCTATTTATTTTTATTTTCAAATATTATTCAGAAAAAAGAAGCTCACAACTAAGAAATAGGATTAAATTACTTTTTTATTCTTTAAGAACGACTTTATTTCGTCTTTTGTAGCGTTAAACAGTTCAGAGATTACTGTTAAGGATATATCTGCGTCCATTCCTAATTTTGTATAATCTTCAAACAGTTTTATCCATGTTTCTTTTTGAGTGTACTTTTCTGGATGTTCTTTTTGGATATGGCTCCAATAAGGATGTTCTAACTTAATACCACAATAAGGACAGAAACGCGATTCGTTTTCAGGCATAACACTAACCACTATCGTATAATGAAATAAAATCGTGTACGATATCTTTATATTTGATGAAATACTACACAACGATTAAGAAAAAGAAGGTGAACAAAATGTCCTTTTGGAAATCGCGTAAAGTACTTGTAACTGGTGGATGTGGCTTTATTGGATCATATCTTGTTGAAGAACTTGTAGCCGCTGGAGCTCAGGTCACAGTCGCTGATAATTTAGAAACCGGGAAACTTGAGAACATCTCTAATGTTATTGATTCAGTTCAATTTGTTGAGTGTGATTTAAGCCAACTTGACACATGTAAAGAAGTTACAACTGACATAGATATTGTGATGAATTTAGCAGCAAAGGCTTATGGTCTGGAGTATAACATGCAACATCATGGAGAGATGCTGTATTATAATTCTATTTTACAACTAAACATGTTAGAAGCTGCTCGGCTAAACAGTGTCGAGAAATTTTTGGTAGTTAGTTCGTCTTGTGTTTATCCAGATGATGCTTTTGTTCCCACGCCAGAACTTGATGTAGCAACTGGCAAACCCGAACATGGAAATGAAGGATATGGGTGGGCAAAACGCATAGCAGAATTGCAGGCAACTTACTATTATCAAGAATATGGAATGGAAATTGCGATTGTTCGACCTACCAATGCCTATGGAGGAAGATCCCCGTGGGATGAAAATATATCACATGTTATACCTGCATTGGTAAAAAAAGTACTTGATGGAGAAGATCCAGTCGTTGTGTGGGGAAGTGGAAATCAGAAGCGTAACTTTTTACACGCAACGGACGTTGGCAGGATAATGATGTTGATTACCGAACATTATGCATATGCACAGCCTGTGAATATT
>JABCSY010000163.1 GCA_018238625.1 Promethearchaeota archaeon
AGGTTCAAGACCTACTACGGTGTGATAATAAAAAAACATGAAGAGGCTCATTGTTGCCGTTGGTATTGTCCAGAGAATATTGTACGTCCCAAAAGATAGATAAGTCATAAAAGAATGTCTTGAAGTTTCAGTTTCAATTTGAGTTTCATTTTCAACCATAAAAAACACCAAAATTAGATTATTAGATATTTTTATTTTGTAAATTTTTTATATAAAATTTTGATTACTGCTATTCAACTTTTCTTATTTTAAATATTTCCCTTTTTTAACTGAAGATTTTTGCCAAAAATTGGACACATTAGACATAATTTCGTCTAATTCTTCCTTAAAAAAAATGATTCTTACAAATTATTTACACGTTCTAGTTCATGATGACGGATCTATTATTACAGCATACCCCTCTATATACAGCAATTAGAATTCCCGCGCACTACTTAAGTTTAAATAAGATTTTTTCTGGGTAATTTTACAAATGAATGAAGAATTATAAAGTCTTTCAACGCCATTCACTTGTAAAATCTTTCTACCCGCTTTTTTTTATCTTTCACCTCATTAACGCTAAGGATTCATTTGAGAATTTGAGAATTTTATCGGTCTTGAATTAATCATTAATGGTTGCAATGATTTGAGTTAGATCGTCCCATCCTTCACTCAAAAGATATTTAAGCCAAAATTCATTATTATTACGCATGGTTGGAAGAAATAAAAAGATTTATGGACCGAATTGGCAGCTTATCGAAGCTCAGAGCGAGAGTGGGGCGCGTTTTTCGTTAGGTAAGATCCAACTTTTATGTCCCGCGTGCGGGAGTTCAAAGGTGGGTTCATATGGGACACATAACAGAAAAAACACTCGTGTTGAGACTTTTCAGTGTAAAGATCGTAAATGTCCGCATTTAAAGAATCACAAAACGAGCAAACAGTTTGTTTTAACCACTTCTTATCAATTCAACGAGTTAATATTCGGTAAGCTCAAGGCTTTTTACGAAGACTTGCTGAAAGACGGCGCAAAAAACAAGACTATCGCGAAAAAGTATGGCATATCCGAGTCGCAAGTGTCGGCGCTAAGAACCGAGATTGAATCTGCGATTGACAAGTTAAACGGGTTAGATAACCTCGTATTGACGCCTCAACCAGATACAGCTGTTGCCATTGATGAGACTTTCCTTAAAATCGAAGGAACACCTATTTACGTTATTATAGCCACGGGATACACGTCCCATAAAACTTTAGGAATCAAAGTGTCTAAGAGTCGTTCAGAGTTAGATATTCGCGAGGTTTTTGACGAGGCGGATGGGAACACCGAGCGTGATATTAGCGCAATTAGTTCCGATGCCTTGAACGCTACGCAAGCAATGGCAAAAAACTTAAACAGGGAAATCACCCATATCATCCACCCCCATAAGAAACCGTTCAAGAAAGCCATTATCCGACATTACAGCTACGAAAACAACGAAAGAATCACGACAACGGTTGGTGTTAAAAGTAATTTCTTTAAAAAACGCGGTAAGCGGCAATTTAGGTACATGGAAGCAAGAACTGACTTGACTCCTAAAACAATTAAAAAGCGCGGACGACCTAAGGGTTCTAAAACCAAGAAGAGACGCAAAAAGCCAATTACAAAAAAGAAACGCGGTCGTAAAGGGCTTTACACGGTGTTTGAAAAGGGAGCGATCGGCTACGCAACAATCGACCCATATCGGGACAAGTTAAAGTTAGGAAAAGGGTTGTCCAGACCGGTAAGCGCCGGGCTGAACGCGACATTAAAGTTATTCCCCTTGATGTCAATACAAAATAATCTTGCGGAAAATATAAACTCTATCCTCCGGGCTACTATCCGGTTAAGAGGTCCAAAAACAATAGAATCCGTGGAGCGACGCATTAGAGCGACATTGAAGGTACGGAATCATCCAGAAATCTTAGACGAGGTGCGAATCACGAGGCAGGTAAGGGGAAGCTTTTTAATGAACAATTTAAAACTCGTAGAATGCGCCGATTTACTAGAACGGGGGATTATAATGTAAGAAAATAAAAAAAGGGGCTAACTTATAATTGTTCATTCTTTTATAAAATTAACCCACATTTCTTTTATTTTTAGTTGATTTTCAACAACTTTTTCTGGAGTGAGATCGTAAAAGCGCCAAAATATTAAAATTCCAATTATCATGAAAATCATGGGCACTACTGCTAAATGAATGTGAATGCCCCAAACTGCTTGTTCTGATTGAGAAGCGGCACCTTCAACAAATCCCGTCAAAGCGTGAACTATGGTAAATGTCATAGCCTGAAACATGATTCCGATTCTTCCGAAAAATTGTTGGAAACCACTATAAATTCCCTCTTCTCTCCGGCACGTAATAACCACTGAATTATCAATTACATCTGCTAAAACGGGGAATATTAAAAACCAGAAACCGCCTTGAGCCGTACCCCAAATGATCATCGCGATTATCATTGGAGCCATATCTCTTATGAATATCAAAGGAATGTTAAATAACGACAGTAAAATTCCAGCTATGATCATTAATTTTCTATTGTTATTTGATTTTTGAGATAATTTAAGCCATATTGGTGTTGCTATCAACACACCAATGAGAAAACCCGCGAAAATTAAGGTGTTTGCTATTTCATCCTCCTTTAAAGAATATCGCACGACATATGGGACTGATCCTGTCATTGAAACCACTAAAGTTTGATAGGCTACATATAAAATGATATAAGCAATGAAAGGTTTTTGTTTTAACGCTGTTAATAACGCACGAATGAATGGCTCCCTTTCATCTTCGGTTTCCTTGAATTTTTCGAGATACTGGTTTATGAGAACTTTTTCCTCCTTGACTCCTGGTATAGAAATTAGAAAACCTAAAGTTGCTACAAGAAAGATAACGATACCTTGAACGATGAACGATCGAGGGGCTCCATAGTCAAAAAATAATGGTGGTAATATCGCACCTAACGCTACTCCGACAACAGAAATTGCTACGCTAATTCCACTAGCGGTCCTTCTTTCCTTACCAGATCGAAACTTATCAGCAAATAATGCAGAAAAGTTGACGAAAAATAAGGAGTGAAATGTATCGAATAAACACGTAGTAAATATTAACCAAAGAAATAAAATCCAAGCGCCTGTATTCGGATCGACCTCCGGGGGAGAAAATATTAAGATATAACTCAGCCCCCAAGGTAGTCCTCCCAGCATTATCCACGGAAATCGTCGACCCCATTTTTTTGTAAATTTAAATGGTTTATTTGTGAGATATCCAATCAAAGGGTCATTAAACATATTGTACAACGCAAATATAACATATCCTATGCCAACAAGAAAACTATTTAAACCTATTTCTCCTTCATAGAAATAAAATACGAATGTGCCAAACGCCATTGCTAAAAATTCTCTACTAAAGCTACCAAACCCAAATGAGGCCATTTTTCCCTTGCTATGCATGATTAATTGCTGTTCTTTTTCCATAATACTAACCAATTTTTTTTTAAATAAATTATTAATTTATTTTTAAATATTAGATAACCATCTTTTTATAGTTTTAAGTTTTTAACGATAATGAAAAAGTAGCACATAATTAAGTTAATGTGTTGGTTGAGAATTTTATATAATTTTATAAAAAAAAGAAAAAACTAAAAATTGAGTCTAAATTGTTATTTTAATCCGAATTCGCCTAATTTTGCTTGATTTTCTAAGACCTTATCACGATCTAAATCGTACCATTTCCAGAAGCAAAATGCACCAATAAAAAGGAATATTGCTGGAATGAGACCCGTATGAATATGAATTCCCAATACCGCATCAGCTGTTATTAAATTTTCATCAAATCCAGTAATAGTATGAACTATTGCAAAAGTTAATGCTTGGGCAACTATACCCAGTCTTCCAAAAAATTGTTGGAAACCTGTATAAATGCCTTCTTCACGTTTTTTCGTCAAGACGATCGAATTGTCTACTACATCAGCCGAAACAGGGAAGATCATAATCCAAAACCCTCCTAAAGCAAGACCCCAGATGAACATTGATAGTATTATTAACCAATAATCTCTTAAAAATAACAAGGGCAAGGTAGTAGTAGCTAATAAAATGGCAGATATTAACATAATTTTCCGGTTGTCATTAACTTTATTAGCTATTCGAGACCAAATCGGCGCTGAAACAAGTACACCAACAAGAAATGCCGCGAATACTAAAGTAGCAGCACTAGCTGGCCGTCCTAAGCTAAATCTTATTACATATGGGATTGATGCTTGCATAGTCTCAATTAACGATTGATAGAGCGTATACATTACCATAAAGGAAATGAACGGTTTTTGTTTTACAGCTATGGCTAAAGTCTTAAAAAATGATTCTCTTTTTGCATCTCTATCGTAACTATTTAGATAGATATCTATGGTTTCTTGATCTTCTTTTATTCCGGGAATTGTTAATATAATCCCAATAGTAACTATAATGAAAGTAATTATCCCTTGAGTAACATAGGTAGAAAGGTCTGCAAATGTTATGAAAAGAGGAGGGACGATAGCGCCAAGGGCTACACCAAATACGCCAATAATTACTTGAATTGTAGCCGCTTTTCTTCTTTTTGGAAGCGAGCGAAATTTTTCCGTAAAGAGTGATTGATAACTTACAAACATTAAAGAGTGGAATGTATCAAATAAACAAGTGGTGAATAGCAACCAAAAGAAGATTAACCATGCATCAGTTACGACATCTGTTGAAGGTGGTGTGAATATCAATACGTAAGTTAATCCCCAAGGGAGACCACCAAGTAATATCCAAATAAATCTACGCCCCCATTTTTTTGTGAATTTAAATGGTTTATTAGTAAGATAACCGACGATCGGATCGTTGAACATGTTGTAAACTGCAAAGAGGATAAAAGATAGAGCCACCAACCAAGAATTTAATCCTATTTCAGTTTCATAGTAAAAAAACGCGTATGCTGAAAATGCAATCCTAAGATATTCCCTTGATAGCGAACCAAAACCAAAAGAAACCATATTTAGAGTACTATGATGTAATTCATTTTTTTCCATAATTTTAACCAATTTTTTTTTAGATTATTATTAATTTGTTTTTTTAAATATTAGATAACAGCCTTTTTATAGTTTTAAGTTTTTAATGTTAAAACAGTAAGACATATTAGAGCACATAATTATGCTATAAGTTTCTTCATGAGGGAATCAAAGCAGTAGCTTTTATGGAAATTGACTCTGGGTACAGAAATTAGAAATCTTACAGTTGCTACAAGAAAGATGACGATACTTTGAATTTATTTGTGAATATAATTTCAACCACTAAAATTAAAGCATTTAATTAACAATACATATTGCAATAAATATGACAACTAAACCAAACATTATACTTTTCATAACACACGATCAGGGGCAATTTTTAGGCTGTTACGATACACCTACAACGCCAAATTCTTTACAAACGCCTAATCTCGATAAGCTTGCTAAAGAGGGGATAAGATTTACTAATCATTTCTGTACTGCTCCGCAGTGTAGTCCAAGTCGTGGGAGTATACAAACGTCTTTATATCCTCATCAAAATGGACTAATGGGATTATCAAATAGGGGTTGGAATCTACCCGAGACGAATAAGACACTTCCAATGTATTTAAAGGAGCTAGGGTATACAACTCATCTGGTGGGTTTACAACACGAAACTCTCAAGCCTGAGACTTTGGGCTATGATACTTTGGGGAAACGAGGTAAATACTTTAAACATGTTACAAATAAATTGGATAGTCAGTTCGTAGATTTTTTGAGCAATCATAAAGATGACTCAAAACCCTTTTATGCTAATTTTGGTACATTTGAAGTTCATAGACCTTTTTCTTTATTTGGCACTCCTGTACCAACCTCAAGCGTGATTATACCACCCTTTTTACCAAATAATGAAAGTATACGTAAAGATTTAAGCGAATTTTATGGAGCAATTCAAAGAACTGATGAAACAATTGGAAAGATTAGAAACTATATGGAAGATATTGGACTAATTGAAAATACTCTTTTTATATATACTACTGACCATGGAAGTGCTTTTCCACGTTCTAAATGCACATTATATGATCCTGGAATTAAAACACTATTATTAATGAATCTCCCTTCCTCAGAAATCTTTTCGGGTGGAAATGTTGTTGATGCCTCTGTTAGCACTATAGATCTTTTACCAACGCTAATTGATATTGGTGAGGGAACTCCTCCTAAAAATATTGAAGGGAAGACTATAGTTCCTCTTCTAAAAAATGAAGTGTCAGAAGTTCGTAAAGAGATTCATGCCGAAAAAACTTACCATGAGTTATATGATCCTATTAGATGCATTAGAACTGAATATTATAAGTATATTTATAATTTTGAAAAATTAGATACACTTTATCAAATTCCTATTGATATACTTATGGATTATTCTGGCCAATATATGAAGGATTACATTAATGAACCAAGACCTACAGAAGAGTTATATGATCTTAGATGTGACCCAAATGAATCCGTTAATTTAGCTGAATCTAGTGAATATAAGAACATTCGAAACGATTTAAAAGAAAGATTATTTAATTGGTTAAAAACTACAGAGGACCCAATTCTTAAAGGAAGAATACCAAAACAAGAATCTGCCAACTTTAATTATTAAAATTCTCGGGATTCTTAATTGGTTTGTTTTATCAAGGAAAGATATTTCGAAGGTTGATAAAAATATTAGATTCTTAAGTAGGATAAAAAAAAAAAAAAAAAAAATGTATTGGATTCTTTATTCCGGTTTCTTTTCGAAAAAATCTTTGAATGGTAACGTAAGAAAATCTCCGACAATAAAAAGCAGAAAAATCAGTAATAATGTAATCGTATCAAAACGTACTCCATTAACTATTAAATTAGGTAAAAAGACTCCAAATACCCAAATTAATTTATAAACAAACTGAAATAGAAGTATAGGCATATATTTGATGGGATCACGCAATCCCAAAATTGCTATTAATCCAAATGCAGCCCACACTGCTGCTGCAACCCCATAAATATATAGATCTTGAGCTGGTTGTGAAAATAGAGCTATCACAAAACTTGGAGAAATAAGCATCATAAATCCAAAGCTTCCCGCTCCAAAAATAGTTATGTAATACATTATTTTTAACTTTAATTTAAGATCAATATTATCTAACATGTTCCTCTTTCACCTTTTATTTATTTTTTTATTTAATTTACTGTAGCTAATATGTGTGTAGTTACAATTATA
>JABCSY010000058.1 GCA_018238625.1 Promethearchaeota archaeon
CTCTGTAGCTGCTTTTGACATTACGGAAACTACATCCGCTCCTAAACGCATTAATACTCTACAAATAATTGGAGCGTTAATAACCGCAACCGAGCCAGTTAAACACATACATATAGTTTTTCCTCTTAAGATCGTTCCCTTGCTTTCTATAATGTCCTTGGATGGGTGCTGTAATCTGTCTTTTACCATTTTTCAACGATTATTTTAATTAATATACTTAATAAAGTTATATTTTCAATTTAAAAATATTGCAATCCTTTAACTCTTTTTGGATATTGGAAGATAAATTTTTAATTTAAGTCGTTTAGTTAAAGAGACTTAAGGAATATCTATACATTTTATATTAATTAACTATCCAAAATTTATGAATATCTAAAAATTTCAATAATAATGATGGAAATTAAATACATTCTTTATTATTAATATATAAGATTTTATCGAGATAGGCTGAACGGAATGGAAAAAATTTGTGATCTCCATATTCACAGTAAATATTCAGGCGGAACTAGCACCCAAATAAATATTAATAAGATCGCACATAACAGTAATATAAAAGGAATAGAGATTATTGGTACAGGAGATTGTTTCCATCCTTTATGGTTAAAAGAATTACAAGAAAATTTATGCGAATACTCAAATGGTATTTTTTTTTTACCAAAAACTCCTCGAGTAAAATTTATTTTGCAATCAGAAGTAGAATTGATGTGGACGCAAAATTCTCAGATAAAAAAGGTTCACTTCATTGTATTAGTTCCAAATTTTGATAAATTAAAAGAGATCTATGAATTTATAATTAATTTTGGCAACTTAAAAATTGATGGTAGACCTGTACTAAATATTTCAGCAGAAAAATTTATTTTAAAAATGAATAATATTGACGATATGATTGAGGTTATTCCTGCCCATATTTTCACACCATTTTATGGCATTTTAGGAAGCAAATTACATTTCAATTCTTTAAAAGAAGCGATAGGTCAAGGGATAAATTATATACACGCAATTGAAACAGGATTGAGTGCCGATCCTAGTATGATTAGACAATTATCAGAATTAAATAATCTTTCGATAATTTCAAATTCAGATAGTCATTCACTCAACTTTCATAGACTTGGAAGAGAAGCAACTGCATTAGAATTAAATAATATTGATTATCATAATGTTATTGAATCAATCCGGAAGAAAAAGATCACAAAAACATACGAGTTTAATCCATCTGAGGGGAAATATTATTACGATGGGCATCGCTCCGATCGTCATTCTTCTGGCAAAGATTATTTTTGCAGTCCAAAACGGAATTTAATTAATTGTCCGGTCTGTGGAAAAATGCTCACGAAAGGTGTTTTATCAAGAGTTTATGAATTAAAAGATCAAGAAATTCCAGTAATTGAAAATTTTCAATATATAATTCCCTTGTTACATTTGATTGCGATAGTTTATGGTGGGTCTGAATATAGCAAATACAATGTGTCTTTATATAGAGATGTTGTTAACACCTACGATGGAGAATTTAACATTTGGAATAAAGAATCTGTTTTTGAAGAAGTTCCTTTTGAATTAAGTAATGCCATTGAAAAGGTTAAATCTGGAAAGTATTGGTTTATTCCAGGTCACGATGGGGTTTATGGTGAATTACAATTTGAAGCGTAGCAAAAATAACTAATTTACGCTTCAATTATATTAAATTAAAATATTTTTTAAATTACCCATTTTAAAAAAGAAAGGAAAATAAGTGATGTTCTTACAACAAACATCTAATTATGGTCCTGTACCGTCCTGACCAGGCATTTTTCTCACTTTGTTTGTTATGTGAATTGTATTTAACTAATTTTTTTTTTATTTAAAAACGAAATAAAACTATATAGAATACATTTTGTTAAATTGTAAGCTCTATTTAATTATATTAGAATATTTTATTAAACGACTCTTTTTAAAAAAGAAAGGAAAATAGGTGATGCTCTTATAAAAAGCATCAATTTATGGTCCTATACCTTCTTGACCAGGCATTATATCTCACTTAATTTGTTAATTGAAATGTATTTAACTTCTTATTCTTTTTAATTTGGAGCCAAATGGATGATTAATGTTTTTTTTTTCAAGCCTATTTATTAGTTTGACTAAATTTATTTAAACTCCTAAAAAAGTGAAAAGTGATTAGGATAAAATAACCAACTCATGCTTTTAGGGATTTTTAAATATAATTTTTTATCAATGTAGGTCAAAATAATTTTAAATTCTTTACATCATCAAGTTTGGTGCTAAACGCTCTGGTGAAAAATGAAAGAAACTTTAAGAAGTATTCTTTGATGTAAATACAACGAAGTGTTATATTAAATCTGAAGGTAAAATTGGATTAACGAGAAGATATCGAAGATCTTTAACTGAAGGAGGTTCTCCGTACTTGTGCTTAATGAGATTGCTTCCAAGGTTATACAAAAAAGCGTTTTTTGAATAAATTGGGTTAGAGATTTTTTTAAGTTGATTTTTTATGTTTTCTTTACTAACAATTTCAAAATTTGTTCCATATCGTATTAATTCCTCGTCTTTATATTTATCAATAAGCGCATGATATGCAAAATTATACCAAAAAAGCGTTAATTTCCCTCTTACTTTGTTTTGTGCCATCATTATTTCGAGAGAATCTTCGTTTGATGAATCTGGACACAATTCTCGTAAACTAATTTCTACTGCTTCCCGATTTGAAAAGAGCACTTTTACTGCTAAATCTGCGATCCCTTCTGAAATTATTAATTTAGGGCTATGTAACAGTAGTAATGAGTGTTCAAATTGATTTAATTCGTGATATAACACTCTTTCTTTGATAGTAAATTCTGTATGATGTCCAGGATAGGCTTCATGTGCGGCAGCAAACAAAAATGCGGTCCAATACATGTTATAATTCGGATTAACCTCAATTCGGGAGCGAGAATTACCCATATACCAATTATAATAAGCCCATTTTACGTTATCGTTATTTTTAATTAATTCTAAAACAATTCGTTCTTTTTGAGGTAAGAAGTTGACAAATAACTCTTTAGTTCGCTCTCTCGTGATGCTAAGAGCTTTTTTAAATAATTCAAATACCTTACTCTCAGGAACAGTTCGTCGTACTCTTAAATCGTTCATTCGCTTTTCTAAACTTCCAAGACCACCATACGCTGCGTTAAACTCTTCTTTTAAGTTGTCCAACTCAGTTTCGTTAACGGGCTGTAAGGCTACATCAAATAACCTTAAAAATTGTTCCTTAATAGAAATCTCGATACCATCTAGGATTTCGATCGAAGTCCTCATCGCTGTTAACATTTTTTCTAAGTATCGCTCGCGTTTTTTATCGTATCCTTGTTTAAACAAATCTTCTTGTAGAGCTTTACAATCGGCTAACAGTTTGTTTGGTGATGTTATAGCCTCATTGTCAACAATTTTGCGTATTTTTTTAGGACCAATATAGAAATCAACATATCCCTTATTGTGTTTGTCTATGCGAAGCGGTAAATGTAGAAATTTTCTCCCATATTCAGATAATTTCATAATCAAATACAACAATTTTTGTCTTTGTAACAATATACTAGGTATTTTAATTACTAATAAATTTTTAAGTTTATAAATAAAAATCTTATCTACTTACTTTTTTGAATTTCTCTTGATTAGCTTTAAAAGTTAATCATGATTTTCTCCAAGACTTAATTGTGAAACATCTATTTTATTTTTAATCATATAGGTTGTTTTTTCAAGGGCAATAACAAGAGAAATCATTCCAAAATTAGTAGAAAAATTGTTCTCCAATTAATTGGAGTAAAATTGAAATGTAATATTTAAATTAAAAATAAAAGGAAAAGACTATAATATTAATAATAATAATAAAAATTTATTGAAGGTGTTGATTTATCAGTCTAAGACAATACAATACGGAATTAGGATTGCTCATAGATAAGATTGTTAAAGTATATCTAGAGAAAGACAAATTCTTTGTTGGAAAATTAAAAGGTGTTTCGGAAGATTCGAACTTGGTTTTAAATCACGTGAAAAACGAAAAAGGTAAAACATTCCCAAAAATGTTGATAAGAAGTAGTTACTATCATTTTGTAACGGTAGAAGAAGAGCCGTTCCCAATGCAAGCTTTGGCAGATAGAATTGCTACGATTTTTTCAAAAGGACATGTGAACTATATTGAAGATCAAAATATTATATCAATTTTGAATGGGAAAATTATAGTAGATGAGAACGGAGTGAGAGGAACTGGTCCTTCTGCTGAACGCGTAAAGAAGATATACGATCAATTTAGTATTGATTTAGAAAAGGACTAATTAATATTCTTATTTTTTTACATTTTTTTAAGTAGATTCTTTTCCTTTAAACGCATTTAACAAGTTTTTTAGGTTTATGTCTTGAATGAGATTTTTCAAGATTGCTTTTCCTAAAGGAGTAATTTTTATGATATCAAGATCTTCTATTTTTCTTAAATAATCGTTTTCAATTAGGAATTCAACATCAGTTGCCCAGACTTCTTTGAAAATTTCTTTTAGGTCGCTAATCTTTATGTTTTCGTCTACCTCCTTGCCAAGAGCAAGTATCAACGCCAAAGTACCGTATTGAGAAGGCGTAATGTTGTCGTCTTTACCCTCAGAGGTTAAAACATAGAACTTTTGATCTAAAAAATTAGATTTTATGAATTCAAAACCAATTTTCTTTAAATTTAAATAAACTGAGCTTATGATTTGTTCAAAATCGAAATTTTTACTTAAATTCTGGAGGTCCTCTTCTCGAATCATTTTTTGAGGGCTCGTTAAAATAATTTTAGTAATGTTTTTTACCGCTTCTTCAAAATTTGTATTATCCATATTTTTTCTTATCAACTCTCTTCAACTTTTAAAACTTTTAAATTCTCAATTTCTTTTTTTAATTCTAAATTTGACATAAGAAAGATTAGTTTAAAATTAGATAGATTATCATTTGTTTCGAATATTGGTAAAATCTTTCTAATAGTTCTGTAAATGGAACCACCTTTATTATAAATATTAGGGATGAATAAATTTGAAAACAATATATTTTCAGATTTTAAAAGGATTTTAATAGAGAGGAAAAAAACAACTATGAAATAAATTTTTTCGGGAGTTGTTAATCCTTCAAAATTGACTTTCTCTTTGTAATTTCGTATAAAATTAGTTTGGATAAGAAAAGCCATATTATCGTTGCTAATTACTAGCTGATAAAGAATTTCTAGATGAATTTCTTTTAAGAAGCTATTCAATACAATTTCAAGATCGTGAATAATAGTCTCAAATTTCTTAAAACTTTCAAAACTTTTTGCAACCTCTTTTTCATTGGTAGAAATATTGATTTTATCGTGACCAATTTTCAAAACATTATCAAATTCTCTCAATTTTTCAATTATTCGAGTTAAGTCGCTCAAATTATGAATGTTAAATGAATCTTCAGGGATGGAGATTTTATCTAAGTCTGAGATCGTTTTTTCAATCTCATCTTCAATTTCTACGGAGTTTCGTACTAATTTTAACACTAAACTTTCAGGTTCTACGTCTGGAACTGTTTTATTATCGTTTCTTTTTTTTTCGTAGTTAGATTTTACTTCCTTTATTCTTATTTCATCTTTTTTTATTGTTTCTAAGAGGTTCTCATAATCATTTTTGTATAACTCATAATGAGGAGTAAGGTTTTCTAGTTTTACTTTAGTTTCATTTGTGCTTGATTGAATTTGTTTAATTTCGTATTGAGCTTCTTTCGCTTTTTTTTGAAGAGCTCGTATCTTTTCGGCGTTAGTAAGATTTACTTTAATTCCTAATTTTGCAATTGAGTCGTTATTATCTTCATTTAAAGAACCCTCGATTTGTCGCGTAATTCTATTAATTTGACTGAAACATTCTTTTTTAGTTTCGTTTTGAAATCGAATCTGCTGAGCGTGATTTCTTAATTCTTTTTTTATTTGATCAACCTGATTTTTTTGTTGAAAATAATCCTCTTCTAAATAATTCAATTCTTTCTTGTTTTTAATTATAGCCTCATTTAATTTTTTAATTAAGTCTATAATTGATGCTAGATCGCTTGATTTTTTGTAAAGTTTTGACAATTCTAATTCTTCAGATAACTGATTCTTTTTTTCCGTTAGGAAGATATATCTGAAAATCTTCAATAATGTTTCAGTAAGCGAGTTAAAATCAGAAAAAGCTTCTAAATTATATTCCATGATTTTGCTATAGTTAGATAAATAATCCAAGATATTTAGAGATTTATCTAGACTAGATAAATTAGCGTTTTGGTTTTGAAAAAGTTTAATAAATTTTTTAACAGGGATTAGCTCTAAATTGTCAATAATTTCTAAGAAATCTTTATTGTGATATAGATTTAGAACGCCTTTTTTGAATTTACCGAGAATTAACGTAAATCTATCTTCTACTAATATTTCTTTCGTTCCAACAGTAAGCTTAAAATTATTTAGACTAATATGTAAATTCACTCCTGATTCTTTTTTAACCAGATTCAAAATGATTTTTGAATTTTTTGTATTCTTTTTCTTTTTTTTTCTTTCTTTCTCTAATTAATTCGATAGGGTCTCTATCATCATCTTTTTGATTTAAATAGTTTTCTTTAAAATTTTTATCAAATTGCAATTTAAACTTTTCAATTTTCTCTGAAACTTCGTCTGAAAGTTCCATTTTCTTTTGATTTCCATCTACGATAACATCAGTTAATTTTTCACGCTTTTCTTTTCGCATTCTTCTTTCAAATTCTTTAGGTGAGAATTTCAAATAGTTTTTATAGGTTTCTGTTTGTTCTTCTTGATTTTTTTTTAATTCTTCGATTTCACTTTTTTCTTTTCTTTTATTTACAAATTCTTTTCTATCTAATAATTCTTGTTTAGTTAGCTTATTCTCAACAGTTTGTAAGAATTCTTCGTAAGTTAACTCAGGATTTAAATAAAATTGCTTTTCAAATTCCTTAATAAAAGAAGAGTCTATACCGTCAGGAATTCGACTTAATTCGTCTTTTAATCTTTTATCTATTAACTTATTATTGTATTTCCTTAATTGTTCGACAGATGTTAAAAAGAGAGAGTTTCGGTTTAGAGCATCTATTAATTCTAGCCATTGATTTATTCCAATGGAAGAAATATATGATGTTTGACTAATAATTTTACTAATTTTTCTATTTTCAATTAAATCCAAACCAATAATTTTGGTATTAATTTCATTTAAACTAATTAGTTTTAGATGATCTTTAAAGTCATTTTTGTATTTATTAAGAAGTTTGTTTTGTAAGTCTAGAAATCTATTTATGTTATTGTTTGAGATGTTTTCTAAATTTTTATAGATAGTACTTAGAACTTTGGTTAGTTCATTTAATTGATTACTAAATGATTCATCGTCGAAATATTGGGAAGTTAATCGTTTTTCTGCTTCTAATTTTTCAGCGATATTAGTTATTTGATTAACTTTTCCTTGAAGATTTTCTATAGGAGATGTAAATTCTCTAATTTTTTCGAGGTTAAATAATTGATTTTCCATCATTTTTAGCTAAAAATTATATTTTGAAATTAAAATCTTCTAATGTGTTATTATATCTCTGGTGGACTAAATAATCTTTTTTTATTATTTTCAGTTCTTTTCGATCCCGTATATCCTTTTCTAGGATTGCTTAAAATGTCTTGCCTCTCAACGTGAATTGCGGTACCTCCAACTAATTTTAATGAATTATAAAAATGTTCATAAGTTAAACGTTCTGAATCAATAGCCTTCAATAAAGATACTTTCGTACCCCTTTCGATATCTGAGCCAGAATATCCAATAGTTAATTCAAGTAAGCCCATGGCTTTGCTCTTTTTGTTGAGTTCATCCCATAATATATTGTCGCTAAACTCAGTGATGGTATGACCTAATTTGCTTTCTAAGCTTATTGTAATTGCCTTAAGCCTTTCGTACTCATCATTTAAACTAACATAAATTGATTTGTCAACGCCAATTTTTGCTTTTTCTACCTTACTAAGAAAAGATTCAATGATCTGCTTTCTTATATGAAAATTGGGGAATTCAAAGCTAAAATGAAAAGTAAATCGTCTCCAAATAGCTGAATCTAATTGGTTTTGATGATTTGTTGCTCCAAATATCGCTAAAGGTACGCCTTGATAATTTATTCTGTCGATTGCTTGTAAAAATGATATAACCGCACGTTTAATTTCACCAACTTCATGAATGTTTGATCTTTCAGAGCCAATAGAATCAATTTCATCGAAAAATAATATAAAAGCACCTCTTTCTTTCGCGATTTCAGCTGCTAAATCCACAACATTTCTAATTTGTTTAATTGTATCTCCTAATAATGGTGATACCAATCTATCAGTTTCTACTACACAAATTGGTATTTCATAATGCTTCGCAAATCCTCTCGTAAGAGAAGTCTTCCCCGTGCCTGGGGGGCCATATAAAAGAACTGTTAAACTGGGGTTAAGTTTTGCTCCTTTTAACTGTTCCGTAAATTCTTTATATTTTTTTAAAGCTTTGAAAAAATCATGTAATATTTCTTTTTTAACCTCATTTCCTAAAATATCGTCAATATTATCTTGAATGTCGAAAGGAAAATACACTGCTCCATATTTACCTATTCTATTCTTAATTACATCATCGGTAAATGTTTTTATTTCTTCCACTTCTTCATTTGAATTGCTAATTTTTCTCATCTCATTTTATTGTAATTTAATTATTTTTTCTTTCTTTATCAAATTTTTCACAATAATCTGCAATTTCGTTAATAAATTCTTTAAGATTATCAATTTGAGCACCAATAAAGTTAAAAATTTCTTTTCTATATTGAGGGGAATCTCTTATCTTCAGTTTATCTAAACCTAAATAATTTGGAAAACATACGAGCTTCATTAAATAAGGTAGTACTTTTTCATTTGTTTGTAAATCTTTAAATATTGGATAAAAAATATTTTGATCGGATAATTTCCATTTTAAAATTCCCATGTAAATTAGAAAGGCAAAATTCATTGAAATCCAATTTATAAATTCTTTTGATAAAAATCCTCTTCTTTGTGAAGCTAACGCTAAATAATACAAATTTAATGTTTCATTGCTCAACTGTGGTAATAATCTTATTTTTCCATCGGATTGCTTATTTTCACGTATGAAATTGTTTTCTAACATTATATCGACTAAATCTTCTTTAGGTGCGAGGAAAATTTCGTCAATAACACGGAGTCCAATACGTTCGGCAATTTGATTTATAGCTTCTTCCTCGGCATTAGCGATTGAATCAATGTATGGGTTAAAAACTTCAGTTTTTAAAACCATAGGAAGTTCTTGATTTCCTCTTTCAGGGAATTCACCAAAATTTGGATCTAAATTGTAAAGAGAAGTTATATTGTTGATTAACTTAGAAACTTTCGGAGACATACCAGGAATTTCAAAAAAGTCTGATCTTTCTAATTTATCCCTGTAATACGTGTGAGGTTGAAGCATATGTCGTTGGCACTCATAAAAATTCGAAGAGTATTTTAGTAATTTATTATAAATAATTATTTTATTTCTTCCTCGTGGAAACAATCTTTTTTCTATGTACTTCGTTAAAACATATAAAAATGTTTTTTCTAAACTCGATTCGTCTGGATTGGTAATATGTCGCAAAACATTCAATGCCCCAATGGATTCGTATAAAAATTCAATAATATAATCTTTTATATCAATGATTGGAATGGTTTCCCGATACTTCAATATAAAATCTTTTATTATATCATAAACATTTGATCTATACATCGTATAAAATTCTGATAACGCTCTTACTTTTCGGATATTTCTTTTTTCTTCTTCTTGGCGAATTTTATCCAGGATTTCAATATCTAGTAGTAAATCAGCGTCTAATTCGATAATTTTTCTCCTCGTTTCTCTAAGAATTGGGCGCATATGACTTATAAAAGTTAAATATCTAGGTAGAATATCAGTCCATTTCTCCCTTTTTCTACCTGATTTTACCATTCTAGTAGATTTTTTTTTATAACTCATAGTTCTCGCTCTTTTTTTTAAACTATATTAACTTTCATCGTACCCTACTACTATTTCTGTGAATATGTTAGCGATCTCCACGAAGATTGGTATTTCTACACGCACCAACTCTCCGAGAATCCACTTGTTTACATCTTTCAACAAGAAACGTACTTGATTTATTATTTTCTTATTAATTTCAGAGTCTATTATTTTGGTTAACCATAAACCTCCCCCTAACCTATAAGCAATAATTTTTATTAATGGTTCAAAAAGAGGTTCTAAGACTTGTCTCATCATCCACGATTTTGGAATGACACTCATATTATTTTCGTCAAAATTAGGATCGTTGAGAATGGGGTTTGTCTCATCAACAGATAGTTTTGGCATAAAGCTTAATAATAGAATTAGAGCAAATATAGCAGTGATGCCGTTTATTGTATAAGAGCCCCCAATCTTCTCAATATCGTCTCTATTTATTGATACATTGGCTAAAAACATACAAATAAAAACATTTCTGTCGAAGGCTTCAGAGACATAAGTATAACCTAATTCCTCATTAATTATTAAATATTTTTCTTTGAGAATTTCAATAATATCATCTGGAAATGTGTAAAAAGTGTAAACCTTCTCTTCACTTTTTCTAACATCCTTTTTTACAATCAACTCTTTTGAGACCAAACCAAACATTTTAACAAGTTCTTCCAGTTGGTTTTTTATGTAATGACGAGGCTTATTCGGATCGCCAAACATGGCATAAAATTGATGATCAATAATATGAAAATCATTTCTTTTACTAAAGGCTTCTACCATCCTATTTATTATGGGTCCTTGTGTTCCTGAAGCGATTGCTTTCGCTTTTGATGTTACAAATCCATTTAATAACTCATTTATAATAAAATCTTGTTCATGAGTTCTAGACTTTAATATTTTATCAAAAGCTTCAGAAAAAATTTTTGTATTTGGAAAAAATGCGTTTTGAATTTTATCATTTATTGATTTCAAAAAAATATCACCGTTATTCTTTGGAAAGTGGAGTTTCATATTATTCAGTCTTTGTACTAGAGCTTCTTTTGCTCCTGGGATGTTTTCCGCATCTCTTTTCTCCAATTCATCGATTGCCTTTTCTAACCCTTTATCAAATTGCTGAAGTAATTCTTTCCAAGTAGAATCTTGAATTTCTGCCATTTTTTTCACTATAGATTATAATTCTTTTATTATTTACCAATTTAATTCTGCTACTATTTTCTTTAAGGCATCAACTAATGGATTTATAAGCTTTTTATCGTAAAGGTTCGGAGAACTTACTCCTCTTTGGGCTTTCCAACCCATTTGTGTTCCTTCCCCCATTTCTCTTTTTCCAAATTTTAAAATGTTGCTTAGATCTCGCATCCACCAATAAAATCTTAACCATTTTTTGTTTGGGTTATCTTTAGAATGAATAACTGCCAAAGCTTTCCATTCCCCCATTAACCACTTTACTGTAATGCCGCTTTCAGGCAAATAATAATTTATGGGAAAATTAGCTTGAAAATTTAAATCGAGATCTTTAGAAATTATATTAAAGATCGGCTGGTTATACCCTTCTAGTACGACGATTTCACCACAAAACTGGCACTCATAATGAGATTTCATTTTTTTCATTTTTTTTTGACATTTTGGGCATGTCCGGTTTTCAATAATTCTATATTTGATAATGTCTAAGTTTTTTTCTTTTTCTAAGGTATCTTTTGTTTTGGGTTCTTGTTTTCCATACTTCCCTTTCCAAGTCCATATTTCGTCGAAAGAATCATTAATTTTTTCTAATGCGATAATAACATTTTTCAGAACGTCCTTATCATAAATTTTAAACATCCCCGCGTGTTGATAACTTTTCCACCAAGAAAGTCTTACGTATTTCTCAGTTTTTAAGTAAGCACTATGGCAAATCAGGACCGCGAATAACCGTGTATCGCTCTTATTTATTACAATCCCTTTTTCTGCTACTTCATAAGTTTTATTCAATGATACATTTTTATGAAACCACTCTCCATCTATAAAAGTTCCTATAGTGGATTCTTCTTCTTTTTTTTCTACCTCTATACTCTTTTCCTTAATGATTTTCTTACATTGTGGGCATTCAAAAATTCCTGGAATTAAGGGTTTCATTTCAACATTACATGTAGAACATTTCATATTTAGTCATCATTAATGGTTATAATATACCTTTCATAATCTAAATTTAATAATTTTAATTCTTTCTTTGTAAATCTTGTAATCTTACTATTAATTTTTACTAAATCTTCTCTAAGATCAATTAAAGCATTCTGGATATTATTCACAATGTCATCTTCGTTAAAAGACACTTTCTCGATGAATTCAAGATAATTATACTTTTTACCTTTCCCTGAATAATATAATTTCATTTCTAATAATTTGTTTTCAATTTGTTTCATCTGAAATCTAAGGTTTAACAAAGATAATAAATTAGAATTCCAACTTTTAAAGATTAGATTTTCTTTATCAATTTCATCGTAATTAAATTTATCTGGAAGCTCTACTTTTTCATCTTTAAGAAATTGAATAATATCTTTATTTTCTTCAATAGCTTTATTTGTTTTTTTTAAAACGATTTTATTTTTCAATTTGGGCTCAAAGATTTCAATAAATTCATCAATTTTATCCTTTATCTCCAAAAATCTTTGGTAAAACCCTTCGATTGTAATCTCAATTTTAATAGCTTGAAAAATATTTCCATATTGATCCAAAATATAATATAGATCATCTGATATTCTAAAATCATAACCCCCTATTTCAAAAACAAATGGGTGGATAATGTTACCTATTTCGCACCTAACTCCTTTTAATTTATTTAAAGCCAGATTAAAATTCCTCCTGGTTAGAAACTTAAATTTTTTGTTTATTAGTAAAAATAATGTATGATCTGGCACCGAAATTTTATTATTTTCTATTGTTACTGTCTCTTCTCCTAACCGGATTATGAAATCACCGTCTTTTTGTTCAAATTCTCTCATACTTCTTATATTTTTAATTAAACCTAAATCAATAACAATTTCAATAAATTCTTTATTCCAAAAGGTTAAAATATTATCTTTATATATCTCATCTAATACTAGAACCTTCTCATATGATTCTATGAGTTCTTGATTACTTAAATCCTTGAATAAATCATTTCTGATGACATATAAAAATAAAATGATATATCTCATATCAATGTCGTCAAGAATCGTCTCTATCAAGTTCTTATCGTAATCCATCGACAAACTCGTATGTTCCATACCTAAAATCCACTTGCTATATTTAAAATGAATAATTTATTTCAGTTAAAAAGAGTAATTGAATTAATTAATCATTCCTAAAAAATCTTTCGGTTTCCTCCATTCTACAACTAAAAAAGCGAAAATTTTTTAGTTTTGATTTCTAATTACTTATTGATTAAGAAATTAATAAAAAAATACACAATTATTTTGAGTTTGAACTTCGATGGGAAGAAGAAAAAGAAAGCAACAATCTTATAAAAGAGTCAAAACAGTCCCAAAAATTTTTACTTGCCCAAATTGTGGGGAAAAATCAATAAAAGTAGAAAATTTACGAAAAAGTGTTATAGCTACAGTGAAATGTGGTCATTGCGGTTTAACAAAGGAAGTTCTGGTTAATTCTATTTCAGAACCTGTTGATGCTTTTGGTGATTTTATCGATATTCATTATGCTGATCAAGAACTTCAGAGATTAGAAAAAAGCATTGGAAAATTAATAAAAAAAAACGAATGGGGAGAACTTGCACTATCCTACTCAATTTTATCGGATATTTGTAAACTTAAAGCTGTTCAAGCTTTAGAAGACGAAGATAAAGTAGATCTTGATGAAGTAAATAAATGGAAATTTAAAGCTGAAGAATATAAAAGGCGTGAAAGAGATGCTCTACTTCAATTAGACACGCTTGAATTGGAAAAAGGAATTAGAACAGACGAAGAATCTCTATTTTCAGAGCATGATGAGAGCGATATGAAAAAAGAAAAAAAAATCGAAGATATCTTTGACGATCCTGGTTTTCTTGAATTTTAAATAGATTGAATTCTTTAATTAAGTACTTTAATGAATTTAGATAGGGTAATTTAATGTAACAACTCTTTATTTCAATTATTTAGGATATGGGATTTAACTTTAGGCGGAATGTGTTTCCAAATAGGAAGATTTAAGATTAAATTGAAAAAGCGAGTTCGATTCAATTTTTTTTTTAAAATAAAATAACTCCAGTTGTAAAATGCTAATTTATTAAAGAGATTCATTAAGTTCACACCAAATAGGTTATATTTTGAAGTTAAAAAACTTGCTAAATAAGCACCTAACCGCTTATTTCGTGGAACTGATTCAGGATATACTGATTCTGATAGAGGTCTATTGAAAATTTCATAAATTGAAAAAATAGGTATAAGATTATCTAAATGTTCGTTTACAATTCTATTATAATTTGAGTTCTCTAAGGATAAAGCAGAAAGCTCATTTAATTTTTTTAAGGCAAGATTAAAGTGTTGTTCCTTAAAGTAAAGCCACATAATTCCCATCTTATCTCTTAATTTCACCAACTCAGCTATAACTTCCTTTTCTTTAAAAGAAAATGAGTTTTTTATCTCGAAATGTGTTATATAAAGCAAAAATATTGAATAAATAGAAGTTTTATCAAATTCAGTTAAATTATCACTTTCTTTGACCTTTTGGAGATCAATTTTATTATTTGATACGTTATGGATAGTATGAGTATATAATGGTGTTATCCATAACATTTTCAAAATTTTTTCCATAAGTCGAATATGGAGCGTATATTCTTCAATTTTAGAAAATTTTTTAGATCGTTTCAAACTGGGAACAGAAAAGGTTTTAGATTGATCGATTCTAAATTTAAATGTATCGATTCTTTTTAACTTATTAATCAATTCTTTTCTTTGTTTTTTATTTATTAAAATCTTTTCAATTAGCAACTTCTTTATTGATATTAACTTCTTTATGTAGATATAGAAATCTACATTGTACTTTTTTACAATATAATCGTTTGTTATTAATGGAATGTTGATTGTTTGTTTTTTGGTTTTAGTCTCAATGCTCATTGCATGGTCCCCTATAGAATATGAAAACGTAATTGTTTCAAGAGCTTCTTCTAAACTGGAATATACACCTAATTTTTTTGGATCATGGGTGAAATAACCGTGCAAGAGAGTATCGATTCCTTTAAACTTATTATTTTCATATTTTGAAATAATAACAGATTCAAATTCACCAGGATGATGCCTTTTAATGCCGTAACGTTTACCCACAAGAAGAATTGCTTGATTAGCTCTATGATATACAGTATGAGACCACCTAAACAATGGTTCTAATATTTTTCCAATTGTTAATAAATACCCATAAAATTCTGGTCCAAAATAGATAGGGAATCCAAAACCTCGAGATGTTGAAAATGTAAATTGGAAAACATTCCTTGTTTTCTCACCTTTTAGAAATCCGGGAAATTTATAGTGTAAAGCTAATCTGGGATAAAGTGCTCCCAAACCCAAATTCATCCACATTTCAAATAGAATTATGCTGTCAGGAAATTTGAATGAATCTTTTTTGATTAAGAAATCGTTTCTCGATGTGTTTAACGCAGTTGGAATGGCATAGAGCCATTCTTTATTGCTTTCTAAAGACTTCAACCGGTTTTTAAACTTTTTTACCAATAATCGTTTATTCTGGTTTTGTACTGCAGCTTTTTTATAATAATAATTATTCAGAACTCTAAAGAGCGAAGTAATTTCTAGTATTTGTCTTTGAAGATCATGAGCTACTTTTACTTTAATAACGCCTGAATTCTTATTTGAGGATTGCTGCACTGAATTAACCGAATTAAAAACAATTAATTTCTTAAATTGATATATATGTTTATCAATTTTAATCTTAATTGATTTTACCTATTCATATATTGAATTATTAAAAAGTGAAAATGAGATGTTTTTTATTCCTTATTGCCAAGTAAGTTCAATGAATTTAAAATTAAAATTGATTTTCATTGGGTGTTTCTTTTAGCGAACAAGGATTTTAACTCACCCATAATAGCACCTCTTAGACTTACAGGGCTGGCTGGACGGGCGCCTCCGGGACCTCCAGGTGGTGGCGGTGGACTTCCGGGTGGACCTCCAGGTGGACCTCCAGGTGGACCTCCAGGTGGCCCTGCCATAGGTGGTGGGGCACTACTTGGGGCTGTGGGCGCTGCAATGACTGGGGCGGCCCCAACTCCTCTCGTTCTAAGTGCCGAAACATCATTATTTATGGAATTGATTCGCGATTCTAATGTTGAAATTCTTTGACCAACAGCCGCTAAAGATTGATCTACTAAATCTGGTATCCTTAGAATCATTATCATCATTTTTTCAACAACATCGCCAAATGTATTTAACTTTTCTTCAAGGGGGGCTTTTCTTGTTTCTTGCATGAAATTTGCGAAATCTTCGGCCATTTTACTCTCTCTAATTTTATTAATAACAAACTTTCTTGTTAATTTTCTATTAATTATATATTTGAACTATTTAATAAATTTAAGCTCATACAAATTACAACTTAATTTAAAAAAAAATTATAAAAAAATATAAGTTTTTTATTTAGCTAGTTTTATTGACTGCATTTTTTAAATTAACCCAGAGATTATCAACTTCATTCTTAACTTGTAAAAATTGATTAATTTTTTTTAACAGTACATCCCTTGCACGATCAAAATCTCTTTGGGAGTCATTCAATTCAGATTCCAATATTTTTATCTTTTCTCCTTCGATTAAATCGTTTTTCTTTTTTTCGACAGATAACGCTTTTTTAATAACAACGCTTCTTTTACTGGCTACTTCGCCTAACGCTGCAGCAAATTCATATTTTTTTTCCACTAAATAATCTTTTTTTACTGCGAGGTCCTTAATAGAATCTATGTACTTGTTATTTACTTCGATATACTCATCATTTTTGTGGATGATTTCTTGAAAATATTTGACCTCCTCGTCTTTGATATTTGACCTTCTCTCTCTTACTAGAGTTTGCATTTGCTTTAATACATCTCTAAATGTCCTATTCACCATATCTCGCGTAAGATTTACTTTTCTCAAGTTGTCAGCGTATTTTTTTTGAGAATCGATTAATGTGGTCTGATTTTTTGCTAATTTTTTTATTTGGCTTACTAATTCTTTTTCCATGCTTGCTAATTCAAGCTCATCTTCATGTGTTATAATTGGGCTCATTTCAATCAAATCAAAATAGTATTGATTTATAATAAATTACGATATATTTCTTATGTAAATTCATTATTTTAATTTTTAGTCTTTTTATTGACTTACTATCCATAAGGAAAAATAGCAGTAAGAATATTATTCTTATAATTTGCTTTTAACACTTTAGCCTCAATATGTTTTCCTATCAATGCTTCGGAGAAAGCGAGTGGTTTTTTCAATAATATTTTAATTCCGAGAGAGTCGTTGATTTTCCCTATGCACTCGTTTTTCCATCTTCCCCCAGAAACGATTTTTAATTTAATAAGGTCGTCTTTCTTAAATTCTAACTTGGATGTTTTCGTTCTTTTATGAATACCAAAGTCTCTTGGCCCTAGTTTTAGTTTTATACCGTACTTTTTTTCTAATTTGGATAGCTGTAAATAAAAATATCCCCATGATTTCGGTCGTATTTTTTTTAATTTTCTACCTGTTTTATAAATTAAATATTTTTGGATACCGATTTGAATTTGTTTCTCAGAATAACCTTCGCTTCTTAAACTAATGATCAACTTAACAATATCTTCTATATCTTTATCATTTTCTCCTGGAAACCAAACTGGTGCAATTAAAACATGAATTTTAGAATCCAAGAGGGAATAAATATTATTTAAAAGTCTATCAACATCAAACTTAGCACAATTGCATAAGTAACAAGCGGTTTCCTCCTTTAGGCTGTTTAAGCTTATGTTAATTCTTGTCAAGTTGCTTTTTTTCAATTTATTAATAATATTTTTTGAGAGTAATGTTCCATTGGTTTGCATTGAGATAGTTGTTACTCCTTCAATATCTGAGAGGTTTTTTACCAAATTAAATAAGTCCCCGTATAGCAATATTTCACCGTAGGGTGCAAGATGAATCTCGATGTTATAATTTCCTTTTATCGCTATGGCTTCTTTAACTTTATCTATTAAATAATTTGATTCAATCACGAAATTAGTGTCGTAATCGCCAGAACTGACGAAACAATACTTACAACGTAAATTACACTGCGTTAAGGGTTTAAGTTCAAGAATGTTGGTACCTCTGTCAATTATCCCCAGAAAATCAACGCCTGCTAGTGGAATTTCCGAAGTTCTATCGATATATTTTATGTTTTCATTCATTGTCGAAATTTTCCTTATTTACATTTTATACCTTAAAATAGCAATCAGAGATCCTAAATCAATAATCCGTTGTCCTGTCGGGTGTTCACTGTTTAGAATATGAACTTTACCACCTGAATTTTCTACTCCATTAATGATATGCTCGATCTTTAATTTTTGTTCTTTTGAGGCACCTCTAATCAAAAGATCGGCACAAAATAATTCCTTTACAGCCCCTTTTTCTGTTGCATCAGAAATCTCGTCAAAACCAATGGCAATAATATCTGAGTTTGTACTAAATAAATGTAATATTTCTTCAATTTTTTCTGTTTCTTGTAATATTTTTAAATTTTTTTTTAAAATTTTTAACTCTTTTGATTTTAGAGTCTCTAAAATAGCACTTTCAGTTCCAGAGCTGGCTTGAATGTTATAAATTTTTGGTAGATATGTAGACTGTGTTCTTTCTTTAAGAAATTTATTGAAATGAACCTTTGTACTACCGGGGCCACATATAACTATAGTATTTATTTTTGTATTCTTTATATTTTCGTCGATTAGCTTAAGAATATCACTATAAAATTCTTCGTACGCTTTATTTCTATAAGATTGTTCGTATCTTTTACCAGGAATATTTTTTTTTATGGTGGCTATTCTCTTATGACTGAAATTTGTTATTATAGAGATTGTAGCTAACCCTGTCTCGAGTGCAATTATTAACATTATAAAATCACTTTCGAATTTTGATGTTTCCTTAAGACGTTTTATTTCACTCTTTAACCATTTCTCTTTATTTATTGTTAGTTTTTGGTTAGGTTCAATATTAAAAGTGTGATATGTTCCATAAGTTACAAAATCCTCCGGACCCTCTATAATAGTACCTTTTACCCTTAATCTATTTGAAAATTCATGAAAAGCAACAGATTCAACTTTTAATTTCAAGCTCATAGGTTTTCTTTCTCCTTTAGAACCTTCCTTTAAAACAACTCTTCTATAAGTTCGTGCTGAAATTTTATCATTTTTAGCTATTATGTTATAGAGAGTCCATAGATCGTTTAAATTCTCTGTTTTAACTGTAATAACTTCCTTCTTTTTATCTATTTCCTGAATTTTCATTTAAATTATCAAACTCCAAATTATAAATTTAATATATATAATTAAGGAGAGTATAAATCTAAAGACTAATTATCTAAGGTTTGATATCTTAGACAAAATAAAGAAAAAAATAATATAATACGACAAAGACAAAAAATTTATTATTTTGCTCCTAAGGCTTCTTTGACCTTTTCTAATTCTTCCATCCGTTTCTTTTTCTCTTCTTCACGTTTTCTGAGGTCTTCTTCGTCAACCTTTTGGAGCGAAACACCTTTTTTGATTTCTTCTTTTAGTTCTTTACCTACTGGCGTCATTGCTATTCAACACTTTTTATTTTATTCTCTTTTTTGGGTACAATTACAATGCTTTTTATACACAAATTATAAAAGAATTTATTTATAAGTCTTGGTTTTTGGATAATATTAAATCTTCAAAATCATTAAATAAGCACTTTTCTTTTGCCGGTAATAGCTCTCTATTTTCTGTACAATTCGGAACCCAAATTTTTGATATAAACTAATGGCTACTTTATTTTTAGAGTTCACATTTAAAACTATCACTTCAATATTGTTCATTTCTTTTATTTTGTTTAAAGTATGTTTTAATAGATGTGAACCATAACCTTTATTCTTATATTGTTTACTAATAAGCAAATTAATTAAATTTACTCTATATTCTTGATCTTGAATAACAATAATGAATCCAACAATTTCATTTGAATTATCATCATTTATCAACTTAAAAAAGAAAGTATTTTTTAAAATAAGGTTAAGAATTGAAGTTTTAGAAAAAGCATCTTTCTTGAAAGTATTACTTTCCAACTTGAATATTTCATTTAAATCCTTAATACTAACAGTGCTAATCCTCATTAAACTCCCAACTCTTCTTTAAATACCTTGATAGGTGTCTTTTCCGTTATTTGTTGATATTGATCTTCTCGAAATGGTGTTATTTCTACAATGTATCCTTTTAAATTATTTTGCTCAATCAACTTTACCAAATCTACCTCGATCGCGAAAGATAAAGGCAATTTTATATTTAACCCATCATAAGATAGGAACTTACGAGGAACTTTTAATTGATTTAATAAAATATTCCTAAACTCTTTTATATTTATTTTATTACCTTCTATTTGAGCGAATATTAACAAACCATCCTCATTTATTTCCTCATAGGGTAATTTTATAGTTTTTGCACGCCTTAAGTACCTTTCCCTCAGTTGCCAATAATCCTTGGCTATAATCGTACAAAAATGAATTTTTATCTTAACTTTTGGAGCGATTTTTTTTATTAAAGTAATTGCAGTTTCATAACTACGCTCTACAGAAGCTATTGTACCTTCTTTCAATTTAAAACCGCGGTCTTTTAAGCTTTGGCTATTTGGTGAACAATACTCAAATTCGTTCAAATTAATAAATTCTGCACCTATTTCATCTAAATAATAAATAAATTCCTCAAGATTTTCAATATATTCTTTTTCTGGAATTACCGGAACTTCAGCACCTACAGACATACTCTTATCCAATGCGTATTTTATAACATTCCAATTTTCTTTTGGGGGGTTGAATCTAATTTCGTCTAACCCGGCTCGAGCAAGACTAATTGCCATTGATTCGTTAAAATTAAGCCCATTTGTATAAAGATGAACATGAAATTTTTTCCCTTTTTTTGCTTTAACAAATTTAATATATTCTAAAGTGTTTTCGAAGTTGGGTTCAAATAAGGGATCCCCTCCAGTGATGCTCATACCTTTTGCTTTAATTTTGTTAAGTTCGTCTAACAACTGGTCTTTAGAACTAATTTGAATTTCGTTAGCATAAGTTAATTTTTTATTTTTTCTCTTTTCAGATATCGGACAATACCAACAACAATGATTTGGATTCTGACAGATTCCGTTCAGGAATAATACGGCTTTAGCCCCACTTAAACAGTGCTGGCACCCTTTGGGAATTCCCCTACTTTTAATGAAAAATGTATTTGATTTTGATTCTACTATGTTAGGCTCGCTCATTTTTGAAATAATTTCTTTCTCACAAATGATTTTTCGTTTGCAAGTTTTTTCAGTACCACTTCGGTAGATTCGTTAAGATCAAGTAATCTTTTCAGGAATACTCCAGTTCTACCGTGTTTTTCTCTTTTTAATAGAACTCTTTTTCGTTCATTAATTAAATCAATACTTACATTGACTTGTTTTGCTGCTAAATGTTCGTTTCCAATTATTGAATACTCTTCATGACCTTCTAAGGTAGGTTTAATTAATACTAATCTCTTATTAATTCCAGGGACTCTGAGGTTATTATTTAATTGGTTTAGATTAACTTTTCCTCCAAAATCATAAAACGCCTCTGATTTTTTATCAAACTTAGATAATGGAATAGTAATACTTTCTAACTCGTTTAAATGTATGTACATTTTTAATGTATCCGATGGCGTTGCCATTATAATTTCTCTAAAGTAATTGTTGATACAATATTTATCAAGAATAATTTCTATTTGATAAGGTGGCATTAGTTGTAGAAAGATAAGATCAATATCACTATCCCTATGAACATCTCCACGAGCAATACTTCCGTATATATACGGGTTTAAACCTTCTTTAGCAAACATTTCCAGTAATTCTATAGAACGTTTTCTTTTTTGATTTAAGAGATTCAAATGATCTCTAGTGTATGCTACGGTGTTATAATGATCTCTTAAAATAGTGTCTTTTTTCATTAGAAATTGTTCTTTTTTATTTAGTTTTATTATCTATATTTTTTATTATTATGCTTAATAGTACTGTTTCGTAATATTTGAATGTGCTTTTTGCTTTTTGAATGGTATGATATTTGAATTTATTTGAATTTTTCAGGTTTTTATCGCTTAAAATCTCCTTGATTGAATTCCTATTTTTAAGAAATGGATTTAAACGCTCACTAAAAATAATAAATAACTGAAACTGTGGATTTGAAACAGTTTCTAAAGTTTGCATAATTTTAAAATTAACCAAATTTAACCGTGGATTAATTGAAATTAGTTTAAAACGGTTTGAATCTTTTGTAATAATATTATTGGGAATAATTCTTTTATCAAAATTCACGACGACATATCTTTGACTCAATAAACGAATATTTTGGTTATCATTCGAGAAAAATGATGGTAGAATTTGTTGAATTTCCCTTTCGGTATCTCTAATCCTTTTACTTTTTCCTTTATCCGCTTTTATGTTAAGCCAGATGTTAACTACATTAAAACCATAAGTGCTTAAACCTTCCGTCAATATTTTCAATAACATTTGTTTTCTACGCGTTCTTATTATAAAAATTAAGGGTTTAGACGAGATTTCTTCTTGAATTATTTTGGATTTAGTCAAATTCCACTTTTTTATGTAAATTGAAGGGTGATCTAAGTTAAAACTTAGAGCCTTAGCCGTTGTTCGCGTTAAAAATTCGTTCGACAAAGAAAACCTCCATCTATACGCTTCTTTAAATATTTTTACGGCGATTAGAAGTAAAACTAGCAAAATTATTATGATAGTATCAACTAAAATCCAATCCACTTGAAAAATATCAAAGGCCATAATATTAATACAACTTTTTTTGATTAATCTACAACTTCACTAATCCAATTTAAATACGTTTCAGAACCCTTATTAATCTTCAAACCAATGCATTCCGGTTCAGAATAGGAATGAAGCTCTTTAACTTTCTGAATTATTAATTCTCCTTTGGTTTCCTTTGTTTTAATTATCAATAGATGTTCGTTGTCCTCTTCAATGTTTCCTTTCCACGAATAAATTGATTGTATATTTTGAATTATGTTTACGCATGCAGCTAGCTTGCTTTCAACCAAAACTCTTGCGATTTTTTTACCTTCTTCAATATTTGGAACTGTAACTAAAAAAACATAATAATCCATTTTAATCCCTTAATTGTTATATCTATTAATTTATAATGTTCTTCTTAATTTCAATTTATTTAAGAAATTAACGCTATTAGAAAATTGATTTATTCTGTAGTATTTAAATACATTATTTGAAATACATTGTAAATGATAATCTCTCTCTTTTTAATCACAACCAATCAACTTATAAATAATTTAGAAGAATGGCTAAAATTGATTGATAATTCGTTTATTGCATTTAATTCCTTTGTAGAATTGTTATTTGGGTATTTTAAATACATTTTTTTTGGAATTTTATTAATTATCGGAATTTTAACCCTATTAAGTTTGAGAGGTACTTACTTTTTAGAAAGAATCAGATACAGTAAAGAAGAAAAGTTAAAAGATAATCCTATGACAAAACCACGATTAATCTTAGGCATCGGTTATATCGTGATGTCTTTTGGAATTCTATTCGATTGGTTCACATTTTTTTTGATAGTTGTTTTAGATCCCTTGCCAGATCGCCTAATTTTCAATTTTATCCAATTAACGGACACTATTAATCTGTTTGATCTTAACAGAATTTCTGATATTAGTCAAGTAATTTACCCATACGAGAAGTCTATATATTACGTCGTCGCTTTGTTCTCGCTTGGCGCCATATTAGATATAACAATAAGCATTTGCCAAATAGTTAACGCTCGAAAAAGCGTAAGGAAATATTTTATATTTTTAATCGGTGGAATCGTAGATGGGATATTAACTGGCTTTACAACTTGTCTTCCATTATTCCTCTAATCTAAATATCATAATTTTTAAAAATCTAAAGATATATTCGCCCAAACACATATGATGTGGAAACAAAATTTCTATTAAACTTTTTTATTCTTTTCTTTTTTGATTTTAAAACCGGTTTTACAAAAAATGAAGATATAAATTATTAAAATTTATATAAATAATAAAAAAAAAATTATTATACTTTGAGGAGTTGATTGCAATCCTTCACAATGTTTACCTAATATCAAATTTTACGGGCATTTGTTTAGTCCATAGGAAGTATGGGACTATTGAATTTAATCAAGATTTAGTATCTGGTTTTTTAACAGCATTAAAAGACTTTTCAGTGGAATTCTCGAAAGGATCAGGCGAATTGAAAATCATTGATATGCAAATATTTTATCTCCTTCTTGTTTTTAAGGAGGGAATCTTGTGCACAGCGGCAGCGGATAAAAATGATGATGCTAAAATCACTCAT
>JABCSY010000059.1 GCA_018238625.1 Promethearchaeota archaeon
TGTCGCATACATCTGTCTTGCCCCCGCGATACTGGCTTATGACCGGGGTGTTCCGATCAAAATCGTTTCTGGAACCCACAAAGATGGTTATGGTCTTGTTGCAAGCCCGAATGTCACATTACGGGTCAATATGTGCATTCGAATGGGCACAGAAGCCTTTACCAGTTATTACAGCCCCATGAAGAAAATCTTTTTAAGTTTCTTAAGGAAAAAGGCTACGAAGTCATATGGATTGGAAGAAACGATCTTTTTGGAAAAGACGCTATTAAACAAAGCGTAACAAAAAGGTTAAGAACGAAAACTGGTGCTTGGAAAACTAATCCTTATCCCTTAAACCACCCTTTGAGAAAATCTTTTTATTATGGTGAGAGGACTTTAGAGGAGTCAAAAGATAGTGATTATCAGGTTATTCAAAAGGCAATTAATTATTTAAATTCTGAACATGAGAATCCTTTTTGCCTCTACATAGCCTTGAGCTTTCCTCATCCTCCTTACACGGTTGAAGAGCCTTACTTTTCTATGTATGACCGAAAATTAGTACCCGCCCCAGTACCGCCTAAATTGGACGATAAGCCAGAATTTATGCGTTTAATTCGTGAAAAATATGGTTTGAACAATTTAGATAAAGATGATTTTAGAGAAATTATCGCTACGTATTACGGAATGGTTTCTCGCGTAGATTACCAATTTGGACAAATAATTGATAAATTAAAAAGTATCGGAGCCTATGAAAACAGTGCAATATTCTTCTTTGCTGATCACGGAGATTATACTGGAGACTATGGATTAACAGAAAAATGGCCTAACGCGTTCCAAGATTGTCTTATCAACGTTCCGCTAATTGCAAAAATACCTGGTATCGAATCAAAAGGAATTCTATACGAGCAATTAGTTCAAACCATTGATCTTTTTCCTACAGTGTTAGACATCGCTCAAATTAAAACTCAATATACTCACTTTGGTAAGAATTTAATTCCTTTTCTACAAGGTCGCTCAGAAAAAATAAGAACTGCTGTTTTTGCTGAGGGAGGATATAACCCTCGCGAACCTCAATGTTTTGAACCAGTTGTTAAAAGTCCTGAAATGCTGGGTATTGGTATCTATTACGATAAGACTAATATCCCTCAAGAAAATCCATCCACCGTAGCTCGATCTGTTATGATCAGAACCAAAATATGGAAGCTCGTTATTCGAGATAGCGGGAAGGAAGAGCTTTACGATTTAATGTACGATCCAAACGAAGCTAGTAATTTAATTGATATATACGGCTACGATAAAATTAAAGCCGATCTTAAAGAGAAGCTTTTAAGGTGGTTTTTAAGAACGAGCGATAATTCAAATTGGAAACGTGAAAGAAATGTTTGATTAATTGGTTCAATAAGGTTTTTACAAAAATCTTTTTTTAGACTTTTTAAAGCTTTTAAAGTTTAAAATCAAATGTATAATTAATACAATTTTTTGATTGGTAGTGAATTTTAAAATGAATAAAAAAGATGTAAAAATAGAAGTTGTGTTTATAGGAAAACCACAATGGGAAGCTGGATGGCCTTATTTGGGATTTGATAATAACAAAACGATAAATTCCATCAGAAAACATCTAAACGAGAAATTTAATAAAATCGAGTTTAACTATAGTGAGATTATTACAACATACGATAACGAATTAGTTAACCAGATTAAAAAGGATATCGAATCGGCTGACGGAGTTATAGTTTTTACGATAGGGCATTATGGAGATCCCGGAATTGTTCAAGCTGGCATTGAATTTATTGAGAGTAAAAAGCCGGTAATATTAGCCAATCTTATTTATGCTGGAGACCATACATTCACAAAAATATTCTCAACTGTTAAAGACAAAAATTATCAGTTATCTATTTTGTCTTCAAAAAATTTAGAAGATTTTGACAAAATGTTTGAGAATATGTTTAATCTCGTGCGTTTAAGAGGAAAAAGGGTTTTGGTTTACGCCAAGGACGCTATTAAAATGAACTGGGATGTCGTATTAGGGCTATTTAATCCCGAACGAATGCGAATAGCTAAAAATCATCCAGAGTTTTTGGATCAGATAGGTAAAATGAGTAGCGATGAGGAATTTGAATTTTATACCGATACGGTTGGTTTTGATCAAGCACACCAGTGGAGAAAGGATGAAACGCTTTATAAAGAAATTTTAAAAAATGTATTCGATATAGAAATGATTAGAGGAGATCCAGAGGAGATTCTCAAATATTATAATGAGGTTAACACGGACCAAGCAAAAGAGATCGCTCAAAAATGGATTAAAAATGCTACGATAGTAGAACCTACGGATAAAACCATTTTAAATTCCGCAAAACTATATCTAGCTTTTAAAAATATTTTAAAAGATAAAGACATTGACATTTTTACTCCCGATTGTGGTACTTTCTTATTGTGTGGCGTGCTTCCCGCTTATCCTTGCATGGCTTTTTTCGAATTAAGTAAAGAAGAAAAATACGGCATATGTGAATCCGACATGGATTCGACCGTAAGCTTTCTTTTTGGACTGTACTTAACTGGTAGACCGGGATATGTGTCCAACCACACTTTTGATATCAAAAAAAATCAAATCACATATATGCATTGTGTAGCGCCATGTAATTTGCAAGGGCCAGAGGGTCCACAAGCGCCTTACGATATCGTTTACCATGGTGAAACTCATTTTTTAGGTGCCTCGCCTCGCGTTAAATTTCCAATAGGGGAACCAGTAACGACTATTAAAATCAGCGTTTTTGAAAAAAAAATCTCAATCCGTACGGGAAAAATAATAGATAACATAGTGGATGAAAAAGGTTGCGTTTCTAAAATGCTAGTAGAAAGCGATGTTGAAAAAATTATGGAAAACTATGATTGGAACGCATTTGGATGGCATAGAGTAACTTTCATAGGCGATTGGAAAGAAGAATTCATAAACGGAGCAAAAATTTTAGGTTTGCAAGTTGTCGAAGATGACAAATAAATATCAGAAAAACATTAAATAGATTCTCAACAAAATTGTATATACATAATTAATAATAACTGAAAAGTGATAAAATATGAGAGAAAAAGATAGAATTCATTCATTTTCAGGTCATTTTCTTTATTCGTTAGCTGCGATTCCAAGCTCATTGCATTACAATATGATCCAATCATTTTTAATATTTTTTTATACTATCGTAGCTGGGTTATCGCTAGGAGCAGCCGGTTTACTTTTGCTATTATATGGTATTTGGAACGCTGTTAACGACCCACTAATGGGGTATTACATGGATAAATGGAAATTCGAAAAATGGGGTCGACGCATCCCTTATATGGTAATTGGAATAATTCCATTTACTGTTGGTTTTATGTTTTTATGGTGGGTTCCGTGGACAGACCAGATGGGAATTTTCTTACATGGTTTGATTATGCTGTTTTTATTCGATTTCGGTTTCACGTTGGCAATGACCGCATGGTCAGCGTTATATATTGAAATGTATGAAGACGAAAAGGAGCGTGCGTCGGTTGTTGCCATTAAAGACTTGATTGCTTTTCTGTCCGCGATGATTGGACTAATATTACCTCCTTTATTAGCATCTGCAATGGGATGGCCCATAGTAGGTATATTATTTGGCGCTTTAATACCGGTTACTATGTTATTGTCTCTTTTGGGTATAAGGGAAAGGAAGGAATATCAAATCGATGAACCACTCCCTATTTTCACGGCATTTAAAGAAACTTTAACGAATATGCCATTTCTAAATATTACATTGACCTACACTTTAATAGATTTCTTTACTGGATTAACACTAACCGTTCTCCCTTTATATGCCCGATTTATTCTTAAAATGGATGAGGGATTAGTGGGATTTGCGGCAATAGGAATCGCCCTAGGGATTCTTACAAGCGTTTTATTCTGGAAATGGATTTATGCCAAAAAAGGTCCAAAGTATGGATTATTGCTCTCTATTGGAATTTTTACGATTGGAATTTGGCCTTTATTCCTTGTTGATAATTTTCCTCTCCTAATTATTATTACAATAATTCCAGGATTTGGAGCAGGGGGAATGTTAATGACTGAACCAGCTATGAGCGCCGCAATAGATTCAGACGAGTTAAAGACGGGTAAAAGGCGAGAGGCCACATTTATGGGGATCTTAACTTTTGTAGCAAGACTATCAATGGTTTTTTCAGGTTTAACATTGATAATCGTACAAGTTTTAACGGGATTTGATGTAGAAGCCATCACACAATCCCCACAAGCGGAGATTGGATTAAAAGCATTAGTATCGTTCGTTCCAGTCATAGGTGGTTTACTTGCTTTGTTAGTGTTTAAGTTTTTCCCACTTAACTACGATAAATTCATGGAGCAACAAAAAAAGTTGAGTGAACTTCACGAAGAACGTTTGACTAAATTAAAGAATTTATAATAAGTTTAAAATAATTTTTATTTTAATTTTTAAGGCTCAATCTCTTTAAAACAACTTTAAATAATGGACATCAAGCATAGTCAAGTCCAAACTAAAAAACTTACTTATATCAATCTTGAGCAAATTCATTTTTAATAAGATCACTCCAAGACCAAATATAAACATTTTTGGTTTCCGGAATAATTTTTAAAATGTTACCCAATTCAATATCCTCTGTCAAGAATATTCCTTTTAATGCTGCAGCACTAGCAGCAATTAAACAATCCATAAAATCAGTATGACCGGCATGTTTTATGTTAACCGCAATCCTAATTGCTTCAGGATTTAGTAACGGGTTGAAAATTTGTATCGCGCTGGAGGAAAGTATTGAAGGTATTGCTATGGCGTAACGATTAAGTACATCAACATCTTTATTCTTTCGATATTCCCCATTTAATTTAAACAAAACTTCCATTAAGCATGTTGAGGGTAAGAATAAATTGAATCCTTTTAATCCATTCGACCAGAGTACTTTAGAGAATTTTTTAAAATTAGTCAGTTCTATTATTTTAATACCAAATAATGGTAAAATATAGGTTGTATCTATTATTAAAGGTTTAATGTTCTTCATTTGTCAATTTCTCTTGTATTTTCATTTCTTCTTCAATATCCTTTTCTACACTTTCAGCTGTTCCTTGCGAAATGATTGGCATTTCTAGAAGTTCTTCGACAGTGAAAATTTTATTTATTATCAGTCGCCCAGGTTGAGCCTCAATCAATACATTATCTCCAGGTCGGATACCGGAAATTTCTCTCAAGGGTTTTTTTGGAAGAATCTCCCCTTTTTTACCGACTTTTACTTTCTCATCAATTGTCATATAAACAAAATGGTTGTCAGAATATTTAAGTTTTTTCGGAATATTTTTCAATGTGATATTTATGCTAAATTTATTACATTTAACTTTTAAGATTCAGAACGGAAAAAAAGGTTTAATAAATTATTTAAAAAAAAATTATTTTTATTTTTAAGTTTCGATCTCTTTAGGTTCTTCTCTAGGTAATCTATCGTCAACTACCGGAAAGGATTTGAATTTCTGGTGTGGCTCTGTTTGATACCAGTAAGCTGTTGAAGACCAATCGTCTGATCTTTGATTCGCATGACCGTGCTCGATCTTTACTTTAATATTTTTGTGAAAATATATCGGATCCTCTATATGGTATCGATAATAGGATATTTTTCCGCTCCAATTTTTACCTCCCGGTAACGGAATTCCAAAGTAGGGCGAGCAATAGTATTGAGTTGGGCACCACGATGTACAAAAATAATCTTCTGTGCCAGTTCCGTATAGAATAATTTCACCGTCATCTATCTCTATGTAATCGTCTCCTTCACCAGGCCAATTGTGCTTCTCAGTCTCATATAAATTATGAATATCTAAATGGAATCCGACAAAATGACCTTCACCTTCAGCGTGCATAACAAAATAATCTTTCTCGTGCGTTGGATTCTTTTTAAAAGAAAACTCCACTTTCTTCTTTTTATCATAATCGCTTCCTTCACATGGATTTACGCGATTCCAAAAAACGTGAAATCTACCATAAGTAGAGTCTAACGCGATATATTCTTCGTAATCAATATAAAAATAAACTACCAAGGCGGTATCACTTTCATTTTCAATTTCTATTCGAGCTCGTTTTGAGAATGGCATTGGAAAAAAACAATTAAATCCTTTTCCATCCTCTGGTCCCATAGAAAGCGGCAAACTCCAAAAATTTGCGGTTTTTGCGTGCCCCATCCCAAAAAAATCACCTATTGGGCACTCTACTGAAGGGTGCTCTTCGTTATCCCACCACATTCTAATAACTGCTTTTCTCAAGTAAAAAGGATCTCCCGAGGCAATCGTCATCCAGATGTGTTTTATCATTCCAGCGCCTTCAACGTTACAAATTTCCCTAGTTTCGTTGCCCTTGAAAGTAAAGAAATCCGCATTTGCTCCTGTTTTATCGTAACTAGAAATCCTTTTTCTCTTCACATCTTTCCTAATCTGGGCTAAATTTGATAAAGAATTAAATCCAAACTCCATTATTATCCCTTTTTTCCAAAATTAATAACTAAGATTATGTAATTATGGGTATTAAAAGTTTAAAATATTGCGAAAAATAACTTTAAATTTATTTCTTAATTTCTATAAATGGATTAAATGGGGATTAAAACTGAGAATAATTTAAATCGTTCAAAGAGCAATTTTGGAAAGCACGTAAAAATTTTGCTTTTTGTTATCTTGTTTGGAGTATTTTCCAGAAATTTAGGAATAAGCGTGGTTAATATTGGCTTACCTTCTTTTATTATAAGCCTATCTGGAACTCTTACTGCTTACGGAATCGTAATAGGGATTTTTTCTGTAACGCAAGCGCTGTTTCAATTTCCATTCGCTGCTGCCTCTGATAAGTATGGTAGAAGATTAGTTGTACTTATCGGTTTGATTATATACGTAATTGGAACTTTTTTATGTTTTATCGCTCAAGACATTGTTCAACTAATAATCTTTAGAGCAATTCAAGGGGCAGGAGCTTATACATCAATTTTACAAGCAATTATTGGTGATATTTACGAGAAAGAAGAGCACGGAAAAGGAATGGGATTTTACGCGTTATCGATGTCCTTAGGCTACTTTGGAGGTATCGTTATTGGGGGATATATCTCTTCATATTTAGGGTTTAGGAACATATTTTCTATTTCGGGGATTTTAACTATAATATCGGGTGTAGTTATGATTATTTTCTTGAAGGAAAAGAGAAACAAAAAGGTGAAATCCGATTTAGATGGTCCCAAAAATGAGAATAAAATGTCGCTAAATCTATATAACATAAAAATCTTATTACAAGAAAAGCAGTTTGTAATTACTATATTTTTAAATAGCGTAAGATGGTTTATATTTGGAGGAATTATGGCATATTTAATTTGGGTCTTACAGGTTCAATTTATTTTAGACGAAATTCAAACGAGCTATGCTTTAATTCTTATTGTAGCAGCTTACATTACTTCTGTGTTTGTCTCGGGTAGATTAACAGATCGTTATAGCCCAAGAAAAATGATGTTAATCGGACAAATAATTGTTATCATTTTTGCTCTATCGTTCTTAACTATTTTAGTTTTTGATCTGATTGTATTTTTAACTATTTCAACGCTCGTTGGGATAGGGTTGGCGTTTTACGAACCCGCGGGAAACACATTACTATTAAACATTATCGAAAAAATTGACCCGAATTTAAAAGGTACGGGCATCGGATTTAACAACACAATAGGGTTTTTATGTAGCGCTATTGGACCAATTGTTATTAGTAGTTTAGGAGAAATATATATATTTGCACCTTTTTACTTAATTAATGGTTTAATAGTTATCACGTTCTTTATAACTTTGAAATTAGTAAAGAAATGACGTATAATTTATTGACACTCTCTTAATTAAGTTCTCCTTGAATTTGGACAAAGACTTTCCTGTTTCGCGGACCATCATATTCTGCAAACATCACACCTTGCCATGTTCCAAGCATTAATCTTCCCTCATGAATTAATAGTTCTAACGAGTGTCCTGTTAAAAAGCATTTAATATGCGCATCTGAGTTACCTTCCATGTGCTTAAATGAATATCCTAAACTTCCGCCTTTTGGTATCAATTTGTTCAAATAATTAGAAATATCTTTCATAACGGAGGGATCTGCGTTCTCATTAATTGTTATTCCTGCAGTAGTGTGTGGTACAAATACGCGGCAGACACCTTCATTTATACTCGAATTCCTTACAATCTTTCTAATTTCATTTGTAATTTCTAGTAAAACTTCTCTTTCTGGGGTTTTTACTCTAAATTCTTCAAACACAATCATCTAATCACCATATTACATATTATGTTATATATTGTTAAAATTACCGTGTTTACCTTTACCTTTAGTAAAGTTTTGGCTTCCCTCCATGTATTCTCCGCTTTCTAAGGTTTTTAAACCGTATTCAAATTCATTTACCATCGCATCTTTACTATCTAATCCAATTTGTTCATAAGCGGAGAATCGATCGTTTCTCATGCAAGTTTTTGGAAAAGCCGCAATTTCTCTTGCTAATTTTTCTGCTTCTATTCTCGCTCGACCTACATCAACTACTCGATTAGCAAGCCCCCACGCGAGCGCTTCTTCAGCATTCACAGGGCGTCCTGTAAGAATCATATCCATAGCACGACTCAATCCTATAAGTCTTGGTAATCTTACAGTACCACCATCTATAAGTGGTACTCCAAATCTGCGACAAAACACTCCAAAAATCGCATCTTTCTCAACGACACGCATATCGCACCATAGAGCAAGCTCTAATCCTCCCGCAACAGCATATCCGGCTATAGCTGCAATAACTGGTTTTGATAAAAACATCCGCGTTGGACCCATCGAACCATCTCCCTCTTTTTCAATTCGATTTCCTTTTCCTTCAGCAATAGCTTTCAGATTAGCGCCCGAACAAAACGTTCCATTAGCACCCCATAATACCGCAACTAAAGCTCTTTTATCGTTTTCGAATTCTCTAAATGCAACGCTCAATTCTTGAGCTGTAGGGCCATCTACTGCGTTCTTAACTTCGGGATTTTTAATAACAATGGTAAATACAGGATAATTTTTTTCAATTAATATTGCCATGTAAGTTATTAGAATTAGAAAATAGATAAATTTATTTTCGGATTATTTCTTTTTTCTTTATCTTATCTAATATGACATTTAAAATTTAAACATCCTAGAAATTATGAACGCGCGAGAAAGAATGTTAAGAGCGTTAAACCACGAAGAAGTCGATCGTATACCTCTTTTCTGTCAAGAAATAATGCCTGACTTTAGAAAAGAACTATTAAAATATTGGGGCGCTGAATTTAAAAGGGTTAGAAAATACTTTTATTATTACCTAGATTTCAATTTTCATAAAAAATTAGGGTTTGATTGTTCCTGGGGTTTTGAGGGTTTTCCAGTTCAGTTACCTCAGAGTTATTTGAACGAACATCCAGTTCCTAAGCCAGAAGACCCTAAAAAATACATTGATATCGATGGCAGACTTTTTCTAAAAAAGCCACCGACGGGCTCAGAGCTCTCTTGGTATTTGAAAAATTACATCACTACTGAAGAAATGGCAGACTTTTTTTACGATACTTACTACGATGTTGAATGGGAAGAAGCCCCCGATTTTGCTTCTAAAATCAATAAAAGGCTTAAAAGATTCCCAATAGACGAAATTGTTCCTTGTGCTCAATTAAGCTACATATTAGAACCAATTTGGGAAGGAATTGGCCTAGGATTGCTGATAAAATTAATTAGAAAAAACAAAAGTAAGATAAAAAGATATATTGAATTGAGAACGAAAAAAGCGGTGCAAGCAGCAAAAATGTTGGCTGAAACAGATTTTGATATCTTCTTTCTATGTGATGACTCTGCCCTGAAGAATACTACTATGATAAATCCTAAATACCATCGAGAACTCATAATTCCCGCATATAAGAAAATCGTTCATGAGGTAAAAAAGGCAGGAAAATATGCGATCTTTCACTCGGATGGATTTACTGAACCGTATTTTGATGGGCTAATCGAAGCAGGTTTTGACGGCGTAGAGTCTCTGGAGCCGATGGCAGGTATGGATTTGAAGTATGTGAAGGAAAAATATGGTGATAAACTATGTTTGGTTGGAAATATTGATGTTTCTCAACTTTTACCCTATGGCACGGAAGAAGACGTCGTAAACGCTGTGAAAAAGTGCATTCGGGACGCTGGCGAAGGTGGGGGTTATATTATGAGCCCTTGTACAGACATAACGAATTCTTGTAAGTTGGAAAATGTTTTAACGATGATCTCTGCTACAAAGAAATACGGGGAATATCCTTTAAAGTTATAGAATGAGTTTTTAAAAAATAAAGTTTGATTAAAAATAAAAATAAAAAAAAGAATTTTTTAAAAGCCAAGTTCAAGTAGCTTAGCTTTGTTTTCGAACACTTTTTCTTGAGTGAGGGGATAGAATTTCCAAAAGATCAAAGTACCTACTAAAAGGACCAACATGGGGATAATCCCTAGAAGAATTCGAATTCCCAATAGAATCATATCTACCTCAGCAAGTGTATGAGTTGCAACTAAAGTTGCATAATCCGGAATTCCTGCTTCAAATCCAGTAAGAGTGAATACCAAGGTTATTAACGCTTCGTCAATAAAAGCCGTTACGAGGCTTAATACTGCCCACGTACCAACAAGTATACCTTTCTGGTTCTTCCCAGTACGCACAACGAAATCATCTTGTGCGTTCGAAAACAATACTGGCATCCCAATAGTCCACACACATCCATTTCCGAACCCCACAAAAAACATGATAATCATCAAATCAATTTCTGTTTGGAAAAAAGCGAGTGGTACAATAAGGCCACATAATATAAAGCTTCCGATAACATATAATTTCTTATTGTTATTCATTTTTTTAAGAAGTTTGAGCCATACTGGAATAGAAATTAATGATCCCATGAGAAATAGTGCGAAATATATGATCATTACATCTGGATCATTAGATTGTAGAAGAAAGGTTGTTAAATATGCAACCATTCCTGTCATTATTGTTGTAGCCGAAAGCCAGAGAATGTACGAAGTATAGAGAGCCATAAAACTTTTCTGTTTGATAACTAACCATACACCTTTAAATACATGCAGTCGTTCATATTCTCTTGAGTAATATCGATCAATAATGATCTTATCCTCCCGAGCTCCAGGGATAAATAACACGCCAAAAATAATCGCTATTAAAGCTATAATTGCTGCCATAACGGTGTATGATAATGTTGTGCTTCCAAAAAACAGAAGAAGTGGTGGAAGCATCATTCCAAGGACCTGTGCGATCATGTCAAAGAAACCCCACGATCCGGCATACTTCCTTCTTTCTGTTTCGGTGCGAAATTTATCAGCACGAAGTATAGCTACATGGATATCTACAAGCGTAATAAATAAATCAAACACGAACAGGGACATCAAAAGCCAAAGCATAACTGGCAAAGGATTTGCTGGATCGAGTTCTGGAGCAGAAAATATCATGATTAAAGATAGAGACTGTGGAATAAATCCGATTACTATCCACGGAAAGCGCCTACCCCATTTTCTTGTCCACTTAAAATTTCGATCGGTTAGCCACCCAATTAAAGGGTCGTTAAGACCAGCCCACACTGTATTTATAGCAACAACAGTCAAGATCCACCCCGGCTCAAGACCAACTACTGTGTGATAATAAAAAAACATGAAGAGGCTCATTGTTGCCGTAGGAATCGTCCAGAGAATATTGTACATCCCAAAAGATAGATAAGTCATAAAAGAATGTCTTGAAGTTTCATTTCTAGTTTCAATTTGAGTTTCATTTTCAACCATAAAAATCACCAATTTTAGATTTTTAGATATTTTTAATATGTAAATTTTTTATATAAAATTTTAATTATTACTAATCAATTTTACTTATTTTAAAGATTTCTAATTTTATATTGAATATTTATGCTAAAAATGACAATAAGAATAAATTTGACACATTAGATATAAAAAATTAGTTTAGACTATCCCTAAATAATCATTTTCGTATAATTCTTACAAAAACAAATGATTCTTAGATTATAAAAAAAAAAGAGGATTATTTAAAAGCCAAGTTCCTCGAGTTTTGCTTTATTTTCAGCTACTTTTTCTGGATCAAGGGGATAGAATTTCCAAAAAATTAATACGCCTAATAAAAGAACGCACATAGGTATAATTCCTATTAGAAATCGAAGTCCCCATTGTATCAGCTCAACATTTGCTCCGCTGGCTATTAAATCTTCTAGAGTTGAAATTCCCGCTGGAAACATCGTTATTGCAAATACAATTGTAATAAATAATTCGTCAAAGAAAGCCATGAATCTGCTAATCAGTGCCCATGTCCCCAATATCATACCTTTCTGGTTCTTTCCTGTTCGTACAACGTAATCGTCTTGTACATCAGATAACACCACTGGTATACCTAATGTCCAAATGCATCCCATTGCTAAACCAGCAATGAAAAAGAAAAGCATAAAATCGACTAAAGTAACGAAGAAAGACAAGGGAATTAAAGCTGCGCATAATAGAAAACCCCCAATTGTATATACCTTTTTAGTATTATTAACTTTCTTAAGGTATTTATGCCATATGAAAACAGAAATCATAGCTCCTATTAGAAAAGATGCCATTAACATTATAAATATATCTTCTCCACCGTTGAAAATGAAAGTCACCAAATATAAACCCATTGCTGTCATTAGAGTTGTTGCTATGCCAAAGGTAGTGTATGAAGCGTAAAATACCATAAAGCTTTTCTGTTTAACTACTTCTTTCATTCCTTTAAAAAATCCCATCCTTTCGTATTCTTTTGAATAATAGCGATCAATAATGGTTTTATCCTCTCGGACACCTGGTAAGAATAAAATGGCACAAATTATTGCGATAACAACAATAAATGCCGCCATAAGGGCATATGAGGCTCGATCGTTACCAAAGAGAAAAAGCGGAGGGATCATCGTACCAATAGCTACAGCAATCATATCTATAGGTCCAAAGAATTTAGAATATCTTTTACGTTGAGCATCAGAGCGAAATTTATCCGCGCGAAGAGTTCCAACATTTACATCCAGTATAGTAACAAAAGTGTCAAATATGAAAAAGGACATTATTAGCCAACCAAAAACGGGCCAAGGATTTATCGCAGGATCAACATTAGGTGGAGTGTAAATAAGGTAAAAAGAAAGGCACCATGGAATAATACTAACTACCACCCATGGAAAACGTCTACCCCACTTTCGGGTCCACTTGAAGTTCCTGTCGACTAAAAAACCGATTAAAGGTTCGTTGATTGAATCCCATACCATAAAAATAGCCATAGCAAGAAATATTAGAACGGGCTCGAGCCCGACCACTGTATGATAGAAGAAAAAGTAGGTCATATTTAAAGCAGAAACAATAATTGTCCACACGATTTGGTACATACTAAATGATAGTATATTTAAACCGGAGTATCTCGTTTCTTTTAATTCTACATCTGTTTGATTCATTTATTATACATCTCTGTAAATCTTTCTATTAAAATTAAAGATTAAATAATTTTAATCTAAGTTGTATTTATAGGTTTATCTTTTAACCTAAAATACTTTTAAAATATTGAAATATATAATTTACAACAAAATTAACAATAATAGCGATTCTTAATGAGTGGAACTCGTCATACTATATCAAATCAATATTGGGAATTGGAAATTCAAAATAATAATAGAAATGGGTTTATTTATAAGTTAATTAGCAAAGATAATGACAAAATCTACGCAGATCAGGATTATCATTATAGTATTTTAACTTCTGGAAAAAGAGGTTCTCGGTATGCGTATTTATCTCATTTAGGGGAGGAATACAAAGCAAAAAAATTGCAGACAAGAACTATACACTTGATCGATGATAATACGCTCGTGATTAAAGGAACGTTTCAAAACACGAACATTGAAATCGAACATAAGATTGAGTTAGAACCTAATAATAAATGGTTGAACGAATATATCACACTAATCAATCACGGGAATAAAAGAGTTAAATTCGGGTTGATTAATTTTGGATTTAAGAAGGCGCTATTCAAGCAACATCAAGGTTGGATCGATCATTTAGATGAATATACACTGACTTCAATCCCCACTCGAAGGTTTTTGGGGTATGGAGAGGATAGAAGAAAGGAAAAGTTCAGCGCTAATGACATATTATTTGGGGCATGGGTCGCTAAAGAAGCAGAAATGCCAGGATATTGTGCCGAAGGGTGGCTCTGGGGGCCGGATGACGGTGGATTACTCATATGTAAATATAATCCTTCACAAATAGAACATTCAAGGTTTAACCGAATCTCAACCACATTACCGGGAAGAGGTGTTGAAGATGTATTCATCCTCTTTGGCGGAGTCTCTCTATACGGTGGTAATCCCGAATTGGCAACTACCTTAGAACCCCATCAAAGTTATACTTTTGGCGTTTCGAGATATGCTGTTTATGAGGGCGATTATCGGGAGGGGTATTACCTATATAGAAGTCACCTTGAGGAAAAGGGTCATAAATATAAAAAAGATTATAATCCACCAGTCCATTGGAACGAATTATATAATTTAGGTTGGGCAGCAGAAAAAGTCGGATTCTTCGTGGATAAGGCAGAATTTGAAGTCTATACATTAGAACAGCTCTACAATGAAGCAGAGATTGCTCGAGATATTGGAGCTGAATGTCTTTATTTGGATCCTGGCTGGAATATTGCTCTTGGTTCTGAAATTTGGAACGAACAAAGATTCGGTACTCTAAAAGAGTTTTCAAAAACCATCCATGAAACATACGGATTAAAGCTTGCGTTGCATCTCATGATGAATTTTGAGGGGGAAAATGAACCAGATGAATTTTATCTCAGATCTCGAAAAGGAGTAAAGCTTGTTGCAGATCCGTACATGAATCTTTTTAGTTTGTGTGCTAATGAACATTGGTTGAAGGAAAAATCCCGAAGACTATTAGAATTAGCCAAGGAAGGAATAGATTTTTTCATGTTTGATTTTACTGATTTTTCAACATTCATGGCAGACAATCTCGGATGTTTCAGTAAAGAACATGGGCATGAAGTTCCGATGAGAAGACAAACTCACGCTGAAAACATATTAAAGGTAATTCAAAGCGTTAAAAAAGAATATCCACACATACTCATCGAAGCACATGACAGGGGAGTAAAGCCTCGACATCCACTCTATTATCAACAAAACCTTCCATACAGTTTCGATGAGAACTGGGGGTTTGAATGCATGTGGAATCCAATGCAAGACATTTTATCTGGAAGGTCGACTCAATTGTTTGAATATAACTTAGCTTATTTAATTCCTCTGTATCTACATATTAACGAAAATAGCGACAATGAAAACATGCTACAATTCTGGTGGTATGCCTCTTTAGTAAGGCATTTAGGGATTGGGGGTCTAAAAGATAAAGATACTCCAAAATACAAAGCTTTAAAACAAGCAATGGTACTATATAAAAAAATTAAGCCAATATTAGCTAGAGGGACATTTTATGGAATTAAGAACAATATTCACCTCCATGTGGATGAAACTGACAAGTCAGGAGTTATTACTGCCTATAATTTAAGTAGTCGAGTTCAAATGATAGAAATTCAATTTGATCCTATAAAATATGGTCTGGAAGTTAACACTGTAGAAATTTATAATGGGATAAATCAAAAGATTTCTACTATAAATTTAACTCAGAATTCAAGCAATATTTATCGATTTAATGTAGAAATCTCTCCTTTATCACCGATAATCGCAATTCTCAAAAAATAGGGTTTTTAATTCTGTTTTACTGATGTCTTTTAATTTAGATTTAACGGATATTTTCGATATTTTTCAATTGCATTTCTTAATACCACAATATTTTCCCAAGGAGCATTCAATATATTATGGGAGGGACCAACAAAATAACCACCATTATACCCCGCTGATTTCACGCAGCGTTTTACCTCCTGTACAATGTCGTCAGGTGTTCCAAAATTAAGAATTCGACTTGAATCTATTCCTCCCATAAAACTTAATTTATCACCAAGATTTTGCTTTAGAGAAGCCAAATCGACACCTGCAGCAGGTTCAAGTGCTTGAATACAATTAAGTCCCGCTTCTGCCATATAGGGTAAATTTTCATCAATATATCCACAAGAGTGCTGAACGATAAACATTCCTCTTTGCTCACAAGCTTTATACAGTTTTTTATAATAAGGAAGAATGAACTTTTTAAACTGTTCAATTGATAAAATTGAGCGCCCTTTATACCCTAAATCGTCTGAGTAGAAAATTATATCTACACCAGCTTCATGAACGCGCTTAATAACTTCTATGTTTAATTTAGTATACTCGTTGAGAACCTCGTGAATAAATGAGGGGTTTTTTCGCATATAATAGGCTACACGGCTCATTGTCATCCCTTCAAATAAAGATTCATGAATAGCTACCGGTACGAACGCCATCGGATATAAATACTTTTTTAGAGAATCTACATACCCATCCCAAATTTGAGGTGTATAATTAAGCTTATCATTAACCTGCTCTGAAGGTTTTCCATATTTATCCCAATAATAGTGAACTATTTCCGGAGTTCGAAAATGTCCATCTACATACCATAGATAAGCTAGACCCGTATCAACTTGTTTAACCAGTTTCCACACACATCCGTTAAGCGCACTGATCATGCAATCTGGATATTCTGGAGGAGCACGCTTTACAGGTTCTTTGTATTTTTTGGGACCCCATGGATCCATGGAATGGCAATCAACATTCCAGAATCGTAATTCAGTAATATCGCCTGCCCAACAATATTTTGCCCTAGAGAAATCGTTTTCTATGATTGTCTTATACTTGTTATATTCATCAGTTTTCAGAAATCTTTGATAAGAACTAGTAGTAAATTCAAAACCCAGATAATGAACGGGTAGCATGTCAATATTATCATCGAGTTCTAAGGTCCTGATAACTCGTTCTCTTTTTGATAATGTCATGATAAAGGTTTCTGTTTAAATGGTAATGTAAAAAAGGAATTAATCGTTTTCCCGTAATTTATTTTTTTCAGACTCATTTTCTATATCGTTTAGTTCCTCTTTTAATTCATTATATAACGAGATAAAACTTGCTGCGGTACTTTCTGGAGTGCGAAATATTTCAGATTTGATGAAATCAAACTCTTCTTCGTCTTTGATAATTGTTTTAAGGTCCGTATCTAACGTTAAAGGGAGTTTTAATAATCTTTCAGTCAAAAGCAAAGGTTTTCTCTTGTGAGAAATTATTCTGGAAGGGAAATTGGAAAAGTACTTCTCAACTAATTCGTCAGCGCTTTCATACGCTCTCATATCTTTATTTCCTTCCTTCAGCATTTTTTCAAATTTATTTTCAAAATCACATGTAAAATTGGTTACAGAATACCTGAGTAGCTTTGATGATTTTGATGTTATTAATCCAACGGTTATATTATCAGATTCGTGAAGAATTAGAATCCCATCTTTTAATTGGATGTCGAGTAAGCCTCCTATATTCATAATTTCTTCACTCATAAGTTGGATGGCATTAATAAATCCAGTGAAGATATTTTCACTTATTTCCGATTTAGACCAATCGTGATCAAATAACGGATATCCCTCGCGATCTTTCACCACAATCCTATAAACCGTAAAGGGTAAAATATAAAGCAATTTGGGTTCAATTATTACAGATAAAGCTGTTATTAGAAAACCAATCAATAAAGTAAAATCAGCTATTAGAATATAAAAAGTGTCAATTAAATTTAATAAGTAAAAAAACATTGTTACAACCGAGGCTAAGAATATTCCAATGAAGAATACACGAGCTTCTTTTTTAATCAAAAATGGAGCATTCTTAAGAGTTTTTATACCCCAATAAAACAAATAAATTTCACTTATAATTGTAAGTATCATTCCAATATTGCCAAATAGACCCATCCAAGGTAGGCGTATATATCCTCCTTGCATCTGGATATCAACGGCATTTGGCTGAAAACCAAGATATATTAATAAAACGCTCAATCCTATTACTACTACAAATCCAAGTGAGTAAAAATCTTCTTTTATAATGTATGTTATCCCGATTACTAATGATAAGGTTAAAGGTATAAGGGTAAAACCAGTAATTATACTCAGAAACTTACTTATATAGAGGATAGCTAATCCATCTAGTAAAATGAAGATACTAGAACTAAAGATTGCTAACCTAATGTAATTTAATGATGTAATCCTTTTAGTTTTTGGTTTAATGTAAGTTGTTATAGTTAAAATAAATCCACAAACAGCTACGATAAAATCTACAATAACTTCAGGTGTCAGATTCAATGTCATTTAATTTTTAACCTCCTTTCTCGTTATTGAAATTTAATTTTTTAATTTGGGGTTTATTTTGCGAAAGCGTCTTTATTATTGAGATTAGATCGTCTTTCTTTCTTGAATTAAGAACGAGAGAATTATTATCTCCATTTAATTTAATAATATTAAATTCGATAAGGTTATTAATTCGATAGTAAATTGTCTCTCTTTTTTCGTTTACCAATTTATGGACTTCACTCCTTTTGAGTTTTTCATTGCTTATCAGTAAAGAGATAATTTTAAGGTATATCTCATCGCGTAAAATAAAATAAATCAAACCGATTTCGTCATCAATCTCATACGGAAGAAAGACAGTGTAATTTTTAATTTTAATCTTTTTAATATAATTAAATTTGATAAGCATTTCCAAATGCCATATTAACTGGCCAGAACTTCCCATGTTACCACTACTATCTGTTATGATTTGTTTTCTTATTGTTGAGAAATGGACTCCTAAATTGGAGGTCAAAAAACTATAAAGTTTAAACCTATACCTATTATTAAGAACATCATCTCTGGTGTATTTTGAGCCCTCAACTAACACTTTTTTATTAATAAGTAATTGTATGATGTTTAGGAGCCCTTTTCGGGGAAGTTTTAACTGTCTTTTAGCAAGAGTATAAAGTAATTCTGTATCTAACACTTTTTTATTATTTATTACCTCTTTTGCGATCTCTATAACTCTTTGTACGCTTGGATGATTCAGCGTTAGTGAAAGTGTTAGGTTTAAATTAGACATTTTTGGGTAATTTTTATCCGATTGAAGATAGATCGTTAGTAAATATTTGTTATATTCAAATTTAATAATATAGTTTTTTGTAAAAATTCAATCCTAATACTTTTAAATACTCTGGATAAATAATCTTTCATGTCAAGTTTATTTTATTACACTTGACGCTATTGATGGAGATAATTAGAAATAGAGGGCTATTTTTAATAAAAATTTTAACCAATTCCATCAGTTTATCGTGTTTTAAACTCAATTAAACTTATTATAAAAATTTCATAATAATTCATATGAGATTTGGAATTTCACCTTTATCACTCGATCTTATTATTGATAACCTAAAAGAAAAGGGTTTGGCGGGATTAGCACAATTTAAGCTCTCGGATCTTATCGAAGGCGTTGCTAAAGCGGGATTTAAGCACTGTGAGATTATTCTAGACATCTTCCAACTATTTCCTATTCAGATAACAGAGCAAGAAATTGAGAAACTTAAGAGTATAAAACAAGAATATGATATTACCTATTCAGCCCACTTTCCTTTCATAAGCATTGAACTTGCAAGTCCTAACAAATTCATTCGTGAAGGGAGTATTAACTCGATAGTTGATGCGTATAATACCTTTATCGAATTAGAAGATGATATAGAAGTCTATGTATTACATGCAACAGGTGAATTTATTGCTGATGCAATGAATTTTATAACGGATCCAAATATCTATCCCGTTGCAACAAAATTATTCGCAGATTTATCAATTCAGAGCATAAATGAAATTGTTAAAAGGACAGGAATAGATAGAAAGAAAATTGCGATAGAAAATATCGTGTTTCCCTTTGAAGCTACAATTAAAATCATTGAAGAATTAGGTACGAAATTATGTATTGATACGGCACATACTCTAGGTGGTTTCTCGGGAGAATGCGATTTGGTTGATATTGCGGAAAAATATTTAGATATCACAGCTGAAATTCATTTACAAGACTACAATGAAAAAGGAATAATTGATCATGGTGCTTTAGGTACGGGGAAGAATTTTCCACCGGAGTTTTTAAATTTACTTCACCAGAGAAATTTTAACGGACCAGTAGTTTTTGAACTACCAAGAATCGACGCATTAAAGTCTATTGAGTATATTAAAAAATTCGCTCCCAAAATAGAACTACCAAATATTAAAGATCAACCTTTCTATTAAAAGAAAAATAAACTATTCCAAAATCTTCAGGTTTCTGTCTTTCTCTCTCAACCAACTCTTTTTAATTTTTTAAACTCTCATTCCAGTTTGAATGTACTACATTATTGTAAAATGAAAAGATTAATTTGTTTTGTTTTAATATTTTTTTTATGGAATATAAAGAGGATATTGGTGAAGCGAAAGAACGCATGGATGCATGGTGGAACCACGAAATAATTGATCGTCCGGTTTTTAGTTATTATTTTCCTAAAAAAAGGGGAAAACTTGGTGCGTATTTAGATATCGTCGGTGAAAATTGGGATTTAGCACAAGACCATGAAGGAATTGAAAATACTCTTGATGGGATTGAAAAACGAGCCGAAATTACGTACCATGGAGGTGAATCTATTCCTACATATTTCCCGAATTATGGTCCTGGAATTGTGGCAGCGGTTTTTGGAGTTAAACCAAAATTCCAATCAAACACAGTTTGGTTTAGTCGTCCAACAAAAATAGAGGATATCACAGAATACCTTGAAAGCGTTATATTGAATCAAAACAATGAATGGTATTCACGACTATTAAAAATCACTGAATATGCGGCAAAACGAGCCGGTAGAAACTATACAATAGCACAAACTGATTTAGGAGGTGTTTTAGATACGCTTTCAGCATTTTTAGGACCGACTAATATAATTTTAACTATGAAGAGAAAGCCTGAAATTATTGACACATGTCGTTCAATCATACTTGAAAAACTATTACACATTTATGATAAATTACAAGATATTATTGATAAATATGGAGATGGATGTAGTAGTTGGCTCAATGTATGGTGTGGAAAAAGGAGTTATCCCATGCAATGTGATTTTAGCGCGATGTTAAACCCAAAATGGTTTAAAAGGTTTGCCTTACCGGATCTTGTAGCTCAAGCAGAACATCTAGATTACGCAATTTACCATCTAGACGGTCCCAACGCACTCCATCACTTAGATCCCTTATTGGCCGAACCGTCTATAACGGGGATTCAATGGGTTCCAGGTGCAGGAAGTGCACCAATGGGTTCAGAAGTATGGATATCGCTTTATAAGAAAATTCAAAAAGCAGGTAAGAATTTGGTAATAGACGCCTCGCCAGAGCAAGTTTCTAATTTATATAAAAATCTTGACTATAAAGGGTTATTTGTAAGAACCTTCTACCGAACAGAATTTATTACAAATCTCTACTTACCGAAATTTATGGGCGGTAATGATGGCAAATTAATATTTAAAGCAAGAAATTGGATAGAAAAACAAGGGAAAAAGAAAATAACGAAAGAAGAATTAGAGGAGTTCTTAATAATAGATGGAATTGAATTAAATAACAAGCTTAAAAAAGATTTGCTTAAGGAGATTAATAGTTCTATGACGGAAAAAAACCTTGTATAGTATTTCACTAATATTTTCTCAAAGTTTTAATGGATATTTTCGATATTTCTCTATAGCGGCTCTCATTGCTAAAACATTCTCCCACGGCATGTTTAAGATGTCGTGACTAGGTCCTACGAAGAATCCACCACCTTTACCAGCTTTCATTATTGTGCTCCTTACATTTTCGTACACATCTTCGGGAGTTCCATGAGTTAAAACCCCTGAGGAGTCCAATCCACCCATAAAGCACAAACGATCTCCTAGCGATTCTTTTAACCCAGCTAAGTCAACTCCTGCTGTTGCTTCTAAAGATTGAATGCAGTTAAGACCAATATCAACTAAATCAGGTAAATATTGATCAACTTTCCCACAAGAATGGAGTACAACGATCACACCCCTTTTTTTGCAAGCTTGGTAAATTCTTTTGTGATATGGAAGGATAAATTCTCGAAAGACTTTTAAAGAAAAAAATCCATTGTCCTTATAACCCAAATCATCGCCAAACATTACTATATCAACGCCTACTTCAGCTAAACGCTTAATTATTTCAATATTAACCTTCGTGTACTCGTCCATAATTTCGTGAATAAATTTTGGGTTTTTACGTATATAATAAGCAAAACGAGTAAAAGAAAGCCCTCCAATCAAGACTTCGGAGGGATTCAAGGGTAAATTTGCCATTGGATAGAAATAAGGTGCAAGGGCTTCAACAAATCCTTCCCACTTTTGAGTCGAGTATTTAACTCTATCGTTAATCAATTCAGTTGGTTTTCCATACTGGTCCCAATAAGAGTGCAAGATCTCCGGACTTGTAAAATAACCACCGACATACCAAGCATATTCTAAACCCGTATTAACTTGTTTCACAGTTCTATATAACCTGCCGTCCATCCTATTAAGACGACAGCCAGCGTACTCAGGAGGGGCGTTTTCGTACCTCACTTTTATTTTATTTTCCCCAAAGGGGTCCATTCCATAAAGATCGGCGTTCCAAAAGCGTTGTTCTGTAATATAGTATTTAACGTTAGATTTCGTATTTTTTACGGAACTATGATATCTTTTCCTTTCTTCTGATTCTTTAAAAGCCTGGAAAGAAAGACCTGTTTGCTCAAAGCCAAATAAATGTATAGGAACCATATCGGGTTCACCATCAAGCTCGAGAGCTTTGAATACCCGTTCACGTTTTGATAATACCATAATTTATGCGAAAATTAGTTGGTTTAAAATTAAAAGAGATTAATGATGAGTAGAATAATAATACATTAAAAAAGATTAGTTAATATTTTGTTTCCTTTTAGTTCTTACGACCCATATAGATTTATGTGTATATACTTTCAATAGTTAATTACCTTAATTTCTTCGACTGTTCAAATTGTTTTATATTTTTAGTAATGATTTGATTAATTCCATTGCTGAGCATAATTCCTATAATTAAGATATCATTATCGTCAATGAGCTGCCCTTTTGATTCTAATTTATCGTAAATCTCTGCCGCTTTCTCTGCTTCCTTAAAGCTTAACGAAAACACCTCCATTCCGCTGATAAGTTCCATCCAGCTTTTATATAACTCTTTATATCGTTGTTCAGAAATTTTCCTTCTAGTTCTTTCTAAACCAATACTAACTTCATAGACTGTTATCGAAGTTATGTGAATTAGGTTTTCTTGTTCAAATATAACTTTTTTAAGTTGCTTGTTACCATTTAAATAATCAATACAGGCGGTTGTATCAAGAATTATAATTCTAATTCACCGATGTCTGTTTTTTTCCATTTACGTCCAGGTCGATTCGTAATGTCGCCCCATATTTCCTTCGATTCCTTTTCATTTAAATTCCACGCTCCAAATGTTTTTTCAAAGTTGATTTTTTGGACACTTAATAATCTTAAGAATAATTCGGAGAAGCTCTCATTCTCTCGTTTAATTTTCATTAATTTGTTATAAACTTCCTCAGTAATACTAATATTTTTTGAAGTCATATGTGTACATATATGCATACACATATTTAATCATTTCTTTTTCTTCTAATCTTAAAGATATTTAATCATTTACTTTAAATTCTTGCATATACCACACCTATACTCAGTATTTATAGAATATTATAAATTCTTAGATGTAAAATTAATCAAGAATTAGGATTCAGCATCCTTCCAATAAATAAAATCGTTTTGGTTTGAGAATCTTGAATCATGAATAGAAAGGGATGGTCTGCTTTAAAGCCACATAGAATGAAAATCTTGAAAAATTACTTAGATTTGTAATGAAGCAAAATATAAGATAAAAGATCTATAAATAGAAAATGAATAAGGATCTGTAAATCTTTTTAAGTATCAAAACTTTAGGAAGATAATTAAAAAAAAAGTCATATTACTCTTTAAAGCGAGTTCTAATATGCTTTTTTAAAAAAAAACAGAGAGAAAATATTATGGAAAAAAGATTCAGAATGCCGATTGTCGTTTCAATTTTTCTCCTTATCGTTGTGATAATTCTCAATTTCCTTCCTTTAATGATTGGTAGAACTATAGATGATTTGATTCCAATAATACCTGGCGGTACATTTTCAGATTTGGTGATCTCCATATTAATACCCTTCCTATTCATGATTATAATGCTCTTTCTCGGGCCAATAGTGACCATAGTCATGGTGAGAATGCATAAAATAATAAAATTGAATAAATACAATTATTTCATCATTCCCATAGAAAAAAAGATTTCTGGAAAGAGGATTCTGCTACGAGCAATATTTCCAGGCTTATTAGCAGTTAATATAGCAATCTACATGAGTTTATCCAGTGGGCTCAATCAATTATTTTATTACGGTGGAGGAGAGGCTGAGAATATTGCAGTTATAATAGAATATAT
>JABCSY010000060.1 GCA_018238625.1 Promethearchaeota archaeon
TTAAATAATATATTATATTAACATCTATATTAACATCTATTTTAACATTTTTTTTTTTATAGGAAAAATTAGATTCTAGGATAATAAATAATATTTTTTAAAAATTTGAATTGAAAACATTGCTGAAGAATTAGCAAAACCTTGCGTATGTGGAATTTTTAATACATCAAGAATAATAAATTTACTTGGTGAATTATCTAAAGAGGAGTATAAATAATTTTATATATCTATTAAAAATTAGAATTTATACACCAAACTTTTGTTTATTTGCTCCACCAATTTCGAATTATCATATAATAAATTAAATGAATTATTAATTTGATTTAGGTTTTCCTTCAATTCTCCCTTTAAATAAGTAAGGTATTTTGGCAGATCAAAACGATTTTTAAAATTTTTTATTTTTATATCTGGAACCGAATTAGGAAAATTTAATAATTTATTTAATTCATCATAAGGCTCGAATTGTAAATATAATTGAGCAACTAAAGAATTTGTTAGGCTTTGATAAAAATTTAAGAGCTTTTCGATTTCTAATAATCGAATTTCATCGTTTGGTTCTTGGAGAATTTCAAATCTTAATTGCGATAAAAATTGAATTATTTTACCTAGATAAGAAAGCGATGTGGGAAAACTCTCTGGCATGGGTAGTTTTTTTATAAAGCTTCCGTTAAACCTTAAATAGCCTCCAGACATATGAAGAGTTCCGTATAATGCTTTAAATACCAAATTAATAATATCTGAATTCATTATCGAAAGTAAACAAAAATAGTCGTTTGTTTTAAATGAAGGTACACTTAAAAAGTAAAGCCCCGTTAAATTAGCATAAATACCCGGATCATACACACAAGTAATATCCTTTGCAATTTCCCTAAAAATTATTTTTTCACTATTAAGGTAATCCCAAACTTTTTTTTGCTCTGATTGAAAGCTAAAATATGATATTTCGTGATTTACTTTTGCGATTTTTATGCGTTTTTTGAAATTTATATAATATTTACCAACATTTCCAGTTCCTATCAATATTAAATCTTTATTAGAAGTCTTATTTTTACTGATATTTTTGAAGTTTTCTGCCCATTTTATAAAACCAAAAGGACGATATATAATTTTTAAACCCTTTATAACTTGTATCATTGGTTTGAAATTTGTATATAAGAAGTTAACTAAGTTTATATCAGGGGATGTTGGTATTACAGATGAAGGAAGGTTTTTTATTGAATCCTGGGGTAATTTAGTTATTTTTTCGTTTTGCAAATACTTAAAATCTTTCATGCTCTCAAACTTTTTTATTAGAATCGTATTGCTTGTGTTAGTTCTTTTTTTAAAAGAAATTATTATTGGATAAGCCGCTGTTTTTTGAAATATCGGTAATGAAGATATATTAATAATTTCCTTAAGCTCTGTATCTCGCAATATCATCTCTCTAATTTTCAGACCATAATCGGCTGATAAGAATTTATTAGTAGTTAAAAAAGATAGGCATCCAACTCCATTTTTCAACAATTCTATCGATTTTTCAATAAAAATAACACTTAGATCAAACAACCCATAAGCAGATTCAAATTTTTTTTTGATTTTTTTTTTGAATTCAATATCTAATATCTTCTTATTTTCGACATAAGGAGGGTTTCCGATTATGATATCAATACCGGTTGAATCTAATTCAAGAAGATAATCTAAATTAAATATATTAAAATTCAGGTTGAATTTGTTAATAAAGTTTTCAATTTCGTCTAAATTTGAATTGGTACAAGCAAAACCGTCTAAAAAAGGGGACTCCACATCCGAATAAAGCCATATTATTAGTCTTAGTTTTGATATTAAGTATGCTGACTTATCAATTTCGATTCCGTATAAATTGTTTTGAATTATTTTTTTCTTAATATCGTAATCGGAGTACCTTAACTCAAATACTTTATTGATATTAAAAAGAACTTCAGCAATGGCAATCAAAAATCTTCCCGTGCCACAAGCTGGGTCTAGAATTTTAATATTTCTTATTTTTGTTTCAAATCTATCTTTAAGACTATTATTTTTTGCGAGTAATTGTTTTAGACTGGCGTAATCACAGTTTGTTTGAAAGACATTTCTTAACTCTAAAAAATCGTCAAAAAAGATTCTAAAAATGTTTAATACCATAAAGTCCGCAATTGGTTGAGGAGTATAAACTACTCCACGATCTCGATTATTCTTCTTTTCGGTAACTATCTCATTTTCGAATTTATTAATTATATTTTCCAAAATTTGTATCCTATTTTTAGAATATGGCATTTTCATGGAATTTTAACAAAAAAAATCGTTTCTTTAAGATTTTTTATTAACACTAATTCTAATAATCAAATCCTTTATTTATAAAAATGCAAGATCTTAATTTAAAAGTTAAAGTACAATTAATAGAGATAAATTAAAAATTATACTTGCTAATAAGATTAAAAAGTGATAGATAAACCGTTTTTAGAGAACTTTATAAAGGAACCATATAAAATCTCTAAATTAGATTTCCACTATATTTCACAGATTTTACGAGAAGCAGAAGAGATTTTTAAAGAAGAAAAACTGTTATTAGAGTTTAACCTCGATGATTCTAAAAGCGAAGTGTGGGTTATTGGAGATATTCATGGAAATTTAGAAACTTTACAAAAATTGATTGATATGATAGATGAAAAAAATCCCGAGATTGTAATTTTTCTAGGTGACATCGTTGATCGGGGTAAAAATCAGTTAGAATGTTTAATTTTGGTTCTCGCGCTAAAAATTAGACATCCAAATAAATACTTTCTATTAAAGGGGAATCACGAAACTTTGGAAATGAACAAAGTTTATGGATTCTTCCAAGAATTTAAACGTAGATTTAATGATAACCTAAAATTTGACGAAGTTTTAGCCGTGTACAATGTACTTCCTTTTTGTGCTTTAGTAAATAAAAGCATATTATGTCTGCATGGTGGGATTCCCGAAGATATCGCGATTTTAAGGAAGTTGAGAGGTTTAAAACCAGGAGATAGTGTTTCTAAATCCAAAACCATAGCAAAAAGCCTAGTACAAATTATGTGGAATGACCCTAAATCCGACTTAAAAGGATTTTCAGAAAGTTTTAGAGGCCCTGGAATAAAATCTTTTGGAGAAGATGTTTTTAATGATTTTATGAAAGAGTATAATTTAAAATATTTAATTAGAGCGCACGAAGTATTCCCTGAAGGTTATAGATGGTTTTTCAACGAACGGTTGTTATCTATATTTTCATCTGCTAATTACCCAGGTAAGTTTTCACCAAATCCAGCGTCCTACGCCGTTATAAAAAACAATTTGGTAAAACCAAGATTGATCAAAGAATCATAACACCAGTTCGGGAAATCTTTCTACAATCTCGAGGTATTTTTTAATTACTTCCTTCCATCGATCGGTTTTATCTAATTCCAGAGATAATTTTTGTGAAGCTATTGTCTTTTTTGTAGGTATATAGATATAAGCAGACAATTTTCTATTATTTTTTAAACAAACTTCAGTGATTATTCGTTCAAATAAATCATCAAAAACTCCTTCGATTGAGTCTAACAATTCTAATCCTTGTAGGCTCACATCAAATTTTAAAGCCCAAAAGGAATTCTTTGAACGTAGAGCATAAGGAAACCAACTATTTTTAGGAAAAACTCTTGTAAAATTTTTTACAAGGCACACTTCAACATTGAGTTTATCCTTCCACAGATTCCGAGTTATGAAAGTTCCATAACCAATAACTGATACGAGACTATAATCTGAGCTTTTATTATCAATCAATTTAAGCTCTCAATTTACATAACTTAAGAATTAAAAATTGAGCATTTGAAACGAGGGAATTAGATTAAATGATATGATGTGCTTCCGATTTTTATATTTTTAGCTGATTTGCATCGGGTTTTATGAAGAGAAGATTATTCCCACGGATGAAGATCTCGTTGTACTTAGCCACAGGACTACCCTCCATGATTTCAGTCGCATCTTCTAGAATCATGTTCATGTAAGCATCAATTTCTTTTAAGATCCCCTTATATTCAGTGCCATCTTTTAGTCTGAGCAATATCTCACTGTTCTGGGCATTTTGAAGGATTGCTAAAGGGTTCTTATTTCTGATATTCTGATTTGACATATTTTAACCTTTATAAAAACATTTATAATATAATTATTGAAAAGATAATTTAAAGAAAAACTTTTTTGAATTAAAACCTTTTTATCGGATATTAATTATTCTTATATTTTGTTCTGTTTGGTAATTTTCTTGAAACCTTTAAATAAAGATTTAGATAAGAAAAAAAATGTTATTGAGAAATACAATTCAACCTCAAGCTTCTATGATAGTAGATATAGCGAAATCCAAAAAGAAAAGTATAAAATTCTTTTTAGAAATTGTAATTTAAATTATAAAACCATTCTAGATGCTGGTTGTGGTACTGGTCTATCAATTGAATTTTTTTCTAACTTGAATATCAATAATTTAAAGAAGAAGGTCAAATATATTGGAATAGATATCTCTTGGAAAATGCTAATGAACTTTTGTGACAAATCTAAAAAAATAAAAGATATAAATCTAATTTTGGGAGATATCGAAAATTTACCTCTAAGAGAGAATAGCTTTAATGTAATTTTTTCAATCACATCGCTCCAAAATTTACCAGTCATAAAGAAAGGTTTGGGTGAAATTATTCGAGTCGGTCAAAAGGATTCACTTTTAAAATTATCAGTCTTACGAAAGCAATTGAAAGTAGATGATTTAACAGCATATTTAAAAACACATACAACAGACCTTAAGACTGAATTTTTAGATAATATAGAGGACGTGTTCATTCAAGGAAGTCTAAATAAGCATTAACTCTAATATCACTTTTTTTTAAACGATTGAATAATCTCTACAGGGTTGCTTTCTATATGGTATTTCTTTTGAAAGAAGTTACACACATTTGTAATATCTTTTTCTAAAATTGATCTTGCGTTTGGATGATCTGATGAAATCCATTGTAGCCAATCGATTATTAATATATTTCCTTTATTATCTACTACTATATTGAATTCTCCTAAATCTCCATGGATCATATCCGCTTCTTGATAAATTATTTTAATTTGTTTAATGATCTTGTTAAAAATCTTACTTGGATTTTTAAGGTTTTGATAATAGGCTAATTCTTTTCCTCTTAAGTATGACATTACAATCATATGTCGATTAAGCCCTATTGGTTTAGGTGTATCTACTTTAAGATCGTCGAGTTTACCTAAAGCGTCAAATTCTTTTTTAGCGGCAAGTCTATTAACATACAACCAAGATAAATGTTTTCGGTTATCAAGAAAACTTCTTAACATCTTAATGTTTTTAAAACTTGTCCTTCCCATCCTAAATATTTTTAAAGCGTAAATATTTTCGTTATCGTCCATACAACCATAGACATCTGATTCTTTACCTTTACCTATCATAGGTCCTAACTGACTAATTGTCCCTCTCTCAACCAAGGTGTGCAGACCTAGTACGTCGTATCCAATAGAATTAAGGGTATAGCCTATATCGTTTTTAGAGGAATCTCTTACTATTAATTCTAATTTATGTACCTTTTTAAGACGATATAAGGTTTCTTCTATTGGATTCCTAGAATAGAATTTTATATTATTTATCGTAACATATTTAGATCTTTTCATTCCGATCTCAATTCCCACTAAAACTCTTAAATCTTCCTTACCCAGCTTTTTTTTCTCCAGTAATTTTGCTGCTTCAGCCATATCGATTATTTTATAATTTCTTTTAATTTAAGACACTTATCTAAAAATTATTAAGCTAATATTTAAAACATTTCTTAAAAATTGGAACTTAGTAGATCAAAAAATATATTTTCTGTAGGTTGCCATAAATGAGATGAGTTTTTTCGCGTTTGGTAACTCAAAAATCATAATACCTGTAATAATTACAATTAAAAATATAAAAATATCATTTTGTCTGATATAATAAATTGAAGCGGTTGATCCATCTTGGAATAAAAACAAGAAAATTCCTTGCTGTAGATAAAACGCTATTCCACTGCAAATTATCACGCCTAATAAGGAATAAACAATAGCTTGATGTTCGCTCTCAAAGATACCTATCGCAGTAATAATAACAAAAGAAATCAAGGAAATTATTATTAATATATACGAAATATAGAGCCAATTACTGTATATATCCGCACTAACTTTAAAATTATTGCCAATATTCGTCCAAAACAAAGAAGAACCTAAATTTAGAGCAAATAATATCGGTAAAATTAAAGAAACTATTAGAAAAATTAAATATAACCTTATTGTAATAAATCTTGTAAACTTCTGGTATTCTCTTTCGTCTTCTTGTTTAATTTCATTTAACATTGATTCCAATTTGTTTTGAATATAATCTGGAACTTCTTTCTTTAAAATTGATAATTGGAAATGAATGTGAGGATAGCTGGACATTAAATTTTCTAACAATTTATAACCTTTATTAAGCCTTTCTTTAGAACTTTTTGGGCCGTTCCAGAGGTAGATAATTTTACGCTCTTCATCCAAAATTGCGCATAAATCGTGAAAAAGTAAGCTTGTGTTTTCCTCGACCCAGCTTTTATTAGGTTCGTTGAAAATGTATGTCTTCAGCATAGATAATCAATAATTTTTAACTCTAAATAATTTATATTTTTTTCTATATCTTAACTATGTTGTTAAAATATTAAAATTAGAAAAAATTAAAATAACTAAAAGAAATCTGTTGAAAATAGTTATTCTTTTTCAATTCTCTCCTTAATTTCTTCCCATAGGGCGTTAATATATTGTTTGTAATCCTCAATTTGACTATCAGAGATTGTTCTAAATCTTTTTTGGACTTTTAAATATTCCTCAATAGGTTTGCGTTTTGTTGGGTCTAAAAATCTTTTGCTATCTTTGGATAAAACAAACTTACCGTTAATTACTTCGTATAACGGCCAGAAACCCGTTTGAACTGCTAGTCTCCCGATCTCAATTGAATCTTTTGGATTATATCCCCATCCCGGAGGGCAAGGAGCAAGAATGTGTATATATTTTGGACCATAAATATTTTGAGCGTTCTTAAATTTATCGTATAGATCAAGTGGATACGACGAAATGGCTGTTGCAACGTAAGGGATGCCGTGTGCTTCCATAATTTTAGCCATGTTTTTTTTGTATCCCACTTTACCAGTAGGAGTTGTAGTGCTAAAAGCACCAGGTGGTGTACTTCCACTTCTTTGAACACCTGTATTCATATACGCCTCGTTGTCATAACAAGCAAAAATAAAGTTGGTTCCTCTCTCAGCCGCTCCGCTCAAGCTCTGGATTCCAATATCTACGGTCCCACCATCACCCGCAAACGCAACGACGTTAACATCGGTTAATCCTTTGTCTTCAAGAGAAGCTACAATTCCAGAAGCAGAAGCACCCGTAGTAGCAAAAGGTGTGTGGAGCACAGAAACCTTAGTGGTACAGAACCCTTGCATTCCGTGTAAAACAGTTAAACACGAAGCGGGTACAGTAATAATTGTTCTTGGCCCCAGGGCTTTTAGAGCAATTCTATATAATAACGCCATTGAACATCCTGCGCACGCTCTAGTGCCGGGGTAAATGAACTCTTCTTCAGGTATATCCATTAATTTAACCAATATATTTTAACCTCCTTTGAAATATTCTGATTCATCATAATCCCCTAACTCTTCCAATCTTAAGCCAATAAAATCGGTTTCATGTGATATTGTTCCTATTTCGGATTCTTCAATTGCTTTATACACGCCCTTTATAATGTGTTGATCAGTAATATCTCTACCCCCTAACCCTACTATAAATCCTTTAATAAAGGGACTATTTTTCAAACCATACAAAGCAGCTTTCAACTCGTACGATAATACGCCTTCGTATCCATAACCAATATCCCTATCAAAAACGACTACTTGCTTTTTATTTTTGAAAAACTCTCTTAAATACGAAACGGGAAACGGTCTAAATAGTTTCAAGCTCACTAAACCAATTTTTAACCCGTCTTTTCGAAGTTTTTTAATCGCATTTCGAGCTTGAGAAGCCACTGAACCCATTGCAAAAATAATAGTATCCGCGTCTTCAGTTAAGTGCGTTTTATAGATTCCATTTCCGTAAGTTCGCCCAAATTTATCGGCAAATTCGTCATGAACCTCTTTGATCACTTCAATTGAATTTTCAAGAGCTTTTTGCATCGCATATCTATACTCAAAATACCCGGGAGCGATTCCTTCTTCACCCCGATTTATTAAATTAGGCGTGGTGACAGGATCTATACCTTTCACTTGAGACATATCTGATAAATTTATATGATGTTTTAGAGGAGGTAAAAAATCATCGACATCTTCTTGTTTTTCTAGGATTACGGGCATCATGGTATGGGATAATATATAACCATCATAAGCTACAACTGTTGGAAGAAAAACTCTTGAGTCTTCCGCAATTCTAAAAGCTTGGAGATTTGTATCGTAAATTTCTTGATTGTCCATACAAAACATTTGAATCCAACCAACATCACGCATAGTAATAAAGTCTTGGTGATCCGTCCAAACCGACCAAGGGGCTCCTGTTGCTCTAGTTGCTAAATTTATTATTATAGGTAATCTATTGCCCGCAGCCCACGGTAACATTTCATACATTAACATTAATCCGTGAGAGGAGGTTGCAGTACCCACTCTTGACCCTGTAGCTGAGGCCGCGCAACATACGGCTAACGCAGAGTGTTCTGATTCTACTTTAACAAAACGGGTGTTCATTTTGCCCTTCGAAATAAAATCCGCTATTTTTTCGACTACCGGACTTTGAGGGGTTATTGGGTAGGCCGCAACTACGCCTACTTTAGCTTGCCTAAGGGCTTGAGCAGCCGCATGGTTTCCTGTTAAAATCTTAACTTTAGAACTAATTTTTTCGGATTTCTTTTCTGTAACTGTCATTCAATTTTCACCTCTACCATTTCAATTGCTTTTACAGGACATTCTTCCATACAAATTCCACATCCTTTACAATACTCCAAATCTATTTTAGGAGGGATGGTCCTAGTTACTACTGCTTCTGGGCAATAAAGCCAACAATTAAAACAGCTAGGTTTTCCTGATTTTACCGGAATGCATTTTTCTAAATCAATTACGGGTTTTTTAGGGCTCCACGAACCCGTTTTCCCAGCTTCTCCCTTTACGGGTTTTTGAACGGAACCTAAGATTTTTTGATAATCCTTTTTCGTATTAGCCATAGGTATCACACAAATTAATGAATAAAAGCCAATATAAAAATTAATAACTATTGAAATAAAACTCTTCCGATTAATTAAAATAGGGCTATTTAATAGAACTCAAAGAAATTATCTTAGTCTTTCGAAAAAGAAAGAAATTTAATATCAACAATTTCATTATCTCTTTAGAAAAAAATATAATTTAAGAATAAATATCAGTTCTTTTGGTGATGGATATAGATTATAATAAAGAAGAAGTTAGAGAAAAATTCAAAGATCTATTTGAACACTCTTTGGATTTAATTTATGTAAATGATTTATACGGTAATTTTCTAGATGCAAATGAATTAACTTTAATTTCTCTCGGCTATGAAAGGAAGGACATTCCTAATTTGACTTTTACTGATTTGCTTGACAGAGATAGTTTAATTAGGGCATATAATTCATTAAAGGAAATAAAAAAAAGGGGGAAACTATCTGCCAAGAGTGAATACAAGCTTAAAACAAAAACTGGCGATTACATATTTATCGAAACATACAGCATTCCCTTAAAAAAAAATGGTAGATTGTATGGAATATTAGGAATAGCCAAAAACATCACCAAACGGAAAAAAACAGCACAAAAATTAAAAGAATCGGTAGAAATGTTCAAAGCTTTGTTTAAAGAAGGTCCAATTCCTACTTATACTTGGAGAAAAATAGGAGAGGATTTTGTTTTCGTTGATTTCAATAACGCCGCAGATAAAATAACTCAAGGGCATGTAGAAACTTTTTTAGGAACTAACGCGTCTGAGATGTACAAAGATCGTCCAGATATTTTGAAAGATTTACATCTTTGCATAAAAGAAAAAACTCATATTACGCGAGAAATGAAGTATAAATATGATTTCTCAAAGGACGAGAAATATTTACTGGTAAATTACGGTTGTGTAGGTCCTGATTTAATAATTGTGAGCACAGAAGATATAACGGAAAGAAAAGAGGCAGAAGAGAAATTAAAGGAATCTGAACTTAAGTATCGCAATATGATTAATAATCTAGACGTTGGTTTTTACCAAGTATCTCTAGATGGAACGATGATAAACCATAATCCAGCCCATAATACGATTCTAGAATACGATCAATCGGAAAGCCTTATAGGTAAAAAAGTAACAGATTTTTGGCAATTTCCCGAAGATCGAGAGGAATATTTAAAGCAGATATTAAAAGAAAGTTATGCTAAGAATTACATCTGCCCATCCCTAACGAAAGAAGGTAAAAAAGTTGTTGTTCAATTAAATTCTCATTTAATGCGGAATAACGAAGGAAAGCCGTTTGGTATCGAAGGAACTTTTATCGATATTACAGAAAAGTATAATTTGGAGCAAGGATTGAGAGAATCTGAAGAGAAGTTCAGATCTATAGCCGAACAGTCGTTATTGGGCATATGTGTAATACAAGATGATTTGGTTAAATACATTAATAAACAATTTGCTGATTTAATAGGATATACGGTCGAAGAAGTAAAAGATTGGGCCCCTGGTTGGTTTGTAAACGTCATTCATCCAGATGATAGAGATTGGGTAGTAAGTCAAGCTACAAAGAAACAGTTGGGTTCGAACGATGTAAAAAATTATTATCAATATCGTCTAATAAATAAATCTAAAAAAATTATTTGGTTAGATAATTTCTCTAAAACAATTTTATTTAGAGGACGAAATGCGAACTTAGTTACTGTTGTAAATATTACGGAACGGAAAATTACCGAACAAAAATTAAAAGAATCAGAGAGAAAATATCGTAATATCTATGAAAACACTCCTTTTTCAGTAGTATTAATTAATTCACAAGGGGTCGTTGTAGATGCTAATCCAACAACCGAAGTAATGTTTGGTTATAAAATAGACGAATTGATTGGTAAGAAGTTTAAGGATCTTTCAATAATACATCCAGATTACTTATCAAGAATTTTCACGCTTTTTAAAAAGTTTGTAAAAGGAGAAAAAATACATCGAATAGATATTCAAATACAAAGAAAGAATGGGACGATTTTTTGGGCAAATCTTCAAGCAGCCCTTATGAAAATTAGGGATGTAACATATGTTCAAGCTTTATTTACAGATATCACTAAGAAAAAAGAAGCTGAATTCCTTGTTGAGGAGGAATTAAGAAAATTGAAGGAACTTGATCAGCTAAGAAAAAATTTAATTTCAAGAGTTTCGCACGAACTAAAAACTCCTCTCGTTTCAGTTAGTGGAGGTTGTGAACTTCTTTTAACTCTGTATGGAGAAAAATTAAGTAAAGAAGAATTAGAGTTAATAGAACTTATTGAAAAGGGGGGTAAAAGGCTAAAAAAATTAGTCGATAATTTAATTGATATTTCTAGAATTGAATATGGTAAATTCAAATTACAAAAAGAATCCAACGATCTTAGCGAGCTTATTCGGGATGTCTCGAAAGAATTAAGATATCTATTGAGAGAGAGAAAATTTGATCTAAACCTTGCGCTTCCCGAGAGCCTTTTTTTAAAAATGGATAAAATTCGGATCGAACAAGTAATCATGAATTTATTATCTAATGCCATAAAAAACACACCTCCAAAAGGGGACATAAAGATAGTTTTAAAAAAAAAAGAAAATTGGGCTGAAATATCTATTAGCGATACAGGGATAGGGCTTAGTCAAGACGAAATGGATTTGATATTCACTAGGTTTGGCAAAATAGAACGGTATGGCGAGGGTTATGAATTTATCGACATCCAAGGCACTGGGTTAGGATTATATATCTCAAAAGAGATAGTAGATTTGCACGAAGGTGAAATTAGAGCGGAATCAGAAGGAAGAAATAAGGGGAGTACATTTATCGTAAAACTACCAATATCTTAAAATAAGAATGTTGAAAAATGGAGCTATAATATTTTAGCCATGTTAAAACCTTGCTCAATTAACTCATAGTTAAGGTTTCCTAATTTTTCGCCCAATTTTTTCAAAACTACATCTTTTAGGTTTTCCAAGTGCAGGTCTGGTAACGCTTTTGAGAGCAAACCTAAAATTGGTGTATTTATTACAGGGTTTCCGTCTATCGTTAAATTTTTTTCAAGTGCCAAGTTATTAATATCTGCAACAATCACTTTTATATTGCCACTAAGATGAAACTCTTTAACAAAATATTCGGGATTTTTATTGGAATTTATTATAAAAATTCCATTTCTTTCCAAAGACGATGCCACTTCTTTAGTTAAAACAGTCTCATCGAATACGATTAAAATATTTGGGTTTTTAATTTGAGCGCGATCGTATACTTTTTCGGTTCGGGATAATTTTACATATGCTTGAACAGGAGCGCCCCTTCTTTCAGCTCCAAACGAAGGATACGCTTGGACATCAATGAAATTACCACTTAAGTATGCTGCTTCAGCTATTATCTCACAAGCAGTAACTGCCCCCATACCCCCTCTTCCGTGTAAAACTATTTTTATCAGTTCCAATTCGCTCATATTAAACGCCTAATATGGTTAAACATTATATTTATGAATTAATCTTACTATTTAAAGAGTTTATCAAAATTAAAAACTTTTGTCAATTTTAGTTTTAAGGCTATCAGACATATTAAATGACTTCAAATATGATAAAAAGTTAAAAGATTATAAATCATAATAAGAGTATTCATTTCAAATTTATTTAACGAGCAAGTATTTATGATCAATAAAAAAGGTTATTTTGAAGGTAGAGAGACTAAAAGATTGTTTTATCAGTACTGGCTACCAGATTCGAATAATATTAAGGCTTATATAATAGCTTTGCATGGTTGGGGGACTCATTCAGATAGAATGGAAGTACCCGCAGAGTTTTTAACGGAAAACGGATATGCTGTGTATGCGTTTGATATTAGAGGACATTGGAGGAATGCCGACAACCTCGGACATATCGATAGCATGGATCATGTCCAAAAAGACATCATTTTATTTATGGATTTAGTAAAAAAAACCTCTGGAGATAAAAAAATCTTTTTAATGGGGCATTCGTTCGGTGCATTAATTGCCTTAATCTTTGCGGTTAATCATCCAGCATTACCTGGCGTATTAGTATCGTCCCCTTTATTAAGATTAGCTGTAAACTTGTCTTTTAGTAAAAAATTGGGTAAAAAAATTGCCGGACCGATTTCTAAAATTTCTCCAACTAAAACTATAGATATGGTGATCGAACAAAACCTTTTAACTAGTGACCTCAAAATTTTACGCAAGCACATTTCAGATGATAAAAAATTAGACAAAATCTCCTTGAGATCTGCTGCCGAAATGGAAAGAGCTATGAAATGGGCGATGGAAAACGCTTCTAAATTACTATGTCCTATATTGGTTATGCAAGCTGGAAAAGATAAAATGGTAGAAAAGGGAACGACTAAAAAATTCTTTGAAAAAATAAAAAATAAAGACAAGACATATAGGGAATACGATGGGTTTCTTCATGAGCTGTGGAATGAAAAAGGAAGAGCGCAAGTTTTTCGAGATATGTATATTTGGTTAGAAAAACACATTAAAAAAAAATAACAAAAATATAAAATAGAGTTATAGATATTTTTTGTATAATTCTTCTATAATTTCATCCAATTCTTTCATTGTCTTCTTTTCATCGGTAATTTTTCCACATTCATCTTCTAAATCGAAACACGATTTAATATATGCCTTATTCATGATGTTTAACATCATTTTTGGAAAGAGTAAAAATTCTGTTTGATATTTAGTTAATTGTTTTACAAATGAACGGGTTTCAGCTTCCAAGGTTTCACGCGGAAATATTCGCGTTGGAAAATTGATGTTTTTCAATTCTTCAATCCCGACTTTATCAGCAGAATAAAGCAGATACTTAGCGTAACTTAATCCAAAGGCCAATAAAGGCAAGAGTGTTGCTCCAGTCTGAGGAAATGCGGAAATAGCTAGTTCTGGAAGCCTTATATACAGCTCTTCTTTTGGCCTATCGGCAAAAATTCTAAGGTCAGAGGCTAGAATCATTAAAACACCAAAACCGATTGCAATTCCTTGTACTTGAGTAATAATGGTTTTTTTCATGAAAAGTATCGTAGAGGTGACCTTTCTACCCCATGTTTTTATTTTTTCTATGTTTTCGGGAGATCCTTGTATCTCCTTAAGGTCATAACCCGCGGAAAAAAATCTCTCCCCCGTGCTCTTTATAATAATGCATTTAACTTTCTCATCCTTATCAGCTTGTAGTAAGTTCGTATGCATTAGTTGCAACATTTCGACATTGAAAGAGTGTGCTTTATCTGGGCGATTAATCGTTATTGTAGCAATATGTCCTTCTACTTCGTATAAAATTATATCTTGACTATTCATGGTTTAAAAAAAAGATATGTTTAATATAAATTTTCTTACCTTATTCAAAAATATTTAATTTATGGATACTTTTTGTATAAATCTTTTATAAAATCATCCAATTCTTTCATAGTTTTCTTATCGTAGGCGATATTTCCGCATTCATCTTCTAAATCGAACCAAGCTTCAATAAATTTGTTATTCATTATCGCTAGCGTTGATTTTATCAAAAACATGAATGAGTCCATCCTTTTACTAAAAGTTTTTACAAATTTTTTAGTTTCAAGCTCTAACTTCTCAAGAGGGAAGACTCTAACTGGAAAGTTCAACCTTTTTAAATCTTCCAAACCAAATTCGTCAGCCGTAAATAAAATATTCTTAGCAAAAGTTAAACCAAACGCTAACAAAGGTAAAATCGTCGCTCCAGTTTGCGGGTATATAGATATAGCAATTTCTGGCATTCTAAAGAACATCTCTTCTTTAGGCCTATCAGCAAATATTCTTAAATCGCACGCCATTATCAACTCCAAACCGTACCCAATTGCGGTACCTTGGACTTGAACAATGATAGGTTTTTTCATTATAAGCATTTTTTGCGTGTTTTTTCTTCCATAATCCTTCACTTCCTCGAAATATTCTTTGTTATCGTCGAAAGATTTGGATTTAATGTCGATACCTGCGCTAAAAACCCTATTACCTGTGCTCTTTAACAAGATACACTTAACTCTCTCGTCGTTGTCAGCTTCTACGAGTTTCTCGTACAATCCTTTCATTAATGCTAAGTTAAAAGAATGGGCTGCTTTCGGTCTATTTAAAGTAATTGTTGCAACTCTACCCTTAACTTCGTATAAAATTACATCTTCTTCTTGACTGTCCATGGTTTAAAAAAAAGATATGTTTAATATAAATTTTCTTAGCGGATTTAAAAATTAATTTAAGTGCGCCTTCAGTTTAGACGAAAAGGAAATATCAATCGCATCGTAAAAAATAATTACTGTGCTTATAAATTCCAATTGCTTTTACAAAAGTTAATAAGCACAAACAGTAAATTAATCATTATTAATTTAATCTAAAAAAAAAATTTTGATTAATTATGGTAAAAACTAATAAAAAAGTCTCAAAAATTATGGTAATAAGTATTATTGCTTTAATTACTAGCGGAGCATTGCTGTTTCTTTTAATGATACCCGCACATGGACAAGCTGCAAATCAAAAAAATATTTTAGTTATTAGTAAAGGAAATGATAAAACTATTATTCAAAGATTAAGAATTGATACGGACAATTTTAACATTTCAGTTGTTGCGGATACAGAGCCCCTTAATTCTATTGGTTCATGGATTGACAGCGTAATAATCATTGATGCTTTATTAGACTCTACGAAGCAAAATCTTCTTTCAAATTTTGTGGATGGGGGTGGTTCAGTTGTTATATTAATGGGCCAGAATTTGTTTAACAATGCAACCCTTTTAGGAAAATTGGAATTAATTAACAATACTTTATTTGAAGCAGAAAAAAAGATAAACCAAGAACAAAGCCTTTTTGTCATAGCAAACACCAATCATCCAATAAGTAAAAATATGGATTGGAATTCTGCGCCTAGTATGAAAATCGATAATATGACCTATATACCCATTGAAAGTTTAAATGCGTCAGTTGAGAGAATTATTGATACGTATCCTATTTCAAAAAATTTAGAGATTAACGCTAATCGGCGACCAGTTTTATTAGAAAAAGCAAAGGGAAGCGGAAATATTATCTTATTTACTGGTTGGTTGGAAGAAGGAGCAAATCTAGATTTCAAACTGTGGCCATACTTTAATTATCTTTTATACACGATGATTTTTGAAAGTTTAAACCTAACTTTTCAAACATATTCAGCTTGGCCCTACTCTCCAGTACCTCACCTAATAGAGCAAATTATACTACTTATAGTCGTTATTGTATTGGCTATTCTAGCTGTAGCGTTATTTGTTGTAATGAAAAGAAAATCATCAACAGAAATGGATCGAGCTACAATAGAAGCATTAAAACAACAAGCAGAAGAAGAAGAACGAAAAAGGTTGAAAGAAGTAGAAGATCTCCAAAAAAAATTAGATGAACATGTTGACTTAAAAGACGATTGGGAAGTTATTGGAATTCACAGACAATTAGGAGGTTTTCTCTTTACGCTCTTTATGGCTTTATTGTTGATCATTCCACAGTTATTAATTTCAAATTTTATAATGCCTCAAATAATTCAGCCATATCCACAAGCAGCAGGATGGTACTACTATGCATACAATATTTTCCAAGTAGCGTGGTTAATCTTTGATTTTGGCACATCTTTCGCATTAGCAAAGTTTTTTTCTCAATATAGGGGAGATAATCCAGAAAAAGCAATTCATTACATTCAGATTTTCGTGTGGTGGCAATTGTTTACAGGATTAGCACAAATTACGATTTTCGCATTTATTGGATCAATCGTCTTCCCACAGATTCAATTTGCAGCGCATATGAGTTGGATTTTTATCACTTTTTCTTTAGTACAATATCCTGGTTTCTTCTTAGTATTTATGTTCACATTCCAGGGATTGCAGAGAACAGATTTACATCTTATTACTTATGTTTTATGGGAAGTATTTTGGTTGCTTATTGGACAAATGGTTTTTTGTTATTTGGGACGTATGTGGGGTGCTGCAAATCCCATATTTGGTGAAGCACTCGGTGCGGGGATAGGATATGCATTAGCTAGATACTTTGATTATTGGATGACATTTCTCTTTTCTATGTATTTATTTAAAAAACAAGGCTATTCACCTAAGACAGTATTTAGAACTGATTTTTCCAAGGAAGAATTTAAAGAATCTATAACATTTGGATCGAAATTAGCCTTTGGATCCTCATTTGTTCAAATTGGATGGTTCATACAAATAGTAATAACGAGTATGTTTATTGCTAACTATTCAAATGAACTTGGGTATTTTAACTTAGCATGGAATGTTGGTCTAATTGTTATGATCGTTGCATTATATGGCAATTCTTTATTAGGGGCATTTAGTGAGTCTTATTCCCATGGAAAAACTTCTTTAACAAAATTATATATTTACCAAGGGTTTAGGTGGGGTAATTACTTTGCTTTTTTTCTAATATCAGTTATATTTGCAATTGGAGCTAAATTTATTGTGGGTGCTGCTGGTCCAGAATACGGAACTCCAGCTGTGAGATTCTTAATTCCACTATTAATATTTAATGGATTTGGAGTCTATTCATGGATAGGAGATGCTATATTTACGGGAACAGGAAAAACAACTCTATTAGCGCTTATTTGGATACTAGAATTCGTAATAAGAGCAGTTTTACTAATAGTTTTAGTAATGTGGCTTAAAGACATGATAGCAGTGATATATGCTTATATTCCTGCCGTATTTGCTAAGGGAGTTGTCCTCTGGGTTGTTGTTAAGTATAAGATTACAGATTATAAGCTATATCCATTTAAATCGTTTTTAACACCTTTTCTTGCCGCTATTGGAAATTATTTAGTATTATCATTCTTTGGAGACCTTATCTGGACTATTGAATTAGGGGATAAAATCTTAAACACAGCAATAATATTTGTGATTGGAATTTTTCTGTTCATGTATTTCTTTGCATTTTTAGATGGTTTATTCGGAGGATACGACGATAATTCTTTGAAAGAATTTGAAAGAGCAGCAAATCTTACTAAAGGGCGTTTTGGAGTCTTTCCAAAAACATTATATAAGGCAGCTAAAGTTGGAAGTAAAATTAGCCCGTTTCATAACAAATTTAAAATTGATATTTATGAAGAGGCTATGCAAGAAGCTTACGAGTTAACGCTAGAGAAAAAAGTTTTAAAAATCTAATATCTCTTCTTTTTTTTATTTATTAAAAAACTAATAAATAGAATTTATTCCAATTAAAAACTAATAATTTTAAATTAAGTTATTTGTTAGTTATAGGAAAGTAATAAAATTTTTCATGCCTTTTGAAGATATTAAATTTAAAGATCTCACTCCAATGATGCAACATTGGTATTCCGTTAAAAAGAAATACCCCGATACAATATTGGCTTATCGCATGGGAGATTTTTACGAGTTTTTCTACGACGATGCCGTTCGAGTTTCAAATCTTTTAGGAATAACTTTGACAAAAAGAAAGATTGGATCGGATTCGTATCCCTTAGCAGGAATACCACATCACGCTGGCTCCTATTTAAATAATTTAATTAACTTAGGAGAAACGGTAGTAATTGTCGAACAATTAGAGGATCCCGCAACAGTAAAGGGAAGAATAGTTAAACGAGGTGTCGTTAGAATATTATCCCCGGGCACTGTTATCGAGCCAGATATGCTTAAATCAAACGAAAACAACTATATTTGTTCTATTGTTAAAGAAAGAAAGGGATTCGGAATCGCTTTCGCCGATCTCTCAACGGGCGAATTCGTTACAACTGAATTTTTTAAGAGCGAACAAGATCCTCTAGAAAAAATACTAAGCATTTTCTCTCAATACAACCCAGTTGAAGTTATTGTACCTTCGGAACTCAAAAAGGACGAACATCTATTTCTATTATTAACCGATTTAAACGATGCTCTAATTAAATCTTACGAAGATTACGTGTTTAATTACGACGAAGCTCAAGATTTAATTAAACGACATTTCAACATTTCCAATCTAAATAGTTTTGATTTAGAAAATTGTGAAATGGCGGTTCAAGCTTCTGGTGGTTTATTAGCTTTTTTAAAAGAAACTCAAAGGGATGTAATTCCTAATCTTTTTAAAATAAATCTCATTCGTGAAGAAAAAGTTTTACACTTAGATTATATTACTCAAAGAAATTTAGAACTAGTTAACTCACTTTGGGAAAAGGGGAAGGATACAACGTTGTATTCAATTTTTAATCAGACTCATACACCTATGGGTGCTCGCTTATTAAAAAAAATTATCCTTCAACCTTTAACAGACATAAATGAGATAAATCAAAGAATTAATATAGTTCAAAAGTTTAAAGACGATGTTTTCTTAAGGTCTGAATTAAGGGAAGAATTAAAGGTTATTGGTGATCTTGAAAGGTATGTAAACCGAATTAATTACTCTCGAAATTCCAACGCTCGCGACTTAATTAACTTAAAAAATTCTTTGGAAAAAATTCCTAAAATTAAAAAAATCTTAGAAAAATCTAAAATTCAGGAAGTCTCAAAATTCATTGATAAAATTAATGATTTTAAAGAAGCTCGAAGCGTAATAGAAGTCTCTATAAAAGACGACGCGCCACTCACAGTCAAAGAGGGCCACTTGATTAAGACAGGATTTAACGAAAAGATTGATAAATTGAGAGATATCCTCCAAAATGGTAAAAATTACGTTCTTGATTACGAAAAACAGCAGAGAGATAGATGGAAAGTAAATTCAGGTTTTAAAGTTGGACATAATAACATTCTTGGATATTACATACAAATTACTTTAAAAACGCTAAGATCTATCACAAAAATACCAGATGAATACATTGAACGCCAAACTCTCAAAAACGCGAAAAGGTACACCACAAAAGAACTAAAAGAGCTAGAAGAAAAGATTGTTCAAGCGGAAGAACAGATAAACGATTTGGAATACGAAGTATTTTGTATAATTAGAGAAAAGATTGTAAAAGAAACATTAAAAATCCTAGAAACTGCTAAAAAAATAGCATACATTGATGTTCTTGCTTGTTTTGCAGAAGTTGCAGAAAAATACGACTACTGTCGACCAAAAATCAATAACGAAGGTAAAATTGTGATTAAGGAGGGAAGACATCCCGTTGTTGAGCAATTAAGATTGTCTGAAAAGTTTATTCCTAACGATTGTTATTTAGATACTGATAAAGAGCAAATTTTAATGATTACTGGGCCGAATATGGCCGGAAAATCTACATATTTACGACAAGTTGCCTTAATTTGTATTATTGCTCAAATGGGGTGCTTTGTCCCGGCCAAATCTGCTACTATAGGTGTTATTGATCAGATTTTCACTCGTATAGGCGCATCTGATGATTTAGCGAGGAAATTAAGCACATTTATGATAGAAATGACTGAAACGGCGAAGATATTAAATTTTGTGACGAAGAAAAGCCTAGTTATAATAGACGAGCTTGGAAGAGGCACGAGCACTAGTGACGGTCAAAGTATCGCTTTAGCAACTCTCGAAAAATTACACGAATTGAAGGCAAAGACGCTATTTAGTACTCACTATCACCAATTAACTGAGATAAATCTACCAAGAATAAAAAACTATCATTTAGACATTATCGAAAATGACGATGGAAGCATTAATTTCATTCGAAAATTGCAACCAGGAAGCACTGATAAATCCTATGGAATTCACATTGCGAAACTAGCAGGAATCCCAGACGACGTTATTATTAGAGCGTTTGAAATTTTAGACCAAATCGAGGAAAAAGATCCATTTAAAGCTACAGTAGAAGAAAACGGCAATGGAAGATTAGCTAATAAATATTACGACAAATTTATTCAAGAGAAAAAGAAAGCGCTAGAACGTTTGGATTTAGACTTAGATGTAAAACAGCGCGAGATGAACGAGTGCGAAGCCGAACTAATTAAAAAGGAAAGAGAATTAGGACAAAAAAAATTTGAGGTTGAGAAAACGAAAGAACAGCTAACAACCCTTAAGGATAAGTCAGAGATCACTAACAAACAAGAAATTAGTCTTAAAAAGGAAAAAAAAATTGTGCAAACTACCTTTTTTAAACCAATTGTATTGAAAGAAAGAGCGGATAACGAAAACTTTAAAGCGCTAATTAGAAAAATCGAAGACATCGATATTAACTCTATGACTCCAATCGACGCCATGAAAAAGCTAATAGAGCTTAAAGAGAAGACTCGGAATATTAGTTAAGGTAAAAGGATAGGAAATACCCAAACAACTAACGAATTATATATGTAATAAGCAGTAAAAAGAATTATAATTATTATTCTAATCTGCTTTTTTCTTTTTCCTTCTGTTAAGCTTTCGAAAAAAATGATATATAAGAAACTAATAAACATTAAATGGGAAGGTTGTAAAGCTTTCCAAAGAATGGAGTCTATAATTGTTAAACCTTGAATGTTTGTATCACTACTCAACCAATTGTTCAACATCTGTGAAAGGAAATCTGGAAATATAAGATAAGGCAAACAGATAATAAAGAATGGAATAAGATAATATAGCAAATCCCTAAATTTAATTTTCCTTGAAGCTATAATTACCGGAATGTACAAAATTGAATTGATCTTAAATGTAGCAAGAGTAAAAAAAATTCCAGCAAGTAATTTTTCATCGTCATTCACAAAAGAATAAGACAGAAACAGAAAAAAAAGTATTACAAAATTGACATTATTAAACCACCCATCAATTAAATAACCTATCGTTAATAATCCGTAAAAAATAAAAAGATCCTTGCGATTTCCAAATATTTTATAAGATTTTAATATAATATAACTCACAGAAATTAATCTTAAAGCGTCCCATACATAAACTCCTATCTCAAAAGGAATTAGCCCCATAGGTAAAAACAAAAAGTACCAAAAATATAGATAGTATGGCGGCCAATCAGGAATTCCAGGGGGCATCTCCGCGACTTTATAAAAGTCTATTAAGCCATTATGGAACCCTCTTAATAAAATGTTAAAATCGACATCGCGAGAGATTTCTAATAATAGCGGAAAATCATATAAATTGATAAGAATCCTTAATGCAATAAATAAAACTGTGATAAAAGCTAAAAAACATATGAAATATTTATGAAAAGGGTATTCTCTTTCGATTCTCATTTTATTAAAATATTAATGGTAACATTATTAAAATGAATATTCTAAAGTATTTATAACGATTTAAAAGACTTACTTTAGATTTTTAACTTCATTAGAAATGATTAAAAAATCGAATTTATTTAAACTTTAATAGAGTATTGTTTTAAATTTGATTAAAATTTGAAAGATATTAGCTTCAAAAAATTAAAATAATTGAAATTCTCAAAAAATTGAAAAGAAACAAAATTAAGAAAATAGAGGACGCTGAAAAGATAGCAGCTGGAGAAGTAGTGGAAAGACCTGCGAATGTCGTTAAGGAATTAATTGAAAATAGTATAGATGCTGGAGCGAAAGAAATTCGAATTATAGTTAAAAAAGCTGGAAAAAGCCTAATCCATGTTATAGACGACGGCATTGGTATCCCTCCCGATGAGATTATAATAGCATTTGAGCGCCATACAAGTAGTAAAATTAACAGATTTGAGGATTTAGAGGTTTTATCTACTTTAGGATTTAGGGGGGAGGCGTTAGCTAGTATTGCAGCCGTTAGTCAAGTTGAAATAACTTCAAGGATTAAGGAAAAAGAACGAGGAGTAAAATTAGTAATAGAAGATGGAAAAATTGTCGATAAAAAAGAAATTTTTTGTCCCATTGGAACAGACATTAAGGTTAAAAGTTTATTCTACAACATTCCAGCTAGATTAAAGTTTTTAAAGAAAGACCCTACTGAGTTGGGCCAAATCACTGATATCATACAGCGGTATGCTTTAGCCTATCCCCATATTCATTTCATTTATATGCATAACGATTTAAATATTCTTAATTGTCCCGCTTTAAACGATTTAAAAACGACTATTTTTCATATTTATGGGAAAAATGTTGCAAAATTTATGGAGCCTATCAATTTCAAGGAAGGAAATTTAAAACTCCATGGGTTACTTGGTCATAGTGAAGTTTCAAAAAAGAAAAGAACGCATTCAAGTATAATCTTAAATAAGCGGTATGTCATAAGCGACCTTTTGTTTAGAGCTATACAAGAAGCGTATAAAGGGACGTTAATGAAAGGAAAGTATCCGTTTTTCATCTTGCATTTAGAAATAGATCCCTCTGTAATTGATTTTAACGTACACCCTAAAAAGTTAAACATAAGGTTTGAAAACGAAGATTACATATATAACAAGGTTTACAACATCGTTCGCAAAGTTGTTGAAGAAAAGTTTATTGAAAAAGAGGTTACTTACGATTTTCAAGAAATTAGTAAATTTACTTCGCCTCAAGCAGAAGCTGATGAAGAAGAACCGAATGATAAGTCTGAAGTTTCAGTAGAAGAGTCTGAGAAAAGTTCAAAACACCAAATAGATAAATCTATTCAATTAAGTTTGACTGATCACGATGTCGATAAAGGATTGGTAGGAGCCACTTCAACAGAAACTTTTCTGAGAGAAAAGTATGTAGTAGCGAAAAATTTTCCTAAACTACGATTAATATCTCACACTGGCCAATTAAGCAATAAAACTTACGTTATTTTAGAAGGAATTAATGAAAATGATGAGGGTGGTGTATATATCCTGGATCAACACGCAGCATCTGAGCGAGTAAATAAAGAGATATTTTACGATCTTTATAAAAAATCAGTGAAAAGTAAGCAAAAATTAATTTCGCCGCTTAAAATTGAGCTAAGTCCGAGCGAGAAATTTTTTTTACAGAACAATTTAAAAGAAATTAATCGACTTGGATTTGATTTCGAACATTTTGGAGGTAACACTTTCATTTTAAGATCAATCCCAATAATAATGGGAAAAAACCCGAGTATGCAAATTATTAAAGAAATTATTAGCGATATGACAGAAATAGGGAAAGATAAAAGTTTCTCGGAAAAATTAGAAGAAATTATTAATTATTTAGCGTGTCACAAAAGCATTCGAGGGGGCGACGATTTGTCTTTAAAAAATGTTAGATCGTTAATTGTAGATTTAGCAAATTGTAAGGACTCGTTTCATTGCGCTCATGGAAGACCGACATTGAAATTTATCTCATATAAAGAACTAGATAAGCTTTTTAAAAGAGTAGTTTAATTGGTTTTTTTACTCATTACGTAATTCTTCAAATAATTAAGATATAAATAGCAC
>JABCSY010000061.1 GCA_018238625.1 Promethearchaeota archaeon
ACCAATTGAAAAAGAAATACCCACTGCTATATTTCCAAAAAAACCACTCTTCTTACCCCATTTTGCGTATACCCATCCAATGAACCCAAAAAACGACGCTAACACAATATTTAATAAACCTAGATTAAAAAAAATACTATGAAAAATGCTAAGAGCTAATCCGATAATAAGATAAATTGAAAATAGTAACTTTGCTTGCTTTAAATTTATTGAACCTCTTGGAATAGGCCGTTTAGGTCGATTGATTTTATCTATTTCAATATCGTAAATGTCATTTATTACCATTCCTGCAGCCGCAATAAAAATATATGTAAAAACGCCTAAAATTATATTAATTAATAACCTATCTAATGGAATTCCTAATCTGGTATTCATTAAGCCAATAATTACTGTTAGAGCACCCATTAAGCAGTTAATAGGTCGTATAATTTCTATAGCGTCTTTAAATCTCATATTACAAGCAATTAAAGAATTTTTAATTTTTTATACAATAGTTAGTTTTTCGATTTTTACCAGCTTTCTTTATTTCGTCAATAATAGCTTTTAAAGAGTTCCCATCGTCTTTTAATACTTGGTTTTCTAAATATGTTCCCATTACTATTATGTCTGCCCCCGCTTCAACAAAATTTCTAGCATCTTCTTTAGTACTAACTCCTCCACCCACAATTATTGGAATGCTTAACATGTTTGAACAAAGCCGAATAATTTCGGTGGGAAGTCTTTCACTACCGGACCCCGCTTCTAGATATATAAGTTTAAAGCCAAAATATTCGGCTGCTAATGAGTAAGCAGCAGTTAATTTAGGTTTTTTTCTTGGAAGTAGTTTGGCTTTACTTATCCATCCAGCAGTACCACCAGGTTCGATAATTAAATATGCTGTGGATATTATTTCAAGGTTAGCCATTTTCACAGTATATGACGCAAGCGCTTGCTGTCCAATAATAAAATAAGGATCTTCAGAATTTAAAATAGACATAAATAAAATAGCGTCTGCTTCTTTTGAAACGTTTCCGATACCTCCCGGAAAAATTATAATAGGTAAACTTACTTTTTCTTTAATTGCCAATATTGTCTCATCAACAAATCTTTGGTCAAAAACAGTACTTCCGCCAATTAAAATGGCATCAGTACCGGCTTGTTCAGCAAAAAACGCCATTTTCCCTGCTTTACTTGGTCTTTGTTTAGTGGGATCTGGATCTATTAAAGAAAAATGAAGAGTACCATCGCTATTTATTTTATTAATTAAATATTCGTAAGCGCTCGTCTTCAACGTATCAACCATAAAATTCACTTATAATAATTAATTTACGATTTTAGTCTTTATTAAAGTTCTCCTAATTTTGTCATATACTTGTGTAACTCTACTTTTCCATTCTTCAAATTTTACAATGTCATTTGGAAAGTTTTTATATAGTTTAGAAATTTCGTTCATCCTTATTCTGAGGAAATTTAAATCTAATAATAGGTTTGGCTTAGATAGGCCTTTAAACGCCTTAGTTACCATGCCAAGCAACGATAAATCTATTTGTCCAGTTGAAGAGATTTCAAGAATTTCTTCTCCACTTAGTAAATCTTGTTGCAAAGCAAAATTTAAGTCGTCGTTGGATAGAACTTGGAGAATCATTCTTAGCAAGTCTAATGAAGCGTATTCTGCTCCAAAACTGGTCATTACACTCTTGTTATAACTCCATAACGAATTAATTGAGTAATCTTCCTTTTCAATAGCGGCTAAAGCAGTGTTGGCAGCAAAAAAACCACCTCTCATCGAAGGATCGATCCCCCCTCCATGAATTGGATTAACTTGGCAAGCAGCGTCTCCAACGAGCATGATACCATCATCTGCACACGACCAAATAGGCCGTCTAATGGGCACTACGCCCCCTCCAGAAGAGATAATCTCAAACTTTGAAGTTTTAATATATTCTTTAAAAACATTTTGTTGGTATAGGTTTTTTACTTTACCTTTGTAATCCATAAACGTCCCTAAACCAATATTGACGGATGACTCATTTTTTGGGAAATACCAAATATAACCTCCTGGTGCTTTTTCGCTATTTAACATTATTGAAATGTATTCAGGATCTTTGACTTTTAGGTCCTGAGGAGAGAACTTTACAATTTCCCTATAGCAAAGAATGCAATCTTCCTTTAAAATCTCTTTCTCAATTAAAGCGCTATTTATTTTCTTTCTAATTGGAGAATAAAACCCTGACGCATCAATTAGAATTTTAGATTTTAAATCTATTTTATCGCCATTTTTTAGCTTTACTTTTACTCCAGCAATAAAATTTTTGTTATATAATAAGTCTAAGACCATAGTCTTATCCATAAACTGCTCTACGCCGGCATCTAACGCTTCGTTAAGTAGTCTTTGCCCAAACTCTATTCTATTAACAATATAACCCGTTTGTTTTGAATCAGTTAAATTGATACATTTTTTTAGGTCAGGGGCATATAATTTTGCGCCTTTGATGCGACACGAAAGCTCTTCTCCTTTTGGGTGATTAATACTTAAAAAATCAAAAACATCTGTTCCAACAGCGTCCCCACAAATTTTATCGCCGATTTTATTTTTTTCCTTCCTATCGATAAGGCAAACTTTTAGACCCTTTTCAGCGGCAAACCGAGCAGCTGTACTGCCTCCCGTTCCCGCTCCAACTACGATTAAGTCAAAAATATTCTTTAAATTTTCCATTTTGATTTTCTTTATTTTTTAGATGATAACAATAGCTCTGATGATAATAAAAAATAAAAAGTTAGATTTAAGATTAAATTAATGTTAATAGAAAAATTATTAGCGTTGTAAAAATAGGTACTGTCAGATCGTCATAAGTACTAGGAGAAGCTAACTCTATTATTGTTGCTAAAGCACTGGTAATTAGTGAATATAAAAAAGCAACTTCTAATGTAAGATGTATTTGTGTTATTGGAGTTGAAACTACTCCTATAAATGTAAAAGCAAAGAGACAAAGTACAAATCCACTAATAAAAAATACTAACGAACCTTCCAAAGACCTCGTAGTGCTAAGCCACGGAAGATTTATTTTTCTTTTTCCATATTTTTTGCCAACTACCGATGCAAGAGTATCTGAAATAATCATTAATAATATTCCAGCAATTGGGAAATACAACTTCCCTGGAGCTACGATAACAAAAATTGTGATCAATAATAAGATTGACATACAGTAATTAAATGGGCCCATTAACCGGCCTACTTTTTCTTCTGCTTCTTCCCCTATTGCATCATATAAATCTTTCAATGGTTTCACTTTACTTTTTTTTGAACTTAAAAAAGTTGTCACCGTAAGTGAACCTGCCATAATTACTGCCCACCAAGGCCAAGTAAAATATGGAGTCGCGAATACGCTTAAACCAGCAAATAAATGTACTGCTTTACGAGCTTGGAATTTAGTTATCTTATCTCTCTTCTTCAATTGAACTGGTATTAAAATAGTTGCAGAAACATAGATAAATGTTAATAGTAAAAGCAGTAAATCAAATAAAATGTTCATAAAAATTCGGTCCTTTTAATAGTTTAAAATTTTAAAATTTTATTTATTTAAAAATTCGGTCCTTTTAATAGTAAATCCCACTCATTCGAATATTAAGTGTTACAATCTTAAAAATAATGCTATTCTTTTTGCCATATTAGATTTTTTGTCCAATTTTGGTTCTTTTTGAAAACCTATAAATATTACATTATTCAATTTACATATGCAATATTTCAAGTGAAAATATCATGACAGAACAACAAAAAATGAAGTTTTCTGATTCAATCACAACAAAAAAAATGTTTTTTTATACTCTTGGCGGTATAAGTAGTGGTTTATTGTTCACTATGTGGGGGCAAATTCAATTTTTTGCGGTGAATTTTCTATTAATTCCAACAGCAGTAATTCCGTTGATCTATTTAATATATTCGATTATAGATGGTTTAAACGATCCAATTATTGGATATTTTGCCGATAATTCCAAGAAATTGACCTCAAGATTTGGAAAGAGATTTCCGTGGATTATTGGAGGTTTAGTTATAGGTCCAATTTTTTTAATCTTAAGTTTTATCCAAATTTCTCCTGACATTCTGATATCTGTAATTTGGTTAATGGTTATTATGGCGGTATATGATACTTTTATGTCGTCAAGGGAGATTAATGAAATGGCTTTATTTCCCGATTTATTTAGGGAAGATTCCCATAGAAGAAAAGTAATCGTTATAGGAGCAATTATTGGGGGTATAGCAACAATTTTTATCAATGTCTTAATCCCTAGATTCATATCGTCAATTGGATATTTGGGAACGGTATTTCTTGTTGTTATTTTTGGTTACATTTTGGCCATTCCATATAGTTTTGGAATTCGAGAACCTAAAGAAATGAAGGCGTTTCGTGCAGAATTGGACAATACTCAAAGTGGATCATCCCCTATAGGTGAAGTGATTAAACGGGTTTTTAAGGATCGTAGTTGGATGGGAATTACAATCGCAGGTTTTTCCTGGTCTGTAGCGGGGGCGTGTTTTCTATACGGCCTTAATTTTTACGTGGAACATTCATTAGGATTAGATATAGGGACTACTGCTCTACCTCTTTTGATGGTGAATAGTGTTGGGTTTCTTCTTGCTCCTTTGTGGACATGGATTTCTAGAAAAATCGGTGTTAGAAATGCATATATAGCGGGTATGTTTTGTAATATTATCGCGTATTTCTCATTGATGTTTGTTACTGATTTAATTAGTTTAACTTTAGTATTTGCTTTGGCGGGCGTTGGATTTAGTGCAACTGCTGGAGTCATTTTCGGGTTACTGAGAGCACAAGGTATAGACAATGCAACAGTTAATTCTGGAAAACGTGAAGAAGGAAGTTATTCAGGTATTTACAAGATTTTCACAGCTTTCTCATACTTTTTTCAGACAGTAATTTTTGCGATTGTAGCAATGCTTACGGGTTACGATCCAATTCTAGCAACAGGGAACACTGAAACTGCAAAGTTTGGTTTACTTTTTCAAATGTCAATAATTCCAATGATTATAACTATAATTGGTACGATTGCTTTTTTCTTCCTGTATAAAATATCAAAAGAAGAGGCTATAGATATCAAATTGAAAATAGAAGAAATGAATCTTTAATCATTTTATTTTTTTTTTATGAAAAGTTATTTTTAATTCTGCATTTTTACTTGTGTAATATATTATTAAGGGAAAATTGATATGAACGAGATTTATTCAAAAGAACAACTCCAAAAATTACCATTTATGGATAGCAACCTTAATTTGGAAAATCGGGTAGAAGATTTATTAAGTAGATTAACGCTTGAGGAAAAATTTAAGCTAAGCTCTGGAAGATTTATGTGGCATACTAAACCTATTAAAAGGTTGGGTGTAAAACCATTTACGATGTACGATGGGCCTCACGGGGTTCGACCCGACACTATGGGTGAAATATTGTGTACTTATTTTCCTTCAGGTATTTGTAGGACAGCAACATGGAATCCTAAACTATCTCACGAATTTGGGAAAGCTGTAGCAGAAGAAGTTCGTGAAGTTGGTGCTCACATGCTACTAGCTCCGGGTATCAATATTCAAAGAACTCCAATGAATGGAAGGACTTTTGAGTATCAAACAGAGGACCCACATTTAAATAAAGTTATTGCTGTTGCTACCGTGAAAGGAATTCAAAGCCAAAAAATTGCGGCGTGTGTAAAACACTTCATATGTAACAATCAAGAAGTAAATAGATTCACAGTGAGTTCCGAAGTGAGCGAACGGGCGCTTCAAGAAATATATTTTCCCGCTTTCAAGGCTACAGTTGAAGAAGCTGATGCATGGTCTTTCATGAGTTGTTATAATAAAGTTAATGGGATCTATGGATCAGAAGACTTCAATTTAATACGAGAGAGATTAATGGGAAAATGGGGATTTAGGGGCTTTGTAGTTTCCGATTGGAATGCCACAGCCTATACAAGCACAGGAAGTTGTGTTACAGCAGGGTTATCTCTCGAAATGCCTACAGCAAAAAAGTACAATAAAAGAAATATGAAAAAAGCCTTTCAAGAAGGTAAATTCACCGAAGACTCATTAAACGATAATGTCAAGAGATTACTAAGGGTTATGTTTTTAGTTGGATTATATGACGCTGAGAATACGCTCCCTCGTGGTAGTAGGAATACCCTTGAACATCAAGCGATAGCTCGCAAGATAGCAGAAGAAGGGATTGTACTTTTGAAAAACGAGGAAGCTTTACTACCCTTAGATATTAATACAATAAAAAGGTTAGCTGTTATTGGGCCAAATGCGAACTTTAGAATAGTAGAAGGTGGTATATTATCTGGGGGGGGCGGTAGCTCAGTTAATTATCCTCCATACGAGATTACGCCTCTTGAGGGCTTAAAGCAGAAATGTAAGGATAAATTGGAAATTATTGATACGCCTTCAAAAGCAGATGTAACAATAATTTTCGCTGGACTCAATCACGATCCAGGGATGGATGCTGAAGGCGTAGATAAGAACGCGTTTGAATTGCCTTCAGATCAAATTGAATTAATTAATAAAACAGTAAAGGAAAATCCCAAAACGATCGTAGTACTGATCAATGGAAGCCCTATAGCCATGGAAGATTGGATCGATAACATTCCTTCTGTTATTGAAGCTTGGTACGGAGGAATGGAGGCTGGACACGCTATAGCGAACGTTTTATTTGGCGATGTGACCCCTTCTGGAAAACTCACTATGACATTTCCAAAAAAACTTTCAGATTCACCCGCCCATGTATCAAAGAGAACTTACCCGGGGGACGATAAGGTTTTTTACGATGAGGGAATTTTTGTTGGATATCGCCATTTTGACACAAAAGATATCGAACCGCTCTTTCCTTTTGGTCATGGGTTATCTTATACTACTTTCGCCTATGAAAATGTAATAATTAACAAAGAATATGTAAGAGGAGATGACAAGTTTATAGTATCTGTTGACATCGTTAACTCAGGCAAACGCTCTGGAGCAGAAGTTGTACAACTCTATGTTCAAGATATAGAATCTAGCGTAGAGAGACCATTAAAAGAATTGAAAGGATTTAAAAAAGTAAATCTTAATCCTGGGGAAAAAACTAATGTTGTATTTGAATTAGAAAAGAGCGATCTCTCTTTTTATGACGATGTAAGCGGTAAATGGAAAGTAGAGGAGGGTTTATTCAGCATTTTAATTGGAAGCTCTTCACGGGATATTCGTCTTCAATGTAAAATCGAATATATCGGATAAGTTTGTATTTTTAAAATTTTCTTACTATTACTTTTTTTTCTTTCATATATGTGATTTATTGGGAAAGCTCGTTACTTTATGTGGGTATTTAACTTAACTCTTCATTTAACTTAATGGTTTTTAGAAAAAGAAGACTTATCAAGTAGAAGATACCCATGGATGATAATAAAAAAGTGATTATAATTGGACTATTTTCATTCGGTCCAGAAAGAATAAAGCCTAATATTATTGAAGAAAGCGCTTGACCAATAGATGTAAAAAAGGTCAGTGATCCATAATAAGCACCTGATAATTTAGAGATTGCTATACTAGAATTTAATTTATTATCTTTATGAGAGGCTTCATGAACCAATGTAGCACCAATAGGGATGGCAAATAATGGAAACGCATACATAGATCCTAATATCGTTCCAATTGATAGTATAAAAATAAAAATTTTTAATCCAAAAGAAAGGAACTCTAGCAAAAAGAGAAGTTCTAATAATGAGCCAATTGTCGCAAGTCCGATACATATGAAATATTTTGTTATGAGACTTCTTTTAGTAAGGATTTTTCTCCATATAAAATACCAAGTAAACTTACTAAAAATAGAGACTATTATGTATATAAAAAATTCGCTTTCTTTAAATTTAAGAACATTAACTAAAAAAGGGAATATTAGAATTCCTAGCGTTATCCCAGATATACTATGCAAGAACCTGACTCCCAAAAAACTTCTAAATTTTTTATCTTTAATAGGTACTGCAATTTGTTGAATAGTAGACACAATCGATATTTTATTCTTTTCATCAATTGAGGTATTATTATGAAATTTTTCATCTACTGAAAAGAAGGTGAAAATTATTGTTATTAACCCAAAAATCGCGAATGTTATACCTATCATTGGAATATAGAGAAGAACTAATTCTCCTGAAGGCTGCCACCATTTTACATTTTCAGGATCGGCGAGTATACTCTGTACTATTAAGGGTAACATTAATGCTAATATTGAAGCAATAATTGAAAATATGGCTCTATTAGAAGCAACAACTTTCCTGTTTTTTTGAGTTTGAGATTGTTCTGGTAACATTGATAAGTAAACATTAAAAATTAATGTACCCGATATAGCTTGTAATATCGTCATAGACCATAAATAAATTGCCGTTGGCCAAAAAAAAGAATCCGCTTGAGGAGCATACCATGGAGGAAACCATATTAAAATGTTTGCTAAAACCCATAATGGTAGTGCAAAAAGCAAAAAAGGTCGTCTTTTTCCCAATTTTCCGGGTGTTTTATTATCAACTATAACTCCAAATATTATTGAGAAAAAGGCACCAATAATTAATTGCATTGAAATTCCAATTGAGACAAGTATTGAGTTAAGATTAATTGTATACACATAAAACTGGAAAACAAACGTTCCGAATAATATATTTACTAATGATATTCCGAAGTCTCCAATTGAATAACCAAATAATCGAAATCCCAATAACTCCCGGGGGCTAGCATCCTCAACCATAATAGTAGAACTTTTTTTAGTATAATGTTTATAAAACTAAATGTAGCTTAGAATTACAATATTATTTTTTTTAAAAAAGGATAAAAAAAAAGATGTGAAATTATGTTTAAATAATAATTGAAGATTTAATCTTCAAAATATTCTGCTCCTTCTTCCGTAGCTAGGCCAACAATTTCCCCATAAGCGATAGCATCTTGAAGGTTGCCTTCTATAGCTAGGTCCCCAGACATGTAGGCGCTAGTAGAATCTAATTCGCCAGAGGATAATCCGGCCCAAGTTGCTCCTGTTGCGGACATGGTAACGCTCGGGTCATCAGCATCTCCTTCGCCATAATCGATCTTTCCGTCTCCCAGTTTAACCCAATACTTATAATTAACGTCAGTCACTACGAGTTGAACCGCCATAGGATCGATATCTTCTAATTCTTCTTTTAAATCTTCGCTTTCATCGACCATTTGCTTGACAAACTCGTACATTTTTAGAGCGTCAGAAGGTTGGCTTGAGCCTTTTGCTCTCATTTCTTTTAATTCTTTTATTAAATTCTCATCAACCATTTTAAATTTCTACCTTTTTTTTTTTTATTAAGGTTACAGTTATAGATTACGATATAAGTTTATTTAAAGTTTTATTTTTTGAGATTGTACAGAGGTAAAATATATCTATAAAAATTTTTAATTTAGAATTTAATTTACATCAATTCCATCTAAAACTTTTTAATTTTGAGCAAACTTAATAAAATAATATTAAATCTATCTCTTCGTTTTAAACATGCTAAAAGTAGGTATAATTGGTTGTGGTGACATCGCAAACTTAAACGTGTTAGGATATATTCGCTCTCAAGACGCGGAACTCGTTGCTGTGTGTGATACTGATTTAAAAATTGCTGGTAAAAAGTTAGAAAGATGGGGTTTACGGACCGTTAAAATCTATACTGATTATAAAAAGATGATTGATCGCGAAGATCTTGATATCGTAGAAATTTTAACTCCACATCATCTTCACGCTCCAATGACAACATATTGTGCTAAAGCGGGAGTTCCAGGAATTTCGGTACAAAAGCCAATGGCTCATACGATAACAGATTGTGAAAACATGATTCGTGTTTGTAACGATGAAAATGTAAAACTTAAAATATTTGAAAACTTTAGGTTTTATCCAGTTTATTTAAGAGCAAAAGAGCTGCTAGATCAAGGAATAATAGGAGAATGTTTAAATTTCAGAATAAACACCATTGCCATGGGAGGTCCAGGTATGCCAGTAGATATGAAAGCTCTTCTTTGGCGTCGTAATATTGATAAATGCGGAGGGGGTTCATGGATATATGACGATGGAATTCATAAATTCTCAATGGCGCTATGGTTAATGGATCAAGAGAAAGTCGATGAATTATACGGCTGGATCGATTATTTTTCGACGGTGATGGATTCACCAAGTCTCATTTTTTGGAAATACCCTAAAAAAGAATTAGATGATCCCCCTAAATACGGTTCAATGCAGTTTACTCTTGCTCCTAATGTTTATTATCCAAGTAATTATTACGATTGTGACGAATTCATTGAAATCTCTGGAACGAAAGGTATGATATGGTTAAACCAGTGTACTAGTGGTGGAAATCTGATATCTAAAACGCCTCAATATCCACCTATTGTTGTGTATAGTGGTGGTGAAGTCAAAACTTATGGAGAAGAATTACCACGGGATTGGAGATATTCTTTTATTAATTCTACTGAACATTTTATTCGTGCTATACAAGAGAAGAGCGACCCGATTTATACTGGCGAACAAGGGAGGGATTTAAGCATTTTTGCTAAAATGCCTTTTATATCGAATCAACAGAAAAGGATTGTAAGGTGGGACGAAATTACTCCAGAAAATGAGCAAAATGATTCTTGTACCGTGAAGGAGCTTGTGAAAGTTGATGGAGGTACATTTAGAAAATATCTTAAAAATATTAGAATGGATTTAAAAAAAGGGATTCAAGAAGGATTAGAGCATAAAGAATTTAAGTATCAATATGAACTTTAATTTATTTTAAGGGAATTCTTTCAATGATACTTCTCTGCCCAATTCAGAGGATCTTATAGCAGCTAAATTAAATCTTAAATTGGATTTGGCTTGTTCACCAGATAATATTGGTTTTTTGTTTCCTTTAACAACCTCTATAAAATGTTTCGTAGCATTAATAAAGCTTTGTTTCCAGTCATTTTCAAATTCGTTATAAGTTTCCACTTTACCATCGCGAATTATAACAATAGGAGCAAAAATGGCTGAATTTGACATAGGGTTTCCAATAGAAGTCCCTTGATTTATTTTCATAATTCCTCTACTTGCGATAACTTCAACAAATTCATCAGTGGAATAATATTTTGAAGGAAGTTTCATCTCAGGCATTAAAGAAAATTCCATATGGCCGTATTGTGGAACAAGGTGTTCTCTGCTTTGCATATATTTGAACATTACGTATGCTGGAGCATCTAAACCTTTAAAATTGTCAGTCCACGCAAAAACTTTTTCGATATCTTCGTCAAAGAACCACCTTGCTAAAGCAAACGCATGCCACCCGTTGTCAAGTAGAACTGGGGAGCCCATTTTAGCGCCACCTATCATTTTTGGATCTTCTCTCCATTTGTTTGCACTACTTGGCGTGTTCCAACCGCCTGTACCGCCCATCGCAATTTTTATTCGAATTGACGATGGATCTCCAATATAATCTAAATCGATTAATTCTTTGGCTTTTAATACGTGAGGGGTAAATAAGAAATTCTCGTATATCGAAAGAATTGATCCCGAATCTTTACAAGCTTTAATCATTTTGTCTGCTTCAGTTAGCGTTAAAGCCATTGGTTTTTGGACAGAGATTGCTTTCACTCCTTTCCCAGCAGCGTAGATCGTTACTTCAGCGTGTAGGTGATGAGGTAGGAGGATTTCAACAATATCCAATTCCTCTTTATCCAACATTTCTTTATAATCAGAATATATTCTGATGTTTTTATCTAAATCGAACTGTTTGATTTTCCTTTTTGCTTTTTCTGAAGTTCTATTGCACAGGCATGTTATCTTTGCGTCTTTATTATTTAAATATCCTAATACATTAAGATCAAAAATAACGCCAGTACCAATTATCCCTACTTTCAGCATGACAATTAGTAAAAGATTTAATTTAATATATATAACTCTATTTCTGAAAATGTTCTAAATTACTATTAAACAAAAATTTTTAAAAAATAATTGGTTTTCGGATAATATCTAGAAGGAACGTTAAATTTAAATTATAAATAAGTCGTAGTAGAACCTAATATGCCAGCAGAAAAAGAAGATTTAGATCCTTTGAAAGCTTATTCCAGAGCTTTATTTCGTGGTTGTGGCTATTCTTATAAAGACCTAGCAAAACCGCGTATAGCAATCGTTAATTCATGGAACGAGATTAATCCTGGACACATCCATTTAAATAAGTTGAGTAGTTATGTCAAAGAAGGCGTAAGAGAAGCAGGGGGCACCCCAATGGAATTCAATACAATTGCTACATGCGATGGTATTGCCAATTCAGGCAATTATTCAAAATTTGTCTTACCTTCGAGAGAAATAATAGCAGCGTCAATTGAAAGTACAATAAAAGCCTATAAATTTGATGGAATGGTAATGTTATGTTCGTGCGATAAAATTATTCCGGGTATGCTCTTAGCAGCAGCTAGATGTGATATCCCTACAGCATTTTTAACTGGAGGTATTATGAAACCAAAATATTTCAATGACGGCCCGTTAAAAGGAAAAACTTTTGTAACTTCTGATATCAAAGAAGCAATTGGTAGATTTAAAGCAGGAAAAATTAGTAAGGAAGAATTTTTTCTTATTGAATCGGAGACTTGTTGTTCTCCAGGAGCTTGTAATATGATGGGTACAGCAAATACAATGGCTTGTATCGTTGAAGTAATGGGGCTTTCGTTGCCTGATTGTGCTACTACAAGCGCATTAGGAAAAGAACGCGAAGAATTGAGTAAAGAAACGGGAAAAACCATAATGAATTTGGTAGAAACGAATATTACCGCTCTAGATTTGATCACACATAAATCGATAGAAAACGCGTGCAAAGTTGCTTTATCTTTTGGAGGGTCCACTAACATGATTCTTCATATGTGTGCGTTATCTCACGAAATTGGCGGTGCTTTAAACCATTTTGACTTCGATAGATTAAGTAAATCTGTTCCGTTATTGGCTAAATTCAAACCGGCTTCTGAATATAACCTCACAGAGTTTCACGAAGCGGGGAGCGTTAAAGTTCTTACCAAGAAATTGTCCAAGCTTTTAGATTTATCGACAGTGAATATTTTAGGAGAGTCGTTAGAAACATATCTTGAAAAAGTTAAAGTATTAGAACATCAGTTAATACGCGACCTAAACGATCCGATTTCAAATGAAGGAGGTATTGCGGTATTAAAAGGAACCTTAGCTCCAGAAGGAGCGATCGTGAAGCAGAGTGCAGTTGACTATCAAATGAGACGTCATAAAGGACCTGCTAAAGTGTTTGAAGCGGAAGAAGAATTAAAAGACGCTTTGATGAGTGATAAAATTAAAGAAGGGGATGTTTTAGTCGTTAGATACGAAGGTCCTAAAGGGGGTCCCGGTATGAGGGAATTATCTATCCCCGCAGCCGTTCTAATAGGTATGGGGCTAGGGGATTCTGTAGCAATGATAACTGATGGAAGGTACTCAGGCGCAACAAGAGGTCCTTTCATAGGACACGTTTGTCCCGAAGCATTTGAAGGGGGACCAATCTCAATAGTACAAGATGGAGATATAATTGAAATAGATTTAGAAAATCGTCTATTGAACTTAATAGTTTCAGAAGAAGAAATTAAAAATAGATTAAAAAATTGGAAAAAACCCGAACCTAAGGTAAAGAAAGGTTATTTAAATGTATACAGAAAAATTGTAAGTTCTGCAAAATACGGGGCTTATTTAGATTAAATAAATTGATAGAAATTAAAATGATAGACGAAAATCGCATAAAAGAAAATTTAGAATCGTTTTCCTTTCCAAGATTATCGGGTACGGACGACGAAAGAAAGGCTTTTAATTTAGCATTTAAGAAACTAGAAAAATTAAATTTTAACCCATTAAGTCAAGAGTTCGAATTTAGTACTTTTTATGCAAGAATATACCCTAAAATTGTGGTTTTATCGGGATTTGCGCTTCTATTAATGTTGTTTTTAAACTTTATAACAATTATTATTCCAATTTCTTCAATACTTATTTTATTGTTATGGGGCTTTTTATTTACAATTACAAGAAAACCGGAACGCATAAAAATAGGAAAGAAGTTAAATTCAGCAAACCTTTACATAAAACTTGATTTAATACCCAAGAATGAAAAGTCAGAAATTAACAAAATCGATTGTAACGGCGAAAAAGACATTCTATTTTTTTGCCATTTAGACTCAAAGGGGCAATGGTTTTCAATTCTTGTAAGAATAAGAGTTGCAAGAGCTTGGGTTTTCTCATCCCTTACAATAATTATTATAATAGTTTGCAAGAACTATATTTTCATGTCATATTCATTATTGCTATACATCATCGGAGCATTTCCAATGGTAATTAACTTAATATCCACAATTTTTATCCTATTAAACGCCACAAATAACAAATCTAAAGGAGCTATTGATAACGCTTCTGGAATTGCGTGCGTACTTGAATTGTTAAATTACTACTCAAATCCAGAATTTAGGTTAAATCATTACAATTTATGGTTCGTGTTTACGGGCGCGGAGGAATGTGGAACTATGGGAATCCGAAATTTCTGTTATAAATTAGAACACATTAACAAAAGAGAATCCATAATTTTCAATTTTGACGCGATCGCTAAAAATTTATATTTATTTCCCAGTAAAAATATGTCAGGAAACATTAAATCCATTTACAATGCGTTTTTAAATAATAATAAGGGTTTGGAAATTAAAAGAAATCCTAAGAAAATATATTTCGGCTCTCATTCGGATGGATATTATTTAAAAAAGAATAAGTTTGAGGGGATAGGAATTGGCGACCTGGAATCGTGTAAATATCTTCATTCAATTCGCGATACCGTAGACAAAGTAGACAGTTCTTTGTTAAAAAATTTATGTGAGATGATCATCGATAACTTAATAGTATTTGATAGCCAAACTTAATTTAGATATTAAATTTTAAAGTGTTTGACAATAATGGACTCGAGCAAAAAGGATTTAGGAGCGGTCTTAACTCCTTCAGGGACTTCCGATTTTATCGTATCTAAATTAGGTAAAATTAAAAGTAATCAAAAAGTTTTAGATCCGTGCGTAGGTCCCGGAGCTTTTGTTAAATCGTTATTGAAAGCTGGAATTAAAAAAACACAGATTTCTGCTTATGACGTGAATCTTGCTTATAAAACAGATATTGAAGAATTAGGTGTATCCTTTAAAGCAGTAGATACATTAATATCGTTTGATTCGGATTGCTATGACGAGTTCGATTTTATTGTTGGAAACCCTCCTTACTTAAATAAGGCAAGTAGTTACGTGAGAGAAAATAGGGTAAAGTTAAAAAAGATATATGGAAAAACCAACGCTCACGAAACTTATTCAATGTTTATAGTGAATAGTATATGGCGTTTGAAGGAGGGAGGAAAATTAGGTTTTATCACGAGCGATACTTTCTTAACTTTAAGCACTCATAAAAAATTAAGAGAATTCATTCTTAATAATTGTATAATAAACGAAATATTACTCGCACCAACTAATTTATTTGATAAACAGAAAGTTAGCACATATCCAGCAATAATCATTTTAACTAAGTGTTCCGGAGATAGCAATAGGCAAGTTCGGAATAATAATTTAATGAGTATAATTTCGAGGATAAAAAATGAAGACGAATATTGGAAACCACAAGTTGTAAACGAAATCAAGCAGAGAAGATATAAATCTTTACCTTTTAGCATATTTTTTTTTGATGTAGAGGACCAAATAATTGATTTGTTTGAAAACGCTCCTAAACTAGATAATTTTATTAAAGGGTACATTGGAATGCACACTCATGACAATAAGAAATACATTGCTGCGATTGAAAGTACGGAACTAGCAGACATTTTCAGAAAGAAAAACAATACGAAAATTAAGCAAAATGAGAATTTCAAAATTGTTTTAAGAAGCGATTTAAAAACAGAGAAATGGAAACCTTATCTAAAAAGAGGTGGAGGAGATCAATACTATAGACCTATTATGGAAGCTTTAGAGTGGAACGAAAAAGCGATCTCTGTTTACGACATTCCAAGTACAGCGCCTTTTGAAAAAGAAGGAGTCGTTATTAGCGGTATTAGCTCAAAGTTAGCCGCCCGTTATATGCCAAAAGGTTGTTATTGGGACTCGAATAAAGCAATTGGTTTTATCGCTAAGGACAAATCGATTTCTATTGAATATTTCTTGGGACTATTGAATAGTTCTCTATATAATTATCTGTCTAAAGGAATAATAAACAATACCAACAGCATTCAAATATCTGGGATTCATTCTTTGCCTTTTATTAAACCCAACAAAAAAACGCAAGAAGATATTGAAGTATTGGTTAAACAAATAATTGAAAATAAGAAAAAAAGCTTAGGTTACGACTATACGCGTGAACAGAAATCAATTGATGACATAATTTTTAATTTTTACGCTGTAAGATTTAATTTTTCATCAAAACTAAAAAAAAAATTAGAAGAAAATTACTCGATTTATAAATAATTTATAACAGCAAATACTTATCCAATTCCCATTTTACTTCTTTTCCATCGTTTTTAGCAAGTTTGTATTGCTTAATTTCTTCTCGTTTAATTTCTACATAAATATCTGCCAATTGTTTTCCAAGAATTTTTTTGATAAATTTACTGTTCTCGAACGCCTCTAAAGACTTTTGCAAACTCTGGGGTAATCTCTTAATTCCTAAGGTTTGACGCTTTTCCTTAGATATATTATCAATATTTTCTGTCACTGGTATGTTTGGTTCGATTTTATTTTTTATTCCATCTAAGCCAGAGGCAAGTAAAAGAGCAGTTCCAAGATAGATGTTCATGGCCGCATCACCAGCGCGATATTCTACCCTAGCAGATTTTTCGTATCCTGGCACGCGAATTAAAGCAGTTCTATTACCTACCCCCCAAGACACATAAACTGGCGCTTCGTGATTAGGAATAAGTCGCTTGTAAGAATTTGTGATAGGATTTAAAATGGCAGATATAGCGTCTACACGCTTTTGAATCCCCCCGATATAGTAGCGGAGGATGTCGCTGACACCTGTGTCAGCATCAGCAAATACATTCTTCCCATTATCAACTAAATATTGATGAATATGTAAACCACTTCCTGCCACTAACGGAAATGGTTTTGGCATGAATGTAGAAATTAGATTTTCACAATACGATTCGAATTGTACTATCTTTTTTGCTGTTTGGACATTATCAGCTTGACATAACGCATTGTTAGCTACAAATTCTACTTCGTGTTGACTCGGTCCAACTTCGTGGTGAATAGTTTTGAGCTCAATACCCATACTAATCATATCATCGGTTATCTTACGTCGCAATTCGTGAAATGAATCTTTAGGAGGCATATCCATGTAAGCACCAATATCAGTAAATTCTCGATCGTTTGATAGTAAATACCATTCTAATTCTGGTCTCGTTAGAAATTCATAGCCCTTAGAATTTGCCTCACTTAAGATTCTCTTTAATATCCCTCTTGGGCATGTAGGATAAGCAATTCCTTTATTGTCGGTTATATCGCAAATAAATCTCCCCACCCTATGATTCCATGGAAGTATCGCAAACGTGTTTAAATCTGGCACGATTTTCATGTCGCTTTGCTCTGCTTTTAAAAAACCAAGACTAGACCCGTCAATACCAGCCCCCTCTTTCATATCTTCCCAGATTTTTGCTGGAAATTCAACACACTTAAATCCCCCTAAAATCGTGGTAAATTGAAATTGTATGTAATCAATACTTTTTTCTTCAAATAATTCTAAAAAATCTTTCATAACAATTCTCACTCAATATAATAATTGGTTATTAAATTTCTTTTTTTTTTTATTTTTAAGAAAAAAAGTAAAATAAAAAGGTTGAATCATATCACATAATAATACAAGTTAGATGTGAAAAAATGCCAATTATTCATGTAAATATTTGGAAGGGCTTTGGAGATGAAAGGGTTAAAACTGTAATTCAAAACATAACCAAAGTCTTTGTTGACTTAGGCGTCCCCCAACACGCTGTAGAAGTAATTGTTCACGAAATCCCAAAGACTCATTGGGGAATTGGTGGAGAGCCTGCCTCTGAAAAATTCAAGGATCAACATTAAACAAAGGTTATATAATAATAGAAAAATTTATAATTTTTCTCCTTTTATTTCTTCATCGTACTTCAATCTACGATCGGTTAGATAATGTGGAATTGGTACATCCCACCAACCACATGCAGGGCTTCCGGTGTGGGGATAGTCTCTATTTATAAGGATCTCTATAACTACAGGCTTATTTGATTTGCTAGCTCGCTCCAGTGCGGGAAGAATTTCTTCTTTTTTAGAAATCTTTTCAGAGTAGCATCCAAAACCCTCAGCTATTTTTGCAAAATCGGGAGAATAGGTATTTCCATTTTCATCGTAAAAACTAGTGCCGTAACCTCGATTTTCGCCAAACGCTGCTTGCTGAAGATCCTTGATAGCAATCCAACCGTGATTATTTAAGACTATAAAGAAGATGTTAGTTAATCCTAATTGAACTGCTACAGATAGCTCCGAAATCGTCATCATCAAATCGCCGTCGCCTACGAGCGCTACGACTTGACGATTAGGTTTTCCTATATCTATTGAACCTAGTTTTGCGCCAATTGCGGCTGGAACGCTATATCCCATTGTAGAAAATCCTCCCGCGGTAATACAAGTTTTAGGCTCGTAAAATTCTAACTCTTGGATCATTTGGGCCTGTACGTTACCTGAGCTAGTTACAATTATTGCGTCTCTATCGAAAAACTTTCTTATTTCCCTTAAAACGGTTGAAATCATTACCGGTACTTTTAAATCGTCTCGATGCTCGTCAAGAAAGGCGAACCATTTTTTCTTTTCTTTTTGTATTTCTTTAAAATAATCTGTTTTTTCGTAATTTCTTGAGTAATCGCCAAATTCTTCAATAATTTGACGCAAACACGCTTTAGCGTCTCCTACTACTCCAACTGCGACAGGATAATTTTTGCCAATTTCGTGTGGATCGATATCGATTTGTATTAATTTTGTTGGCGGAACCGAAAAGCTTACGCCATCCCTGTAGGAGCTAGCAGTTTCGTCGGCAAATCGACAACCTATAGATAGAAGCACATCTGCGGTTGAAGTCATTTTCAATCCAACGGTAGTCCCTTTGCTACCAGTGCTCCAAGCGAATAGTTTGTGATCGTTTGGAAATGCATCTTTACCCATCATTGTAACGACGACAGCAGCACCAAGTTTCTCTGCTACTTCTTTAACTTCGTCGCAAGCGTCTGCTGTAACCGCGCCTCCACCTAACAATAGAACTGGTCTTTTTGCTTTTTTTAATAATTCTACTGCCTTTTTAATTTGTTCTGGAGCACCTAATATTTTTCCACATGCCCTTCTTTCCAAAGGATTGGGTATTTCAACATTAATAGCATCCGCCTGAACATCCATAGGAAGATCAATGACAGTTGGTCCCATTCTACCAGTCATCATTTGATTAAAAGCTCTTTGCATGACGGTAGGTAATTGTTTTACGTCGCTTACTTGCCAAGAACGTTTAACAACAGGCTCCAATATTCGAGGCATATTAGAATCTCTATTTCTTTCAATCTCTTGAAGTACTCCCTTGCCTCGCATGTGTGTGTGAGTATTTCCAGTAATGCAGAGTACAGGAAAACTATCTACGAATGCATCAGCAAGACCAATGGCGGTGTTAATTGCCCCGGGACCAATCGATGTAAATACGCATAATGGTTGAGAAGTGACTCTAAAGTATCCTATTGACATATGAACGCCACTCATCTCTTGTTTGGGTTGGATCAATGTAATTGTATCTTTGTTTTGGAATAACGCATCCACGAACGCTAAGCAACCATGCCCAGGTATCCCAAAAACATATTTTACACCTTCTTCAATCAGATATTTGGCGATTATTTCTCCTCCAGTATATTTAGGCATTATAATCAGGTCTTATTTACTAATTTCCATTTTTATTAATAGGATTTAATGTATTAAATAATTAAAAATTTCATTTTAATCCTATTGGTTTTATTACTTTTATTGATTAATTTTAAAAATTCAATATACCCCTCGATTTATATAGTAAACATCAAGAGATAGATTTATACACTTCATTAAAAATTAAGTTTTATTTAACTGATGATTTAAGTGCCGTCTACTTTAGAAAAGATTCGAGTCTTGGGAGCAAATTCAAAATATGATATTTGTGCTAGTACCGCTTCCAGTCGCACCGAAAAATATCCAAAACTTTTTGGAGATTCAAAAAATTGGATTGGAGCTACGGCAAGTGCGGGAGTTTGCCACAGCTATACACCTGATGGTCGATGCGTGAGTCTTTTCAAAACTCTATACACTAATAAATGCATCTACAATTGCAAATATTGCTTTACTAATAGTTGTAAGCACCGTATGAGTTTTACACCAGAGGAATACGCTCGCACATTTATGAAACTCTATTCGATGAACGTGGTGGAAGGAGTTTTCATTTCATCTGGAGTTTGTGGTAGCGCCGATGAAACAACCGAAGAAATGTTGGAAGTAGTTCGACTACTTCGTTTCAAATATAACTTTGGTGGATACGTGCATTTCAAGTGTTTACCAGGTGTGAGTAAGTATCTCCTTAAAGAGGCGATATCTCTATCTGATCGTATTTCAATTAATTCGGAAGCTTCCACTAAAGATCATTTGGCTGAAATCGCAGAACAGAAAGATTATTACAACGATATTATAACTCGCCAACGCTGGTTAAAGCAGATCCGTATCAGACATAATGAAGAAACTCTCAAAATCTTGAAAGATTTAAAACAAGACAATCAATTGAGATACCAAGAAAACATGATTAAAGGTCGACGGGAAAATGGGTATAAAAAATTTCGATGGGATGGTGCTCCAATTCTCAATAGTGGACAGACCACGCAATTTGTAGTAGGGGCTGCAGAAAGTGAAAGCGATTACGACCTGCTTAAACGAATTGATTGGGGATACAAAGAAGTTGATTTGAGGCGTGCGTATTTTTCTTCGTTCATTCCAATTGAAGGTACACCGTTAGCAGGTAAACAAGCAGCTTCGTTAGCGAGAGAACATAGATTATATCAAAGCGATTGGTTATTACGAATCTATCATTATAAATTGAAAGATTTGAAAGAAGTATTGACCGATGATGGTAATTTACCCGAAGGAGATCCCAAAGTTCACTTAGCAAGAGAGTATTTTAAGGATCGTGGCCCAGTAGATCCAAACCAAGCGTCATACCAAGAATTACTCCGCGTTCCTGGAATTGGGCCAATTTCCGCTAAGCGGATAATTAATTTGCGAGCTAAAAAATTTTCGTTTAAACGCAGGCAAGATCTTAAATCTGTTGGCGTGGTGTTAAAGCGAGCTGACCCGTACCTCTTGATAAACGGCCAGAAGCAAACTACTCTTTCTACTTTTATTGATCTTAATAGTAGCACAATTTTACAGAGTGAAATCTAATGAGAAAGAAAACAAATAGTCGGGATCCGTTAGAAGTTATTGGACGCGCAAAAGGATATTCACGCGAAGAATTGGTCCGTAATCTTCCACGCCATTCTGAGTTTTCTCCTGTTCTAATGCAACAAATCAAGAAGCTTCCAGAAGTAATTTTACGCAATTCAGGAACTCCAGTAGCAAAAAAAATTAACCGAATGATGCGAGAAGTGTCTACTGAAGCGTATCGTGCGAAGCAATTCGCTCGAACAGAAATAAATAATCGTGGTGTGCTATTCGGAGTTGTACAACTTAAGCATAGAGTGATTGATCTTATCTTAAATTATTTTCATAATAGGTGGCCACAATGTGTAATCTGTTTGTATAACGAACACACCCATAAAACTGGTGTAATAGACGAAAAAGGATTGATTCGTGAAATTAAATCTCCTTTGAAAAATGCTGTAGAAAAAATTAGTATTAATCGCCCCTTTATCCCATATTTTGATGATATTCAATTTTCTGGTGAAGAAATCTTCGAAACGCTATACAAATCACAATTCATATCTGAACGAGAAAACCAACCTTACTTTAAAAGGATGATCCCGGACCATTGTTTTAAGTTACCAGGGATGAAAAATGGCGTAGAAAAGCGTTTTCGAAATAGGAACCTTAATGAATTTCTTTAGCAACCTTTGATTAGTTTTCTCAAATTATCATTTTGGATGTATAAATTTTGTAGAAAAAATCTCGTTACTGAGTATTTAGTTATATCGTTGACTTATTAAACTAGAAAATATTTTCTAATAAAATTAAAAATGCTAAGTCCAAAAATTAAGTAGAACAAATAGCAATAAAAGTAATATTATGTCTTCAGAAAGCTTTTCAAAGCATAGTAGAATCGAGATTCTGTTGTTTAGCGGTGGTAATTTTATAACAGAGTTTGTAAGTACTGTATTCGGCAGTTGGTTATTTTTTTTCTACGAGATTGAAGTTGGTTTAGACGGTTGGTTAATTACTTTAGGGTATTTAATTTATGCTGTGTGGAGTGCGCTCAATTCGCCTCTTATAGGGTATTATACCAATCGCTCTACGCGTTTGACGCGTCGTTGGGGACGCCATTTCCCGTGGATTTTGATTTCAGTATTTCCATGTTTTTTTTGTTTATATTTTATATATTCTCCACCCCTATTTAATCCACAAAGTGCGCAATGGGTAATTTTTCTATGGTTTGCTCTTTTCCTTTGTTTATATAACTTCTTTTTTACTATTTTTGGAGTAAATTACACATCTTTATTTCCTAAAAAATTTCGTTCTGATTTAGAGAGAAGAAAAGCGTCTGGTATAATTGGTGGCATCTCGTTTATTGCCTCTGGATTTGGTAGCGTTCTTCCTGCTCTGGTAATTCAATTTAACGATATAGCTTCTTACGCGGTTATGGCTCTAGTTTCCATGGTTATTGCAGGGATCGTGATGTTACTTACCATCCCCGGTATCCGTGAAGATAAAAATCAAATTAAACAATATTTAACGCGACAGAATTCCAATCCGAATCAAACATTTTTTAAAACATTGAAGTTTGCTATAAAACAGCGAAATCTTGCTGTTCTTACTATTGTAATGTTTTTAAATCTAATTATAATGCAAAGCGTTGGAGCTGCTTTCCCTTACGCCGTAAAATATATTTTTAACGCACCAGCGATAACAATTGCGCTAATAAGTCTTTTATATATAGCCGGAGCTGTTATTTCTATGCCTGTGTGGACAAAATTGGGAAACAAAATAAACAACAATCGTAAAACATTTTTGATTACTTGCGTTTTTTTAATTGGCTCCCAAATATTTCTGTTATTTGTTAGCGATTTGTTTTTCGCCTCCATTAGTGCTTTTATCTTCGGTTTTTGCTTAGCAGGATTCTGGACGACTTTAACGATGCCTATTAACGCCGATGTTCTTGACGAGATTGCGGTACTTACAGGAGAACGTAACGAATCAATTTATATGGGAATACGAGGCTTTTTCGTTAGTTTTTCGATTGTTGCCCAGTCAATTATGTTTACGATAATTCATAAAACCACCGGTTTTGTTGAAAATGCTGAATTACAATCAGAACTGGCACAATGGGGAATAAGATTTACGTTGGCTCTGATCCCATTGATATGTACTTTTTTAACCTTACTCATCTTTTGGAAAATTTACGATCTAACTCCTGAAAGAGTGGATTCTATTAAAGCGAGGTTAAAGGAATTAAATCTTTAATAATATAATTCAGGACTCAGAATACAAATACATTTTATTTGTTATAGATTATCTGAAAAATAAAATAGATTATAGATTTAATTCTTTTAATTTCTCTTTAAT